>JABDPJ010000066.1 GCA_013042835.1 Lysobacterales bacterium
GGTGTCTCCAGCGTCATGGATATGAGCCAATCCATCAACTGGTTAGCAGAAATACTGGCCAGCCAGTATGCGCGTCTCGATGCGCTGCAGTTGCTGCTTTTGGACAGGAACCTGGAGGCCGAGAGAACGCCGGCGGGCTGGCCGGTCAGTTCGGGCTGGATATCATCAGGCTTCGGTGAACGCAATGATCCGTTTACCGGCAAGCGCGCGCGGCACAACGGACTGGATTTTGCAGGCATCAAGGGCAGCGAAGTACTGGGCGTGGCCAGTGGTGTCGTGATCTGGTCCGGCCCAAGGCAGGGCTATGGCAAGCTGCTGGAGATTGATCATGGCAATGGTTATATCACGCGCTATGCCCACAATGACGAGTTGCTGGTCAAGGCAGGAGACGGCATTACTGCCGGTCAACAGATTGCCAAAATGGGTGCAACAGGCAGGGCGTCGTCACCCCATGTCCATTTTGAGGTCCTGTATAAAGGTCAGCACGTCAACCCGTACAAGTTCGTTAAGCAAATGCGTTGAAACGTAGGCTTTTTCAATACACCACACCGCAATATTTAAGTTAAAATCACATGTTTACCCTGGGTTGTTTCCCTGGGCAATTGACCCCATCTTAAGCGCGGGGCAAGACTTCATTAATCATTCAATCCGGAAAAGCTAATACCTCATGTTGAACGCAGTTTTTACCAAATTATTTGGCAGCCGAAATGAACGTGTTATCAAGAAGATGGGCCGGGTCGTGGACCAGGTCAATGCGTTTGAGGACGCACTCAAGGCGTTGTCAGATGAAGAGCTCAAGGCGAAAACTGCCGAGTTCCGCGAGCGCTTTGCCAACGGAGAAAAGCTGGAAGCCATGCTGCCGGAGGCTTTTGCAACCGTCCGCGAGGCCAGTGTAAGGACTTTGGGCCTGCGTCATTATGACGTACAGCTGATCGGCGGTATCGTGTTGCATGAAGGCAAGATCGCCGAGATGAAGACCGGTGAAGGTAAGACCCTGATGGCGACCCTTGCCTGTTACCTCAATGCCCTGAGCGGCAAAAGCGTCCACGTGGTTACTGTCAATGATTACCTTGCCGGCCGTGATGCTGACTGGATGAGACCCATTTACCACGCGCTGGACATGGAAGTGGGTGTGGTCGTTCCCGGCATGACACATGATGCCAAGCGGGCCGCATATGCTTGCGAAGTGGTCTACGCGACCAATAACGAGCTGGGTTTCGACTATTTGCGCGACAACATGGCGTTCACGCCCGACCAGAAAGTCCAGCGCGACCACTCTTTCGCGATCGTGGATGAGGTCGACTCCATCCTGATCGATGAAGCCAGGACCCCATTGATCATATCCGGCCCGGCTGAAGAAACACCGCAGCTCTACATGCAGATCAACAAGCTGGTTCCGCACCTCACTCGCGCCGAAGCTCCTGCAGAGGGCTCTGAAGTTGTTCCGGAAGGCGACTTCACGGTAGATGAAAAGCAGAAGCAGGTTTATCTGACCGAAGACGGAATGGCCAAGGTCGAGAAGCTGATGGTCAGCGCCGGCCTGCTCAAAGCCGAGGACAGCCTGTACAACGCACAAAACCTGAACCTGGTCCATCACCTCAATGCAGGGCTGCGCGCCGAGCACCTGTTCAGCAAGGACGTGGACTACATCGTCAAGGACAATGAAGTCGTTATCGTTGATGAGTTTACCGGCCGCACACTGGCGGGCCGCCGTTGGTCAGACGGCTTGCACCAGGCCGTGGAGGCCAAGGAAGGCGTGCCGATCCAGCGCGAGAACCAGACCCTGGCCTCGATTACCTTTCAGAATTACTTCCGGCTATACAAGACTCTGTCCGGCATGACCGGTACGGCCGATACCGAAGCCTATGAGTTCCAGTCCATTTACGGCCTGGAAGTGGTTGTCATTCCAACCGCGATGCCCATGATCAGGGCAGACCATGATGACCTGGTCTTCCTGAAGGCTGAGAATAAATTCCAGGCTATCGTCGATGACATCAAAGATTGCGCCAAACGCGGCCAGCCGGTGCTCGTGGGTACTACGTCCATTGAGAACTCCGAGCTGATTTCAAAGTTGTTGAAGAAGTCCAAGATCAAGCACGAAGTCCTCAATGCCAAGCAGCATGAGCGTGAAGCGCAGATCGTCGCCCAGGCAGGGCGCACGTCGGCTGTGACCATTGCAACCAACATGGCCGGTCGCGGTACTGACATCGTGCTCGGTGGCAGTTTGGCTGCCGAAATGGAAGAGCTGGGTGAAAACGCGAGCGAAGAGCAGGTGGAAGCGCTGAAGGAGGATTGGCAGAAACGCCATCATGCCGTGCTCGAAGCCGGTGGCTTGCACATCATCGGTACCGAGCGCCACGAATCCAGGCGTATCGATAACCAGTTGCGCGGTCGTTCCGGCCGCCAGGGAGACCCGGGTTCATCCCGCTTCTACCTGTCGCTGGAAGACAACCTGATGCGTATCTTCGCATCCGACCGCATGTCCTCGATGATGCAGCGTTTTGGCATGAAGGAAGACGAGGCCATCGAAGCCGGCATGCTTAACCGCGCGATTGAAAACGCTCAGCGTAAGGTAGAAGCGCACAACTTTGATATCCGTAAACACCTGCTCGAGTACGATGACGTTGCCAACGATCAGCGCCGGGTAGTGTACGGGCAGCGCAACGACCTGATGGAAGACGCGGATGTTCATGACGCTATCCTTGAGTTCAGGGAGAACGTATTCGGCAACCTGGTCAACCGGTACATGCCTGAGGGCAGTATCGACGAGCAATGGGATATCCCGGGGCTGGAAAAGGCGCTGGAAGGCGAATTCGGTATCAAGATTCCCATTCACGACTGGCTGGAAGCTGATGAAGACCTGACCGAAGCAGATGTGAACGAGCGAATTTCCGAAGCTGTCACCAGGCATTTTGAAGCCAAGGAAGAAGAAACCGGTGTTGACGTCATGCGCCATTTCGAAAAGGCACTGATGTTGAACGTGCTCGATCAGCAATGGAAAGACCACCTGGGCAACATGGATTACCTGCGCCAGGGCATTCACTTGCGAGGTTACGCGCAGAAACAGCCCATGCAGGAATACAAGCGCGAGTCATTCGAGATGTTCAGTGATTTGCTCGACAACATCCAGCACGAGGTTGTCAGGATATTGGCGCGCGTGCAGGTGCGGGCGGAAGAGGACGTCGAAGCCGTGGAAACCCGCAAGGAAACGCCGATGGAGTATCACCACGACGAGGCTTCAGCGGTTGCAGGTGGTCCGGGTAATGCCCAGGCTCCAGCCGAGCCTTTCGTGCGCGACGGACGCAAGGTGGGCCGCAATGAGGCCTGTCCCTGTGGTTCAGGCAAGAAGTTCAAGCATTGTCATGGGAAGCTGAGTTAGCCTAGAAAGGTAATTCTGCTTGTTTCTAACGATCTTAATGGTTTGAAAAACTTAGGTGGCTATACAGTTTAGTCACATTTAAGTAATCGGGCTTTTTAGTTAAGTGATGAAGGCCACACCCAAAAAATGGATGGAGTGTTAAG
>JABDPJ010000077.1 GCA_013042835.1 Lysobacterales bacterium
CTCTTTGATGGTGATAAAGATGCAGGGTCGAATGGAGCATAAGCACGCAGGGCTTTACCTGGAATCATCAACTCCTGGCTTTAGTGTTGCACAGCGCACCTGAAAGACGTCGGAAAGAATCTAAACACGCTTGCAGAAGACTTAGTGAGCGCCGCAAAACCGCTCAACGGATTCCCCCAGCAAATTCATTTTCGAGAACAGATGCATTGGTGAAGACCCTTGCTGATTCCAAGCTACGTGAAAGGAATCCCGGCGACCACTACTTGATATTACCCGTTCGTTGCCCCGATTATTTCTTTCGTTCATACAAAAGGGAAGTCTCTTGCAAAAGCACGATTTCATTATGGTTAAGCTTTATCCGCTATATATATTGACCTTATACATATGCGTATAATGTATATTATGTTAAATAGAGAATGTGAAACGAGCCAATAAATAGCAAAGTAGTGATAAGGCACAGTTCCCGTACCCTTCTCGTAGCTTTTGATTTTGTAAACAAATGCTCATTTCGACAGCCTGGTATCTTGAAGCGTCATAGTTTGGGTATATACCTAAGGTAAATTATATAATCATTTATTAACAATCAGATAGATGAATAACGTGAATAATATTCTAGATATTTAACCACTGACTGAATTGCCTTATATACACAGGTTATATTCAGCAGATAAGAAGGTTTGCATTACCCTGCATGTTGGGTAACATGCTCAGATGGTCACAGCGCTCTTAGTTATTGTTTTACTGCAATCCAGCGTTGTTGATTCAACGGTGGCCGACTCTATACCGGAACCTGGTTTCGTGAAAAACGAAACCAGTTCATCATCTGACGCACTCCCTACTATCTATGTTCACTCAGAACGCCACACAGTTAGCAATGAAGTCAACAGCAGCCTCAGCGTTCTTACTGCAGACGAGATACTCGCGGAAGCACCGAAGCACCCGAACGAGATATTCGATCGCGTGCCAGGCGCCTGGATATCCGCAGGTTCCGGCCAGGAGCACCTGACAGCCATACGATCGCCGGTTTTAACAGGAGCGGGCGCTTGTGGCGCATTCATGGTGATGGAGGACAACGTCCCTACCCGCCCGTCAGGATTTTGTAACGTCAATCAGCTATTCGAGGTCAATATAGCGCAGGCTGGGAGCATCGAGGTATTGCGCGGCCCCGCAACAGTCACGTATGGCTCCAATGCCATGCACGGCGCAGTCGGTGTATTCACACCCGGACCCGCCCCAGAAATATTCTCAGAGCTTTCCCTCGAGGCCGGCACCGATGATTACTACCGCGGCAGTTTTGCCGCATCAGGCGCCCACAACGCTGTGCAGGCCAGTTTCACTGACGCCGGCAGTTTCAGGGATGACGAAGGTTACCGTCACGGCCTGTTCAACTGGCAAGTCAACCACTCCAACGAGCGCTACATGGGACGAACGGCGTTTGCATACGCGTACCTGGATCAGGATACTGCAGGGTATATTCCTGGTAAAAACGCATATAAATCAGGAGCTTTACGTACAAAAAACTTCAATCCCGAGGCGTTTCGCAAGGCCTGGGCCGGTCGCTTATCAAGCCGCTGGAACGGATTGACCGATAGAGGCAATGACCTGGAACTGATTCCTTTTGCCCGCAGTAGCCGCATGGACTTCCTGCAGCACTTTCTTCCTGGAAAGCCCCTGGAGAACAATGGCCAGGAATCAGCTGGCCTGTTGTTTACCTGGTCGGATGCAGAATCGTGGTCTGCAGGCATTGATTTTGAGTGGGCGAATGGCTTTCTGACCCAGTACCAGGAAGATCCGCTTGAATCCGGCTCGGGTTTCCTGAACGAGACGAGACCGCAGGGATTTCATTACGATTACGACGTCAAAGCACTGACGCTGGCCGCCTGGAGCAAGTGGCAACGCGAATTTCGCCCAGGATTAGAGCTGACCGCGGGGCTGCGCGCAGAAACGCTCAAATATGATTACAGGAACCGCATGCTGGATGGCAATACGCGTGATGATGGCACCCCTTGCGGGTTTGGCGGATGCCTGTATTCGCGTCCGGCAGACCGGTCTGACCGTTTCAGCAATTTCTCGCCCGAACTGGGCCTTGCTTATGATCTGAACCAGGCTCAAGTGCTCTACCTGCGCGCTGCCCGAGGCTACCGGGCCCCACAAGCCACGGAGCTCTATCGCCTGCAAAGTGGACAGACCGTCGCAGACCTCGATTCCGAGCAACTGGACTCATTGGAGATTGGCTTGCGGGGTTTTACCGACCAACTGGACTATGAGCTAAGCGTATACGTCATGCGTAAAGATAATTTCATTTTTCGTGACGCCAATGGCTTTAACATCAGCGATGGCAAGACCCGTCACCTCGGTATGGAAGCCCTGCTCTACTGGCAGGTAAGCGACGCGTTGTCATTTAGCGCAAACCTTTCCTGGGCAAGGCATGAGTATGATTTCAACCGTGACCTGGGCCGCGGCGAGGTTATTCTGAAAGGCAATGAAGTCGATACTGCGCCCCCATGGCTGGGTGCTGTGCGCATAAAATGGCAGGACACGGCAAACCGGGCGGTTGAGGCAGAATGGGTCTATCAGGGGGGCTATTTCCTGGATGCTGCCAATGCACATAGTTACCCGGGGCACAGTTTGTTGAATGTGCGTGCCTGGACGGCCCTCGCTGAAGGCCGCCATGCCTTGTCATTGCGCCTGTCCAACCTGCTGGATGTACGCTATGCAGAGCGGGCTGACTACGCATTCGGAAATTACCGCTATTTTCCAGGGGCCGGCCGCCGGCTGAGTCTTGAGTGGCGATACCGGTATTTTTAGCGCCTGCAAAATATTGTCTTGAAGCCGCAATGCTTTATCTGGAAAATTGCCACCAATCGAGGCAATCTACGTTTTGGCCGGATTGTTGAGGTCTCACGAAGAGTCAGCGTCCTTACTCTCCAGAAAGGTGAACTATGAATACCAGGATATGGATATTGGCCGTGGTGCTTGTCACTGCACTTAATGTGGAACATGGTTGGGCGCAGGAATTGCCTGAAGGCTATTGGAGTCTTGGACAAGTCAAGGAAGTCGCAGAGAAAACCAGGACGATAACGCTTGATCCCGACCTGTCATCGCTGACAACAGCCGAAAAGGCTGCGGCTGAAAAGCTGATACGGGTTGGATTAATATTTAACCGGCTTTATGAAGATTCCCTGCATCCACAAGCGCTTGAATCTCTTGAAAAATTGAAACATTTACATGGCGGCAGCGAGCATACTGCCGCCTTACTGGATATGTACTATCGCTCCAAGGGCCCTGTCACCACGACCTTGCAGAACCAAAGGGTGCCCTTCCTGCCCGCGATGGCGGAGGAACCTGGTAAGAATGTTTACCCCCGTGGAATGAGTACCGAACTGCTCGACCCTTTCCTGCAAGCCAATCCTCAGAAGGCCCGGGATTTATTGAATTTACGCACCGTGGTGCGAGAAAATTCAGCGGATAATGTTGAGCGGGACCTCGCCATGCTCGATCGTTTTCCGCTACTCGATGGCTTACACCCCGGCTTGAGAAATCAACTGCAGGCTTTGAAGTCAGGCACGGACAGCTCATCGTGGTATGCCCTGCCCTACTCGGTGCGCTGGGCGCCGGACATTATGCAGGCCTATGCATTAATCCTGGCTGCCGCCGACGACGTAAGACAGGAAGACCCGGATTTTGCGGCCTACCTGTCGCTGAGGGCACGCGATATCGTCAGCGACGATTATGAAGGCGGCGACGCAGCCTGGGTGCGCGGTCGATTCAATAACCTGAATGCCCAGATTGGCAGCTACGAGGTCTATGCGGATGCCTTGTATGGGGTGAAGTCCTTTTTTAGTTTGAGCCTGCTGCTACGGGATACAGACAAGAGCAATGAACTGTCGGCCGCACTGGGTGGATTGCAGGCCATACAGGATAGCCTGCCGGTTGGTGCAGGAAGAAAAATCCAACAGGATATACCTGTAGGTGTCTACAACATCATCGCGGACTTTGGCCAGTCACGCGGCGGAAACACGGCGACCATTCTGCCCAATGACAGCAATCACACCCGCAAGTATGGCCGCACAATATTGCTACGCTACAACATCATGACCCATCCGCAACTGTTTGAAGACAAACAGCATACGTTCCAGACCGCAGTCAAAGCCGAACACGCCGACGACCTGACGCTAAACGGGCCTTTCTACCGTACTTTATGGCACGAGGTAGGTCATTACCTGGGTGTTGATAAAACTGCCGGCGGGCGCGACCTGAACGAGGCATTGTCCCCGTGGGGAAGCCATTTTGAAGAAATGAAGGCTGATCTCGTCTCGGCGTTCACCTCGGCGCACCTGAATGCAACAGGCGTGATGGATGACGAACTGTTTCGCTCGGTGCAGGCCGCCGGTGTTCTGCGCGTGTTGCAGAAGAACCAGCCGCGCATGGACCAGCCCTACCAGACCATGCAGCTGATGCAATTTAACTATTTCCTTGAGAACGGCCTGCTGAGCTTTGATCCATCGGATGCCAGGCTGGAAATACATTATGAACAGTACAACCGGGTTATCAGGCAATTGCTCAGTGAAGTGCTGGGCATTCAGAAACAGGGTGACAGCGAAAAAGCGCGGGAGTTTATTGAAAAGTACATCGGCTGGTCTCCAGAACTTCATGACAGGCTGGCGCAACGCCTGCGCGATTCAAGCCGCTATCGCTTCCTGATGGTCCGCTACAAGGCTTTGCAGGACATGCAATAGCCAAAAGCATTCTCTGGAGCGTTTAATACAGGTACAATTCGCTCTGCAATAAGCCCGGGTGGCGAAATTGGTAGACGCAAGGGACTTAAAATCCCTCGGTAGAAATACCGTGCCGGTTCGATTCCGGCCCCGGGCACCACTTTATCAGACGAGAAAAAGCGTGTTCGTTTTGTGGCTTCAATAAAAGGTACACCTTGTCAGCTGACTCTGGCACCTGACTCTGACCCCATAAATTTTCAGAACCAGCTACCAGCTCCTGTCCAGGAGCCACTCTTGCATTGTTTGCAGGTATTCAGGGGCATAGTTTGACCAGCCTTTCGTGGTTCTTGCTGCTCGCTCATGTGCACACCCTGTCTCAGACATGATGATATCGTGATCCGCCCCATCAATAAGCTTAACTTGAGAGTTACTGTTATTTGCAACCTCGAGCGCCGACGTAAAGGCCTCAACGCCCTGTAATGGGTTTACGTTTTTGTCCAGGGCACCAAAGACCACCAGGGTGGGGATATCAGCATTCCGGATTGCAGAAACCGGGTCGTAAAAGCTTTCCTCGTCTCCTTCATAGGCCTTCCATTGATCTTCCGTCCACATAGCTGTCACAAATCCCATTTTCCTTATTCTCGGGTCATCGACAAGTGGCTTTGCAGCGTCGCGGTATTCATCGAATGTCTGGGCATAATACAGCCCGATAAATCGCTGCTCCGCCAGCCTGGCCGTGTCCTCTGGTACGTCCTCACATATCAACTGTTGATAGATATAGTACGCAGTTTGACGAATGCCATTCTCTCCGGCAGCACCAACAAGGATCATGAAACTGATGTCATCGGAACTGGGAAGTGCCCTTGCTATCACGTAGCCAGCCTGGCTGATTCCCCAGACTCCAATATTGCCGGCGTCAATATTGGAACGGCCCTTGATTTCATTGGTAGCATCCAACAATATCTGCGCCCGCTCCTCAGCCAACGTCTTGTCGGACAAATGCCCTTTCGACTTGCCGAATCCCGGTTTATCCCAGATTAATGTCGCATAGCCAACTTGCAGGAAGTTCTGTTTGATCCTGGAATAATAACGGACGTATGCGGGGCCATCTCCATGCACCATGATGACCAAGCCGTGCGGCCCGTCACCTGCCGGGGTCAATAATTCGCCGTGTACTTCGAATTCCCCTGAAGTGAACTGAACATCCTCCTTGTTTGCAGCGTAATTACTTTCCACGTCATGACACGCGACAGACAGAACAGTCACCGAAATCATCATCAGTGTGAGGACCCAGCGCTTAATGCTCACCGACATAACTGCCACCGTCTTGAACCAGGTACTGGAAAGGATTACGGCTTCAATTCTACCGCACTGCATACATGTTGAGAAAATGGATCAACGCCAGGATTGATATCGTCAAAATCAATCTATCGAAACACTAACGATTGATGTCCAGACCGGAAGCAGAGAGATTATTGCTGGGCTTGATGAATATCCCCTGTTGGACTTCAATTTCAGAAATGTAGACGAAACTGGGCAAGGATTCTGTGACGAAATATTCAGAGTCTACGCAAACAGGAATCCGGGCAAATTACTGAGCTACCACGGGGCCTCCGATGTCGTGCGATACATGATTGAACGATCCCGAAAGCAATAAAAGCTTTTTTATCAAACCCAAAAAATTGGCAGGCTTTTGCCTGTTCGGAAAGGGATTAGTGCGCCCTGCCCTTATCAGCAAAATTTAACTGCACGCATTTCCAGGGTCTTACCAGCCCCAGGGTTTGCTGGCAGTTTTGAGGTCTGTATCGGTTTTCTTCCTGGTTCGCGCCTTTTTCCTGCTGACCTTGTATGCTGCTCCGCCGCTGTCAGCGATGTCTTCACGCTGTGGCCAGCCGACGTTCTGCTCGCGAATTCCTGCGGGTTCTGTTGCAGGGCTTTCATAGAGGCTGCAATGGCGCGCGTTGTCTTTGCCATGGGCATGGATCTGGGTACGAGCATGATGTTCACTGCGGGGTGAGCCCCACGGTGCTTTGCTGTCAGGCACGGCGGCATTGGTTTTGGCTACAGTAGCCGGCGTCGCGTGTTGTTTTTGTCCCCAGGGATCTTTCACTACGCGGCTGGGCTTTTGTCCTTCGGTTTGTTTAAGGTGATCAGCCGGTTTTGACTTTACAGTATCCGGGAGTATGGTGGTGTAAATTGCCTTGCTGGTGTCCGAAGTTGTCCGGTAAACCCAGATAATGCCAACAGCCAAAGCCAGGGCGATAATGAGTAGCGTCGAATATAAAAGCATCGCGATCCCTCCCGTCACGCATTCATCCGTGCCTGCTACACCGGGCGGTGTAAATGCACGGGTTTCTCTTCCAATGAGCTAAACGGAATCGTTAACCACCCGGAACCGGGAAGTTGTCGAACACAGTCAGACGAAAAAACGTTACCCTGTCTGCTCCTGCGTGTCACTGCCGCAATGCGGCCAGGAGATGCCGTACCTGGCTTAACTGCTTCGCACCGGACCCAACTATCCGCGCCAAGCTCCAACGCGCCTGTCGTTACTGGTGGTGGCAATGAAAGGCCACGTTCCACCGCAATCACAGGCTTCTACCTTGAGTTTAGCATATAACAGGATTTTTTCTGCATCAATTCATTTCAAGCCCGGCTAACTTGCACTAAAGCGTGAATAGCGCTTGTTTCGGAAGTACATATCAAATGTGGTGGTTGCTTGTCTGACAACTGCGAAAGTTGCAAAGATGCTGTCCGAAAAAAATTCTTTTTTTGACTCTTTTTCTGAATCGTTTATTAAGCACCCCTAATATAAATACTATATTATCATTATAATTCAGTGGTTTATAAAGTATATCTCATATTTATTTTAAATAAAAACCTTAACATTGGCTTAAAAATAATTTCAGCGTAGGTTAAAGATGCACCTGTTATCAATGTATCAAACTCAAGAAAAACAAGAAAAAACCAAGAATCGTTTTATAGAAATTTTGGGGAATGGAATCCTCTTGCAGGTTGTTTAAATGGCCGTTCCGGTGTTGCCGGTGAACTGTCCATTGCGTTGGTGGCTGGCCAATATGACTTGAGGTCAGTCGAAAATTTGCCGATTCTGAGGAGAATTAAGATGAAACGACTTCGATGTCTGGCTTCCCTGTTGGCTGCGTTGACACTTGCCTTGACCGGCATTGTCAGTGCCGATGATGGCCAAATCAACAACAAGAGCATGTCACAAACAATCAAGGTCCCTGTCTTTGATGACGACCTTGTCAACGACAAGCTTTCCGAGGCAGAACATGCCTTTACCGGGTTTATGAAATTCTACGTGCCTGCCCAGCAGGCGAGTGGTGCACCGGCGGGCAAGGATGTGGAGGATGGCCTTATCCCCTACAACGACATAGAGGAGAATCTGGTTGAGGCACTCGATGTGGCCAGGCCTCTGATCAATGTTTTCATTTATGGACCGCAGTTTGAAGTTGAAAACACGGCGTTTGCGCACCGGTATTTCGATACCTATGCGGCCGTGAGCCTGGACGACGGCGTCACCTTCAAACAGATCAACCTGTCCAACTCGGCGGATGAAAGCTCGTTCGACCTGGTAAACGATACAGATGATGGCGACGGTGACGGTGACACAAACTATATCCCGCATACCGTAAGCATGGGTCCTGGCATAATGCATGTAACGGGTTATGACGACCCCTACTACGCCCCCAATCACTGTTCCGAATGCCATGGTGTCGCTCTCCAGGGCAATACAAAGGCACCAGCCTGCTACAGCTGCCATTCCACTCCTCTCAAGTGGGAAACCCCCGAGGAGCTTGGGGCAATCATCACCGATGCGGAATTCCTGGATGGAACTGACCTCGAGATCGCGGGTTTCAACGTAGAAATCAACGCAGAGGTCACTATTCTCAATGCCGAAACCGGAGACCTGGTTGGAACAACCGTTGCTGACAACAAGGGCGAGTTCGTTTTTGAAGAAGTGCTGGAATCACTACCCCCATGTGTAGTGCATGCCCAATCCACAGATAGTAATGGTGTTACCAAGATTGGCGCTGCCGTGAGCGTCAAAGATGGCCCATACCCGGATGGTGTACCCGTAAAACAATGCATTGGCACCGAACAGGATTTGAATGCCTATCCAGGCGGCACCTATAACGTGTTCCACGCCATTGCGGGAAACAAGGTGCTGGTCGCATGGCCAAGCCGCTTCTGCGAGAAGGGACAACCGGCCTATAACATGACCGTTGATGAACCCACTGAAGATGCGTTAACTCGACTGGACACGCTGGAAAAATTCCTGCAGAAGGGTGACAAGAATCTTGGTGTGGAAGGAATCGACTTTGATATGGATGACGACCTGTACCTACTCGATGCCTTCGGTGTTGCAGGTAAGCAGGGCTATAGTGACTTTGCCGACGAGGGTTATCCTCAGGCTGGCATCGTACCTTACGGTTGTGTCTGGACTGCTCGCGGTATCCTTTTGCCGGGCGATGACCCACGGACCGATGTGTATGTGGAAGAGTCACATTTTGTCTGGACACAGGCGGAACGCCTGACCTCCGGACGACGTGACCCCAACCGCATCGAAGTACGGGCGGTCAAGGATGCCGGTTTTGTCATGACCTGGCAGGAAGACCCCGATGGACTGCGTCCTGGCCAGGGTTTAGGCCCGGGTGAAGGCTGGAGTGGCGCGGTTGCGCATAGCCAGACCGATGTCTGGTATTCCTTCATCAACTACGAGTACTTCGATATCGTCGAGACCACCGATGATCCCGAGACACCGATTAATGTCCTGGACCATGACCTGTTATTGAGTGGCAGGCCGCAGGTATTTGTGCCGATGGCCGTGCCCATGCGAATGACCAACAATGCCAAGTGCAATGCTCCTGACGAAACAGGTCTTGTTAAAGATGACCTTTACTGCGATCTCGAACTCGCGGAGGACTACGGTATCAAGAACCAGTGTGCCGATACGATAACCATTCTTACCGGCAACCCCGATTCTGATGGTGGCCAGAAAGAAACCGAGATGTGTGTCGTCGATATCGATGGTGACGGCAGCGCAGACCTTCCCAACCGGGCTAATACGGCTTCAACCCGGCCGCGTCTCTCGCTCCAGGGCTATACAGAAGCCGGCACCGAGGACAAGAGTGCCTGGGTTGTCTTTGCAGTCGAAGAATCCAAAGGTTTGGGTGCGAGTTTCTTCTTACCTGATGAAGGTGGCGACGGCTATGCGGAACTTTGCGCAGAAGGTGACGACTATCCATGTAGTGAAGAAGTTGGTAAAAACCAGTGGTATCACAGTTTCGATATGGGTACACCCGACACGTCAGCCGGTATTGGCCTGAAGAACAGCCTGGTGGAGAACCTGGTCAACCAGGGCAATATGCTGAACCAGGGTGAGGTTTACTGGGAGACCGGTGAATTGGTTGGCCTGATGAGCACTTCGATCATGGCAGCAGACGGCGGTAGTCTTTACGGTGATTACGATTTCGACATTCTCAATACCGAGATCGCACGCCGCGCCAGTCTGCTGGTGCAAGGTATTCCCAAGGCAGATGCCAGCGCAAGCAAGTTGTTGGCTTTGCCATCCTGGAAACAGGGACCGATGCGTCAGGGCGGCCCGGCAGATACCATGGTGCGCCGATTCGCTTATGAGGATTGTATCGTTGAAGGCGTCGACCAGGTCAGCATGGCCGTCAGCATTGCAGACGGAAACGACAAGGTAGAAGTGTGCCACCTGCTTCCCAATGGCAAGTGGATCGACCTCACTATCGATGCAGACGCCCTGCAAGCCCACCTCGACCACGGCGATACAGAGGGCCCCTGTGAGGATGACCAGGAAATCTGCGTGATCCCACAGACCATCGAAATCAACCCCTACTCCTTTGAGTTCATGGTGTGTGATGAGTTTCTGATTGATCCTGAAACCAACCCTTACTACCCGGGCGGCGTCTGTGCTGATCCGGCGATTAACTTGTCTGGCGTGGTTCCGGATACCTGCCTCGATGATGATACCGGTAGTCTTACCGATTGCCCGGCAGTGGAATTTGGCACCTCAACATACGGCATCGGTGACACCAACCCGATCCTGCAGGGCGTGGTCCAGGGCGAAGGCAACAAGACGCGTGTACTGACCTGGCACCAATGCCCATCGGATGGCAC
>JABDPJ010000149.1 GCA_013042835.1 Lysobacterales bacterium
TTTTGGATTTTCAAAGTGGTTTACACTGGTGCAGTCCAAGATTGCTGGTCATGAAAAAACCATCGTAGAGGGGGTAAGATGCTTAAATTCCTCGTATTGCTTTTTTGCAGTGCTGCTGTCTACGCGGTTGGTCCCGAGGCCGGTGAAAACGTTGCCGAGGTGCTTTCAAAAGGGACTGATGCCATACCCATCAGCAATGAGCCTCCAGCTTACCCGCGCAGAGCACTGCAAGACGGAGTGGAAGGCTGGGTCATTGTCAGGTTTGAAATCAATGAAGCAGGCCATGCGCAAGATATTGAGGTCCTTGAGACGAGCATTGATGATTATTTCGACCGGGCCGCACTCGAAGCCGCCAAGACCAGGCGCTATCAGCCAGCGACTTTGAACGGCAAACCTGTCAAACAGGGTAACACGCAAGCCCGCTACGTTTTCATGATCCAGGGCCGCGATGGTGGTGTCAGCAGGGCATTTTTAAGGGCTTATAAAAGTGCATCTGATGCAATCACCGGACAAGACCTGGAGCTGGCCAACAGCCTGATAGAAAAGCTCGACAACAACAAAAAACGATTGCTGGCCGAAGTCTGTTACCTGGATATGCTCAAGGCCCGCTACTTTACGGCTGCAGGGAACGATGAGGCAACCCTCAGGCATGTCAGGCGTGCATTGGTTATCGCTGATGATGTAGCCACGAAAGAGGTTTATATAAACCTCCTCAAACAGGCCATTCTGGAAGAGGGCAAAGCCAATAATTACCAGGCCAGCTTGGAGGACTACGCAACACTGCTGGAAGTTGATCAGGGCCTGGCCGCCGACGATCCGGCTCACAGGGTAGCTGATCTGGTACGTCAGAATCTGAATGGAGGTGCCAGTATTGTCTCCAATGTAGAAATTGCTGCCTGTAGAACTTGCGAGTCCCCGATGGCTTTTTCTGACCGGGATTTGAACCGTAACAGTTTCTTCATTGACAACCTTGTCGGAAGGGTGACTGAAATAAAAGTCCGGTGTCGAAACGGCTCCATCTCACTGGAATACCAGCCCGAGACTGTTTGGAATATCAAGAAGGAGTGGGGCGAGTGTATGTTGAGAGTTTTTGGTGATGAAGGAACCACCTTGCAGCTCGTTGAACCGCCTTACTAAAAGAAAACCTGGAAAGCGGCGCACCGCTTTCCAGGCAAAGGCACCTGTTAAAAAGGTGCCGGAGGAGGCGTTGAGTTGGTAGACGGCGGCAGAACGGGCAAGCTGAAGTCAGGTTGTTCACCGCTCAGCGTTTTCAGGAACGCCACTATTCCATCGATCTCGGCAGTTTCGAATTTGCGACCCAGCTGCAACCGGCCCATGACATCTACGGCCTGTTCCAGGGTCGCCGCTTCACCGTCATGGAAGTAGGGATAGGTCAGCTCCACGTTACGAAGCGTCGGAACTTTGAATTTGAACCTGTCCACATCCTTGCCGGTTACAGCGGCCACTCCTTCGGCGGGGTTCTCGGTCTCGTAAGGCGCGACCAATCCCATTTTCTGAAAGGAATTGCCACCCACGGCCGGACCCATGTGGCAAGCTACGCAGCCGCTGCTCTTGAAGAGTTCGTACCCGGCCAGTTCCTGCTTGGTTATGGCCTCGGAAGCGCCCAGCAACCACTGGTCGAAGCGCCCGTTGGGGGTGACAAGGGTTTTTTCGAATTCGGCGATGGCCTCGGTTACCTGGTCTATGTTGATGCAATCCGGGCCGAACACCTGGGTGAATTCTGTGACGTACTCGGGGATGGATTCCAGGACATTGATAGCCAGTGTGTGACTGAAAGCCATCTCACCCGGGTTGGCGATCGGCCCGCCGGCCTGTTCTTTCAAATCGGCGGCGCGGCCGTCCCAGAACTGCGCAACATTCATGCTCGAGTTCAGTACCGTCGGTGAGTTGATCGGACCCTGTTGCCAGTTATGGCCGATGGAGGTTTTCAGGTTATCGGTGCCACCCATGCTGAGGTTGTGGCAGGAGTTGCAGGAAATAAATCCTGACTTTGACAGGCGCGGGTCAAAATACAGTTTTTTACCCAGCTCGGCCTTCGCCAGGTTGATTTCCTTGACAGGCTCAATGGGCTGAATCGGCTCTTGCGCCAGCGTGAAACCTGAGAACACCAGGGCCAGGGTCAATACAGCCAGTTTACAACCGGTAAGTTTGTTCATAGCAACCTCATTTGTCAGAAACTTGAATGACTCGATCCAGCTCGACAGGGCGGCTAAATTATACATTAGAAAAATGTAAATTAAAATAATGTAATGTAAAGAAATTCATGCCCCGTCTCAGGGTTAACGATAACGCGATTAACCGAGCCTGTATACGCGACATATTGTCGCTGTTATCATCCCCAGCCGAATCTGAAAATTTCCCATGGAGAGTGTTATGAAACCCGTCTTTGCAGCGGCATGGATACTATTGTTTGCGTTGGCGCAGAGCCCGGCTTTGCTGGCCAGCGATGATATGGAAAATCGTGCCGAGGCCGACCGCTATTACCAGCAAGGAGACTTTAAAAAAGCCTACAGGATGTACTTCAAACTGGCTAAAAATGGTAACCACTATGCCCAGGGGCGGGTTGCCCGCATGTACGCCCGGGGAGAAGGCCGGCGCGTTGACTTTGCAGAAGCTTACGCGTGGTCAGTGTTGGCCGGTGAAGGTGGTGAGACCATTCCGGTCATGAACAGTGAAAAGTTGCTGGCACAAACGGACAACCCGGTTACTGCACAGGAAAAAGCAGAAAAACTCGAGAAAAAATACGGTAAACGGGCGCTTGCTGAAAAAGAGTTTTTACGCGCTGAAAGGGCTACACAGAGG
>JABDPJ010000084.1 GCA_013042835.1 Lysobacterales bacterium
TCAAATTCCAGGATTGAGGTAGATTAATGAGCACAGAAATCAAAGTTCCGGTATTGCCAGAATCCGTCGCCGATGCAACGGTTGCCAGTTGGCATAAGCAAGCAGGTGACAGCATACGCCGCGATGAAAACCTGGTTGATCTGGAGACCGACAAGGTGGTTCTGGAAGTACCCTCCCCGGTGGATGGCGTGATCAAGAAAATCACCCGCGATACTGGCGAAACGGTCACCAGTGGTGAAGTTCTCGGGCTGATCGAAGAAGGCGCGGTAGAGGCAGCCACCGAGCCCGCCGAGGAAATTGAAGAAGCTGAAAAGATTGAAAAAACTGAAGAGAAGCCGGCAACTGAAGCTGCAACCGCCACGGCCACAGAAGCTGCAAAACCCAGCCCGGCCGCGCGTCGTGTAGCCGAGGAGGAACAGGCAGACCTGGCCGAGGTCAAGGGTACCGGTCGCGGTGGACGCATCACCAAGGCCGATGTCATCAAACACGTCAAAGGCGGCGCACCTGCCGGTGCACGTCCCGAAGAACGCGTCAAGATGACCCGCTTACGCTCGCGTATTGCGGAGCGCATGAAGGAAGCGCAGAACACGGCTGCCTTACTGACCTCGTTCAACGAAGTTGATCTCAAGGCCGTGATGGATTTACGCGCCAAATACAAAGAAGAATTTCAGCAAACGCACGGGGTCAAACTCGGCTTGATGTCTTTCTTCGTCAAAGCCGTTTGCGACGCTCTGCGCAAGCACCCTGTCGTGAACGCCTCGCTGGAAGGCGATGAGATCGTCTACCACGGCTACCAGGACATCGGCATTGCGGTCTCAACAGACCGTGGTCTGATGGTGCCGATCCTGAGGAACGCCGAACACCTGACGCTCGCCGAGGCCGAAAACGGCATTCGGGATTTTGCCACCAGGGCCCGTGATGGCTCGATCGCGCTCGAAGACCTGCAAGGCGGGACCTTCACCATAACCAACGGCGGCACCTTCGGTTCGCTGCTGTCAACGCCTTTACTAAACCCGCCACAGAGCGCGATCCTGGGAATGCACACGATCAAGGAGCGCCCGGCCGTCGTAAATGGCGAAATAGTCGCCCGCCCAATGATGTACATCGCCCTGAGTTACGATCACCGCATCATCGACGGCAAAGACGCCGTGTTATTCCTCGTGGCTGTAAAAGAAGCCCTGGAAGATCCTTCACGCCTGTTGTTGAACCTGTGAACCTAATTCGGAAACTCAAGCAATGACTGAAAAATTTGATGTAATCGTAATCGGCGGCGGCCCGGGCGGCTACGTGGCAGCGATCAGGGCCGCTCAGCTCGGCCTGAGCACCGCATGTATCGACATGAACACTGGCAAAGACGGCAAGGCCGCGCTTGGCGGCACCTGCCTGAACGTGGGGTGCATTCCATCCAAGGCTCTGCTTGACAGTTCCAAGCACTTTCATCATCTGCAGCACGATTACGCAGCGCATGGCATTCAAGTCACGGATCCAAGCATCGATATTAAAACAATGATTTCACGCAAGGACGGCGTGGTAAAAAAGTTGACCGGTGGCGTTGCGCAGTTATTCAAAGCCAACAAGGTTAAGCAATTCCACGGCCGGGGACGCCTGTCGGCCGACCACCGCGTGGAATTCACCCCGCATGCCTCGAGTGAAACGATCATGCTGGAAGGCAAGGACATCATCCTCGCAGCCGGCTCCGTACCGATCGCGATCCCCAACGTTGACTTTGACGGTGAGTACATTATCGACAACGTGGGAGCACTGGATATGACCGAGGTGCCAAAACGCCTCGGGGTTATCGGTGCAGGCGTAATCGGCCTTGAATTAGGCTCGGTGTGGACACGTCTCGGATCCGAAGTTGTTTTGCTCGAAGCCCTGCCCGATTTTCTGCCCGCCACCGACCAGGATATTGCCAGGCAGGCGGCGCGACTGTTCAAGCAACAGGGCCTCGATGTCCGCCTCGGCACGCTGGTCAAATCGGCCACTGTCGCAGACGGCGAGGTCAAGGTGCTGCTGGAAGATAAAAACGGCGAAACCGAAATGGCCTTCGACCGCCTGCTGGTGGCAGTTGGGCGCAAGCCCTATACCGAGGGCCTGTTGGCGGAAGACAGCGGCGTTGAAATCAATGAGCGCGGCCAGGTGAGTGTCAATGAGCAGTCACAGACCAATGTGCCTGGTGTGTGGGCGGTCGGTGACTGCGTTCGCGGCCCGATGCTGGCCCACAAGGCATCCGAAGAAGGCATCGCAGTGGCGGAGTTGATTGCCGGCAAGGCTGCGCATATTCACTTCGACACGGTTCCCTGGGTCATCTATACGGATCCGGAAATCGCCTGGGTCGGTAAAACGGAGCAGCAATTGAAAGAGGATGGTGTCGCGTACCGCAGCGGCTCGTTTCCATTCGCGGCAACTGGCAGAGGACTGGCAATGGGCGATGCCGCAGGCATGGTCAAAATGCTGGCGGATGAGGAGACCGACGAAGTACTTGGGGTGCATATCATCGGCCCGAGCGCTTCCGAGTTGATTGCCGAGTGTGTTGTCACCATGGAATTCCACGGTGCCAGCGAAGACCTCGCACGTATCGTGCATGCGCACCCGACACTCTCCGAAGCCGTGCACGAGGCCGCATTAAACTTGGATAAGCGTGCCATTCACCGCGGCAACTGAACAGCAATAGAGGTATGAAATAATGACGACTGTCCCAGACACATTCAAAGCGTTCCGTATCCACAATGACGCCGAAGGCTACCGTTCCGGAACCGAGGAAATCACGCAGGATGATCTCAGCCAGGGCGACGTGATCATCCGCGGCGAATGGTCGGGAATCAACTACAAGGACGCATTGGCCGCAACCGGCAAGGGAAAGATTCTCAAGACCTACCCCTTGATTGGCGGCATCGATGTCGCCGGAGAGGTCGTTGCATCGGAATGTGAGCGCTTCAGCGCCGGCGACAAGGTTCTCGTCACCGGTTGCAACCTGTCCGAGAAGCGCGATGGTGGCTACGGCCAGTACCTGCGCCTCGACAGCAATAGCATCATCCCCCTGCCCGCCGGCTTGAGCACCCGCGATGCCATGGGTATCGGCACCGCCGGGTTCACCGCCGCCATCTCGCTGTATCGGATGGAGGCCCTGGGCCAGGTGCCTGAACAAGGGCCAATCGTCGTCACCGGCGCCAGTGGCGGCGTCGGTAGTTTCGCCATTGATATCCTGACGCGCGCGGGCTACGAAGTTCACGCCATTACCGGCAAAGTAGACGAGTTTGACTACCTGGAGGAATTGGGGGCTCGCCAGTGTATTTCACGCCACGACCTGCACTGGGGTCAGGCGCCACTGGAGTCCACACGCTGGGCAGGCTGCATAGATAATGTCGGCGGCGAAATGCTGGCAGGTATTTCCCGCGTGATTGATGCTTGGGGAAACATCGCCTGTTGCGGCATGGCAGGAGGTATTGGCCTGAATGCCACCAATCTGCCGCTGATTTTGCGTGGCGTCAGCCTGATAGGGATCAGTTCGAGCAACACGCCCTATCATATTCGCGAAATTCTTTGGGACCGGTTGGCCAACGAATGGCGCCCGCCACACCTTGATTCCATCATCAATAACGAGGTCGGCCTTGATGACCTCGGCGAGGCCTTCGACGTCCTGATGAAAGGGGCTGCGCTTGGGCGCACCGTGGTAAACCTGGAATGACAGATTTTGTCGCTGGAAAAAAAGAGTACTGCATTTTTTGCCCGCATTAGTGCATAATTCTGGTATCGGGTTACCGTATGCAGGGACTGCACATAGATGGCGAAAGTACTAATAGTTGACGATTCTCCCACCCAGATTTTCACTCTGAAAAAAATGATTGAGGAGTGGGGTCATGAAGCCCTGGTTGCAGAAAATGGCAACGAGGCGCTTGAAATTGCCCGTCAACAGCAGCCCCACGTTATTCTTATGGACATTGTCATGCCCGGGATGAGTGGTTTCCAGGCGACCCGTAAACTATCCAAAGACAAGGTTACCCGTGGCATTCCCGTGATTTTTGTCAGCACCAAGAGTGGTGAAGCCGACCGGGTCTGGGGAATGCGCCAGGGCGCCACGGCCTTTGTCACCAAGCCAGTCAACCCCGAATTATTATTTAGCGCAATTTCAGACGCAATCGCGGCCTGAACTCAAAACACCAAGGAGATCTTTTGTGAGTATCCGTGTAGGAGACCGTATTCCTTCAACTGTGTTGAGCCAAATGAAGGATGGCCAGCCAATAAATATTGACACGAACGACTACTTCAGCGGCAGAAAGGTCGTTTTGTTTGCAGTGCCGGGCGCATTTACGCCCACCTGTTCTGCTTACCACCTGCCCGGATTTGTCGAAAATGCCGCCGATTTTTTCGCAAAAGGTATTGATGCAATCGCGTGCATGGCGGTGAATGATGTCTTCGTCATGCACGCCTGGGGCGAACACGCCGGCGCCGGAAATATCGATATGCTGGCCGATGGTAATGGAGATTTCACCAGGGCGCTTGGACTGGAACTCGATGGAACCTCGTTTGGTATGGGAACCCGCTCACAGCGCTTCGCGCTCATCGCCGAAGATGGTATCGTTACCCGGTTGATGGTTGAAGCGCCTGGCGAATTCCGGGTAAGCTCGGCCGATTCGGTTTTGGCATCAATTTGAGAGGACATGAAAATGCAATGCAATGTAGGTAAAGCAGATCGCACCTTACGCCTGGTTGCCGGTGTGGCAATCATTGCCGCGGGTTTCTATTACCAATCCTGGTGGGGCGCTGTTGGCGTTGTCCCATTACTGACAGGAGCATTCAGATGGTGCCCTCCATACCAACTGCTGGGCATTAACACGGATAAAAAATAATTCGGACCTGACATCGAAAGAGCCCGCTCAAGGCGGGCTCAAATTTTAGTGCTGCACCTGAACGGATCTTACTCTTCCGTTACAGGCTCTGCATCATCGTCCAAGGTGTCTTCCACTTCAGCATCACCGTCCAAGGTGCCTTCTACTTCAGCGTCATCGGCGTCTTTCTGAATCCTGGCCAAACCGACAAGGTTCTCGTCATCCCTGAGTCGAATCAGCGTTACACCCTGGGTATTCCTGCCAAGCGTGGAAATTCCATTGGTGTGGGTTCTAACCAGCGTGCCACCATCGGAGATCAGCATGATGTCGTCTTCATCAGTGACCTGCAAGGCAGAAATCAACTGGCCATTACGCTCTGATGTCTGGATTCCAATAACGCCCTGTCCGCCCCTGCCCTGGCGCGAGTGCTCTTCAGGGTTGGTGCGCTTGCCGTAACCGCGCTCGGTGACAGTCAGTATGTCCCCTTCCCCGAGTACCAGCATGGAAACGACCCGCTGGTCTTCTTTAAGGCGTATGCCGATCACGCCCCTGGTGAACCGGCCCAGGGAGGACACATCGCCCTCGGCAAAGCGAATGCATTTTCCTGAACTGGAAAACAGCATGACTTCGCTGTCACCGTGGGTAATTTCAACATTGACCAGCTCGTCGTCCTCATCCAGCTTGATGGCCCAGATCCCATTGGCCCGTTGATTGCTGTAGGCGGTCAATGGTGTTTTCTTGACGATTCCGTTTCGCGTCGCGAAAAACACAAAAAGATCCTCTGAGTACTCGCGTACCGGCAATACCGCGTTTACGCGTTCGTCTTTTTCCAGGGGCAACAGGTTGACGATCGGTTTGCCGCGGCTGACGTGGCTGGCTTGTGGAAGTTCGTATACCTTGAGCCAGTAAATTTTACCGTGCGAAGTGAAGCACAGCAGCGTGTCATGGGTGTTGGCAACGAATATCTCGTCGATAAAGTCCTCTTCCTTGACCTTGGTCGCGGACTTGCCCTTTCCGCCCCGACGCTGCGCCTGGTAACGATCCAGTGACTGCGACTTGGCGTAGCCCGCATGGGATATGGTCACTACCACGTCTTCCTCGGTGATCAGGTCTTCCAGGCTAAGATCCAGCTTCTTCTCGAGAATAACTGTGCGCCGCTCGTCACCGAACTTCTCCAGCACCTCTTCCAATTCTTCGCGTATCACCGTCATCAGACGTGAGGGATCCGAAAGAATGTCCAGCAAATCCCTCACTTTATTAAGTATCTCTTCGTATTCGGCCGTCAGCTTCTGCTGCTCGAGACCGGTCAGCCTGTGCAGGCGCATATTAAGAATTTCCTGCGCCTGTACCGGTGACAACTGGTAGCCAGCCTCCTGCAGACCCACACCGGGATCGAGGTTTTCCGGCCGGGAAGTCTCGGCGCCACCCTGGCCGAGCATCGCCCGCACCAGGCCGGGATCCCAGAGCTTCGCCAGCAAGCGCTCTTTCGCTTCCGCCGGTGATGGCGAAGACTTGATCATTTCAATCAATTCGTCCAGGTTGGCGAGGGCAACCGTAAGGCCTTCAAGCACATGGGCGCGATTGCGCGCCTTGCGCAGATCAAAAAGTGTACGCCGGGTGACCACTTCCCGGCGATGACCGATAAAGGCTTCCAGTACCTCTTTGAGATTCAGTACACGCGGCTGGCCATCGACCAGCGCCACCATGTTGATACCAAAGACATTCTGCATGACGGTTTGCTTGTAGAGGTTGTTCAGAACGACCTCGGGAACCTCGCCGCGGCGCAGTTCGATGACCACTCGCATACCGTCCTTATCGGACTCGTCACGCAACTCGGTGATCCCGTCAAGCTTCTTGTCCTTGACCAGCTCGGCGATTTTCTCCAGCAGACGCGCTTTATTCACCTGGTAAGGCAGTTCAGTTACGATCAGCGAATTCTTGCCATTCCTCTCGTTGGTTTCCACGTGAGAACGTGCGCGCATGTAAATACGGCCACGGCCGGTGTGGTACGCTTCATGAATGCCCTGCGCGCCATTGATGATTCCCGCGGTCGGGAAATCCGGCCCGGGGAGGTGTTCCATGATCCCGTCGATATCCAGTTGCGGATCTTCAATCAGGGCAATGGTTGCCTGAATGACTTCATTGAGGTTATGGGGCGGAATATTCGTCGCCATACCGACTGCGATACCAGCAGATCCGTTAACCAGTAAACCGGGAACGCGGGTCGGTAATACCAGCGGCTCATACTCGGATTCATCGTAATTGGGGCCGAAATTGACTGTTTCCTTGTCAAGGTCGGCGAGTAATTCGTGGGCCAGTTTTGACATGCGAACTTCGGTGTAACGCATGGCCGCCGCCGCATCACCGTCTACCGAGCCAAAGTTACCCTGGCCATCCACCAGCATGTAGCGCATCGCAAATGGCTGGGCCATGCGCACGATGGTGTCGTATACCGCGGAATCACCATGCGGATGATACTTACCGATCACATCACCCACCACGCGAGCGGACTTTTTGTAGGCTTTATTCCAGTCATTGCCAAGTACACTCATTGCATACAATACGCGGCGGTGTACCGGTTTCAGACCGTCACGGACGTCCGGTAATGCGCGCCCGACAATAACGCTCATCGCATAGTCCATGTAGGACTGGCGCATTTCGTCTTCGAGGTTAACTTGCAGTACTTCTTTTGCGAGCTCAGCCATTAAATGTAAATACTCCGGAATGCTCTATATATATTTGATTTATATTGAAAATATATGCCATATTTATTGCATGTTTTGATATTATGCTTGTTATCCACGCAAGTGATTAATTTTAGCATAAAAAGCACTGAAATTGGACTACATAAACCGGCCGGAAGCGAAGAAACCACCGGCCCCGCAGGAGCACTCCTGACAAAGAACCTTTATCCCTGCGTGGTAGCCCAGTATGATTGGCACCCACTACCCAAAACTTTGAGAAGCATACGATGAAACGACTGATTTCCCTCATGGCTGTAATGGTGTTAAGCACAACCGCCGCATACGCTCAGCAGGAGACCGAAAGCACACAGGAAACGGCTAATCCGCAAGTGACCATTCACACCAATCGCGGTGATATTCGCCTGGAACTCTACCCTGATGACGCACCGGTTTCGGTGGCCAACTTCCTTCAGTACGCCAATGACGGTTTCTACGACGGCACAATTTTCCACCGGATCATCAGCCACTTCATGATCCAGGGCGGCGGTATGACGCCCGACATGGAGCGCAAGCCTACCCGCGAGCCCATCAAAAACGAGGCGGATAATGGGTTGAAAAACGTGCGTGGTACCGTCGCCATGGCCAGGACCAACGACGTCAATTCAGCAACGTCGCAGTTCTATATCAATGTCGAGTTGAACGGCGCCCTTGATCACGTCAGCACGCAAAACGACCGGGAATGGGGCTATGCGGTTTTTGGGCGCGTAGTGGAAGGCATGGATGTTGTCGATGACATTCGGTTCGTACAAACCGACGCGCGCGATGTGCCACTTGAAGTCATTCTGATCGAATCGGTTGAAGTACACTGACACGGCGCCGGCCCAAACCATGACGACCCTGTTTATTTCAGATTTACACCTCGATGACCGCCGCCCGGAAACAACTGCTCTGTTCCTGGACTTCCTGCAACGGGAGGCCCCCGCGGCCGATGCGCTTTATATCCTCGGTGACCTGTTCGAGTTCTGGCTGGGCGACGATGTACCCAGCCGCTGTTCTGAACAGGTAGCCGGCGCCCTGGTGCAATTAAAAGACCAGGGCGTACCCGGCTATTTCCTGCACGGCAACCGGGACTTCCTGTTACAGCAGGACTATGCAAGCAGTGCCGGTTTGACAATGTTGCCGGAAGAACACGTAGTGGACCTTTACGGCGAAAAAGTCCTGTTGATGCACGGCGACAGCTTGTGCACCGACGATATTCCCTACCAGCAGTTCCGGGCAATGGTCAGGAATCCTGCCTGGCAGAGGGATTTTCTTTCCAGGCCCCCCGAAGAGCGCCTGCAAATTGCGCTGCAGGCGCGGGACGCCAGCGCCGAGCACAAGGGAAACATCAGCATGGACATCATGGACGTCAACCAGGCCGAGGTCATCAGCGCCTTTGAGCGTCACGGTCTTGAGCGCCTGATCCATGGCCATACACACCGCCCGGCAACCCATACGCTCCAGGTTAAAGGCCAAGCTGCCCAACGCATTGTCCTGGGTGACTGGTATGAACAAGGCAGCGTATTGCGCGTCAGCCCGAACCAATACGAGCTTGCCTTTCTGCCTGCGAGTTGAATCGGGAGTGGTCAGGAAAGCGAGCTGATGGCTTCCATTTCACGCTGGGTAAAGCCGGCTTTCATCCGTGCCGGTATATTGAATGGTCCACGCAGCGAGCCGCTGAAATGTTCTTTCAGCAAGCTTAGAAACGTTGACTCCGGCTCAAGACCCCGCTGGTCACAGCATAAGTGGTACCAGTAACTGCCGATCTCCACGTGACGCACTTCTTCATCGAGGATGACTTGCAGGATCCTGGCCGTTTCGACATCACCTGCTGATTTGAGCCGATCAATCATTCCGGGAGTGACATCCAACCCCCTTGCTTCAAGCACCCTCGGTACCAGCGCCATGCGCATGAGGCAGTCGTCTGCGGTTTTACGGGCCATTTCCCACAAACCGTTATGGGCCGGAAAATCCCCATAAGCGAAGCCGAGGGACCCAAGTCGTGACTCCAGCAATTGAAAATGGCGCGCCTCATCGGCCGCTACGGATATCCAGTCGAGATAGTATTGGTGCGGCATATCCCGGAACCGGTAGGCCGCGTCCAGGGCCAGGTTGATGGCATTGAACTCGATATGTGTAATGGCATGGACCAGCGCCGCCCTGCCCTCCTTGCTGCCCAGCCGGCGGCGCGGCACTTGCGATGGGTCAACCAGGTCCGGTTTGTTCGGATGACCCGCTGCGCCGATCGGGGTGACCGGCGTGTGCGGATCGAACTCGAAGTTATCCAGCTGCACCGCCAGCCACAGATCGGTGACGGCAGCGCATTTTTCCTCGGGTGAAGGCATCGCGAGGCACTCTGCCGCGCGCTGGAATAAAGCCAGTGCCATCGTTCCTGCCCGCTAGCCGGGACGCCTACATATTGCCGATGATTGCGTCCGCAAAGGCAGACGTAGACACCTCGGTGGCGCCGTCCATCAGGCGGGCAAAGTCATACGTGACAATTTTCTGCTTGATCGTCTTACCAAACGCACTGGCAATCAGCGCTGAAACTTCCGTCCAGCCAATGTAATCGAACATCATGGATCCCGAGAACATCAATGAACTGGGGTTGACCTTGTCCAGGTTGGTGTACTTGGGCGCCGTGCCGTGGGTAGCTTCAAACACGGCGATGTGATCAGCCATGTTAGCGCCCGGTGCGATGCCCATTCCACCGACCTCTGCTGCAAGTGCATCTGACAGGTAATCGCCGTTGAGGTTGGTGGTCGCGATAACGCTGAACTCGGCCGGGCGCAACTGCATCAACTGGAACATGATATCGGCAATGCGGTCCTTGATGACGATTTTTCCTTCAGGCCGCACACCATCATGTTTGTCCCATAACTCGGCTTCTGAGATGGTCTCAGCGGCGAATTCTTCCGCTGCCAGCTCATAACCCCATTTACGGAACGCGCCTTCGGTGAACTTCTGGATGTTACCTTTGTGAACCAGCGTAACGCTATCGTGGCCATGGGCAATAGCGTACTGGATAGCTTTGCGCACGAGGCGTTTCGAGCCAAAAGCTGAAATCGGTTTGATACCAATGCCGGCGCCTTCAAAAAACTCCGCGCCCATTTCTTCGCGCAAGAATTTCGCCAGCTTCTCGTTTTCAGGCGTACCGGACTCATACTCAATCCCGGCGTAAACATCTTCGGTGTTTTCCCTGAAAATAATGGCATTGACGTCTTCAGGTTTTTTCATGGGTGACGGAACACCATCGAAATACTGAACCGGCCGCACACAGGCATACAGATCCAGGTCCTGGCGCAGGGAAACGTTCAATGAACGAAAACCACCGCCGACAGGCGTGGTCAGCGGGCCCTTGACTGAGACGATAAGGTCCTTGACGGCGTCGAGTGTCTCTGCCGGAAAGTAATTACCGTCATAAATGCCGGCGGCCTTCTCTCCCAAAAACAACTCGGCCCAATGCACTTTGCGATTGCCACCATAAGCTTTTTCCACCGCGGCATTCCAGACACGCATCGATGCACGCGTAATATCTCCACCAATTCCGTCACCTTCGATGAAGCCGAGAATGGGGTTGTCGCTCACGACCAGGTTGCCGTCTTTGACCGTAATTTTATCGCCGCTGGAGGGGATCTGAATGTGTTCGTAGCTCATTTTTGTTAATTCCTTGTTGAGGGGATTTAAAATATCCGCAACATTATACGTGCGACGGCAACGTTGCGCATTCATTTGCTAATCAAAACATGATCTTCAGGCGTGGTGGATTTCGCCAATTGTTGCGTACGATTTGACACCGGCAGCCAGCTCAACCTCGAAAATTGCGCTCTGAATATGGAGCGAGAATCGCATGACCCATCAAATATCTTTGATCTACAAGGGCTTATTGATACGTAGCATATCTTGGCATGAATGCTGCATGTTATTGATTGAAATCATTATACATGCAGGAGAAATTTATGGGTCGCGGTTCAGCAGGCAACGTTATTGCAGCCTTGTGCAGCTTTTTCATCCCAGGCCTGGGACAACTGTTGCAGGGCCGTTGGTTACTGGCTGGTTTCATGTTCATCATGTCCATTATCTTGTGGGTAATACTGCTCGGCTGGGTTATCCATCTGTGGTCCATTATCGATGCAGCCCTCTACGAACCACCGGCAACCTACAGGTATTACCGGCACAGACGGAGGTATGACTGGTAAACAGATTTTCTTATTCAAAAGGGCAATCGCGGATTTCCAGGCCGACCACCTGGTGCGGAAAGCGTCCATTTGAATCCAGTGGGGGCGAAAACTACCCGGCAAAGGTTTCACCAGCCCGGAACCATGGCCAATAGTTTTCACCCCCACTCACTTTTCTACTTCCCTTCCGCAACATCTGCAAACGCCCACAACCCGGGGAGCCTCTGCTAAGATAAATTCTCTTCAGCCCGGCGCATTGGAGTCGAGAATGTATTTCAAACCCCTGTTATTGCCGTTACTGGCCCAGGTTGCCCTGACTTTCTTCGTTATGCTGGTCATGTATCAGCGGCGCGTTGGTGAAATGAAATCAAAAAGGATTCATCCGCAGCGCGCGAAAACCCGTTCAGCGGCTCACGGGGTTTTGCCCGACTCTGAGAGCGCCTCGAACAACTATTCAAACCTGCTGGAATCGCCGTTATTGTTTTACGTTGCAATCCTTTTGACGCTGATATTGATGGTGCAGGACAGCATCCTGGTCGCACTGGCCTGGACCTATGTCGCCTCAAGGTACGTTCACAGTTTGATTCATATCACCTACAACCGCGTGATGCACAGGTTTAGCGTTTTCGTATTCAGCTGTTTCGTGCTGCTTGCCATGTGGGTGCGACTGGGCTGGATCATAATTCAGGCTTGAGGAACAACAATGGACACGGTCAAACGGGTACACGGGGGTTGTTTTTGCGGCGCTGTACGGTTTTCAGCTAACTTACCCAGCAAATGGTGCGCGCACTGCCATTGCAGCATGTGCCGTAAAACCCATGGTGCGGGCTATGTGACCTGGGCCGGGTTTGATGAGTCGCAGGTCATAGTCTCCACTGGAGAAGACAAAGTTTCCTGGTTTGACTCTTCAGAAGAGGCGCAACGGGGCTTTTGCAGCAACTGTGGAAGCAGCATGTTCTTCCGCTCGCAACGCTGGGCGGGTGAACTGCACATCGCGCTTGGCTGTATCAATGACGAAATTGACCGCCAACCGCAAGCCAACGTATTTTTTGACCGGCACGTGGGCTGGATGCCCATCGATGCAACACTCAAGCAGGTCGACGGCTGACAATGCTGTTCTAGGCAGGCACCGACCAGTCAATGGGCAATATCTGATGTTGCTGGAGATATTCATTCGCCATTGAAAAATGACGGCAGCCAAGGAACCCACGGTGGGCTGACAACGGGGAAGGATGCGGCGCGGTCAATACCAGGTGTTTTCTGCGGTCGATTACCGCACCCTTTTTCATGGCATAACTGCCCCAGAGCATGAAGACGAGGTTTTCTCTGTCATTATTCAATGCGTGGACGATGCTATCGGTGAAAAGCTCCCAGCCCTTGCCCTGGTGCGACCCCGGTTGCCCGCGTTCAACGGTGAGCACTGCATTGAGCAACAGCACACCCTGATTCGCCCACGATTGTAAGTTGCCATGATCGGGTGGCGCTATGCCAAGGTCGGAATCGATTTCCCGATAAATATTGGCCAGCGACGGCGGAATCCTGACGCCTCGCTGGACGGAAAAACACAATCCATGCGCCTGCCCGGGTCCGTGATAGGGGTCCTGTCCTAGTATGACTACACGCACCTTGTCGAATGGCGTGGAATTCATTGCGTTGAAAATCTGCGGTCCCGGTGGATAGACGACCGCCTGGTGTTTTTTCCTGGTGACGAGAAATTCGCGCAATTTTTGCATGTACTCCTGCTCGAACTGATCGTGAAGTCTCTCCAGCCAGGAATCTTCCAGTTGAACTTTTTTCATACTACTATTACCTGCGGCCATTGCTCGCTTCGCCGAAGACGTTGCGGATTACAAAGCACTCCCCGTCTTGATTCTATACACTTTGACCCAAGTTATCAGGTCATCAGTAAAGGTCACATTCGCTTTCTCTGGAGCCATCATGTCCATCAGTACAGACGTCGTCATCATAGGATCCGGGCCGGCCGGCCTGTTTCAGGTATTTGAGCTTGGCTTGCTGGACATTCACGCACATGTCGTGGATTCCCTGGCCAGTGTCGGCGGCCAGTGCGGCGAGCTCTATCCGGAAAAACCCATTTACGATATACCGGCCTACCCGGTAATCGGCGCACAGGAACTTGTCGACCGGCTGATGGAACAGGTTGCGCCGTTTAGCCCACAGTTTCACCTTGGGCAAACCGTTACGACCCTGGAACCGAAAGACGATGGCCGTTTCAAATTAACGACTTCTGGCGGTATCGAGTTCGATACCGCAACTGTCATCATTGCCGGCGGCCTGGGCGCTTTTCAACCGCGGCGGCTGCGGGTTAAAGGGGCGGAAGAATTCGCAGGCAAGAATATTCATTACAGAATCAGGAAAGCCGATGAGTTTGCCGGCAAAGACCTCATAATCCTCGGCGGGGGCGATTCCGCCCTCGACTGGACCAACGAGTTACAGGGCAAGGTCAAAAGCCTTACCCTGATCCACCGCCGAATTGAATACCGCGCACAACCTGCGTCGGTCTCGAAAATGAAGAAGCTGGCTGAAAAGGGAGTGCTAAAGGAGTTTCATGGCATGGTTCGTGAGGTACTTTCAGACAAGGGCGGTTTCAGAGGGTTGTTGGTCGCCGACGCGGAGGGCAATACGCATGAAATCGAGGCAGATAATGTCTGTGTTTTCTGGGGCCTGTCACCCAACCTCGGACCCATTGCCGAATGGGGGCTCGATATTGCAAAGCGCCAGATTCCAGTTGATACAGAGAAGTTCCAGACCAACATTCCGGGCGTTTTCGCGGTGGGTGATATCAATACCTATCCGGGCAAGAAGAAATTGATTCTCAGTAGTTTTCATGAAGCAGCACTGGCGGCATTTGGTGTGCAGAAGCACCTCGATCCCGACAAAAGGGTGTTTTTGCAGTACACCACTACCAGTCCGATAATGCACGAACGCCTGGGAGTGGAGCCGGAAAAATCCTGAGTTGGGGGTTTCTGGCCGGGCCAATCTGTAACACCTTGTAATTTCTTCGAGTGGCAAAAAGCCCCAGATCAACTATTATTATATTAGTAACCTCGACACAGCCCCCCCCTTCTTCTGTGGCGTAGATTTTATCCACGCATGAGGTTACGGGCAGGCGGCCGCAAGGCCGCTTGCTTTTAAATTAAACCATCTGAGAGTTCTTGTTAGTCGTCCCGGGGTAATACCGGCCAGTCAGAAACATCAAGTGCCGCCCGGTATCCGTGCCATGTCGCATAAGCCAACCATGGAATAATGACAATGAGGCCCAGGCCAGCGGTCATAAATCCCAACAGCGTCAGGAAACAGATCATAAATGCCCAGACGAACATTGCAGGCTTATTGCGCAATGCCCCATTGATGCTGGATATCACCGCCGTAATGACATCAATATCACGATTGGCCAGCATGGGCAGCGAAAACACGCTCGCAGAAAAGCTTACAGCGGCAAAGATCGACCCGACAACTGAACCGATCAGGAAGAAAGTCACAATGTGGTCCCATTCGGGGTCACCGCCAAACGGAAAAAAGACCTGCACCATCATGCCGGCCCTGACCCACAGCAGAAAAACAACCAGCAGGACCAGGGTGAATACCATGGAGTTACCCAGCGGCCGTTTGATCGCTCGCAGTGTGTGACCCAGGCTGGGTGTCCGGCCCTGGCACAACTGCCTGCTAACCGAGTACAGGCCGAACGCCAGCATCGGGGCAATGAAAACAAAACCTGACAAGGCCATCAGCAGCAGTATGAACCCGCCCAATTCCCATGCCAGTAAGGCAGCGAGTATGCTGATCAGAAACACGAAAACACCGTAGATGAGGCTGACCTTCCTGGCATTCATGAGGTCGTTCCAGCCGGCGCGCAACCAACCGAATGCAGCTCCCGTTGCGAGCTTGCGACTGGGTACGATTAATGATTTGGGCGGTATGTAGTCTCTGGGATCTTTCTTTTCAGTCATTATTAAAATTAGTATTTATTCTGATCGCTCCTTTATATCCTAGCACGCCGCATTCGTTTTAGTACTTTTTTGCAATTCATTGTTTATATAAGCTTCTTTATCATCCCACATATTATCCAGCCAGGCCTTTAGAGCCTCCTTGGCGGTGCTGTCTTCCCTGAAGTTACGACCACGTACTGCTTCATCGACAGGCCGCAGCTGAATATGAACGACAATTTTTTTTATTTGCCCGGACACCAGTTGCCACACGGTTGGGACACCATCGGGGTAGCAGATCGTAACGTCAATCACTCCATCGAGCGCGTCGTCAAAGGAATACACGACCTGCCCGACGCCTCCGTAGCGCGGCCTGAGCAAATGCTGGTAAGGAGACTTCTGTTGGTCTCTCTTGGCGGGTGTAAAACGTGTGCCCTCGGGAAATGTCATCATCGAAACCGGAATGTGCTTGAGTTTTTCACAGGCGCGCGCGGCATTTTCCAGATCTTTGCCACGCAACGACGGGTTCTTCAACAACTCCTGTCTGCTGTAACGCCGCAAGAATGCCATGTCCAGCGCCCACCAGGCCGCACCGAGGACCGGCACCCAGATCAACTGTTGTTTGAGCAGGTACCGGCCAAATGGTGCGCGCCGGTTGAGGCTGTGTTGTAACGCCAGGATATCCACACCGGACTGGTGGTTACAGGTAACCAGGTAGCGGCCCTTGTGACTGATGCCATCCGGCATGTGAATATCCCACATAGCGCGGTTCGGCCAGGCCATTGCCTTGTTGATTGAAACCCATAACTCCCCGAGTGACGAAGACCAGTGAGTGATTGCATTTCTTGCCGGGCCGGCCGGCGTCAGAATCTTGAAAAGCGCCAGAACACAGAGGATTGCGGTCAGCAGCGTGGTACTGATCGTGACGATCAAAATAACCACAACCCCCTGTATGAAATGGCGCAATGTCTTGATCACGACAGAATGTTTCAGTCTGGCTTCCTGAACTTCAGCGTCATGCGGTCACTTTCCCCGATCGCCAGGTATTTTTCCTTGTCCACGTCACCCAGGCTCAGGCTTGGCGGCAGGGTCCATACCCCTTTCTCATGGTCCTTTGTGTCTTCAGGATTGGCATTGATCTCCGAGCTGGCAACAAACTCAAAACCCGCATTGGCTGCCAATTCCTTTACCGTTGCCTCGCTTACGTAACCGCTCTTAGCCGATTGCGCGGGATCTGAACCCTCATCTGCCCGGTGCTGAACAACGCCAAGAAAACCGCCAGGCTTCAAAACGTGGGCGAACTCGTTGAATATATCCTGTGCCTGGCCCGCGCTAATCCAGCCGTGCGTGTTTCTGAAGGTGACGACAACATCGACGGACGCCGCTTCGCCGAGAGACGCTGATTCGGGTGGCGAGAAATATTGCACTTCTACCTGGTCATAGACCTCCGGGTATTGGGCGAAAGTCTCCGCCATTTTTTTGGGTAACTCGTAGCGGTACGAAGGTTGCCCCTGCACCTGCGGATCCCAGGTCGCGATAATCAGCTTGCCGTGGTCACGCATCGCGGGCGCCAGGATTTCAGTGTACCAGCCACCACCGGGCCAGATTTCCATCACGGTCATACCGTCCTCAATGCCGAAAAAAGCCAGCGTCTGACGCGGGTGGCGGTATGGATCGCGCGCCTTGTTGCTTTCCGAACGGTGTTCCCCTTTGACGCCGGCGGTGATCTGCTCGGCAAAACTCATTGATCCGGCTAGTGCCGCGCTTGAAAACACGATTGCTGCAATACAAAAAATTAAACGTTTCACCTGATTTCTCCAGTTTTGATAGTCGGCGTAAATCATACTCCAAAACAGCCTGTGATCTATAGTAATCCCCGGCCGCCGGACCCGACTGGTTAAGCATTGCATTATTCCCCGATATATCGCCGTTGTTGGCGGAATACCGGACACAATTGCTCTGCAATGAGAGTTGTCTTGAGCAGTTACCTGTTCAGCTCCGGTGCCAGCACTGACCATACATTCTCCAGCAGGACCGGCTGGCCTTTTTCACTGGGGTGAATACCGTCCGCCTGGAGCATGCCCTCTTCAAAAACCACCCCCTCCATGAAGAATGGCACAAGCAATGTATCGTATTCGGCGGCAATATCTGCGTACAGGGATTCAAACCGTTGCAGATAGACTTCCCCGTAATTTGGTGGCAACTTGATACCGGCGAGTAGAACTTTTGCGCCGGCATCCTGACTAAGCTGGACCATGCGTGTCATGTTTCTCCGGGTCACGTCCGGGTTGATGCCACGCAGACCATCGTTGCCGCCGAGTTCGATAATGACGAATGAAGGTTGATAACTGTCAAGTAAACGGGGTAAACGCGATAGTCCGCCCTGCGTGGTATCACCGCTGATGCTGGAATTGAGAATGCGGTAATTATGGCCTTGTTCCTTAAGGCGCAGATCGAGCAGGTGTACCCAGGAATCTTCTCGGTTCATGCCATAACCGGCGCTGAGACTGTCACCGAGTATCAGCAAGACAGGAGATTCCGATGCCGGCAATGTGCACGGAAATAGCCCGACAACAGACAACAGAAGCGATAAAATTAATCTCATGAAAACTCCAACATCTGACGAAAATACAATTGCCCTCGAAGCCGCAACGCTGAGTAAAACGGTCACCAGCCCTGAAGGCATGCTGACAATACTAGACCAGGTTAGCCTGCAAGTCAGTCACGGTGAGCGCATTGCGATCATTGGCGCTTCCGGTGCCGGCAAATCAACACTGCTGGGCTTGTTGGCCGGCCTCGACCTGCCGACATCCGGACGTGTCTGGCTGAGTGGCAGGGAATTGACGGCACTGGACGAGGACGGTCGCGCTGCCCTGCGCGCTGACGAGGTCGGCTTCGTATTCCAGTCCTTTCACCTCATCCCATCGTTGACGGCGCTTGAAAACGTCATGTTGCCGCTGGAACTGACCCACCATGAGCAGCCACTGCAGGCCGCCACACAGGCCCTGGAAAACGTTGGCTTGGGCGACCGTGCCGGCCATTACCCACGACAGCTTTCCGGCGGGGAAAAACAGCGGGTTGCCATCGCGCGCGCCTATGTCACCCAACCGAGCGTATTGTTTGCCGATGAGCCAACCGGCAACCTTGATCAGCAGACCGGTGAAACAATCATTGAAATCCTGTTTAACATGAACCGGGAATATGGCACAACGCTGGTACTTGTCAGTCACGACCTGGGCCTGGCACAACGCTGTGACCGGATCATCAGGATGGAAGCCGGCCAGATACGTTCATCTACTGAGCAAAGCGCGGAGAAGCCATCTTGAAAGCCCTGAGCCTGGCCTGGCGGCTACTGGTCCGCGATTGGAAATCCGGTGAATTAACCGTTCTGGGTGTTGCCCTGATTATCGCCGTGACCTCACTGACCGCGGTAGCTTTCCTGACCGACAGGGTAGGACACGCGGTGGAACTGCGCGCCGCCGAATCACTGGCGGCCGACCTCAGACTCGGTTCGAGCCAACCGATTCCCGCAAGTTACAAAGAGATGGCCATAGAGGCCGACCTGGACACTGCGTCAATGACCACCATGCCCAGCGTGGTCTTTGATGGCGATCAGAGCACCTTATCGGCCGTGCGCGCAGTGACCGGAAATTATCCCTTACGGGGGCGTCTTAAAACAGCCTCTCAGCTGCTCGGACAAGCAGCTGAAACGAGTGAGGTACCAGCGCCCGGTGAAGCCTGGGCAACGACCCGGCTTCTGGCGCGCCTGGGCTCCGATACCGGCGCTGTCATCACGGTGGGCAAGGCCAGTTTCAAGGTCACGAAAGTGCTTGATTTCCGCCCGGACCAGGGCTGGCAGTTCGTCGACCTCGCGCCCACGCTCCTGATCAATATGGCAGACCTTGAGAAAACGGCCCTGATCCAACCGGGAAGCAGGGTGAGTTATCGACTTTTGCTGGCCGGCTCTCGCAACGACATCGACACTTTCAAACCCAGGCTGGAGGAACAACTGGCACAAGGCGAGCGCTTGAGCGACATACAGGATACCAACCCGCAAATCCGCTCGGCGATGGAACGATCGGGACGCTTTCTGAACCTCGCATCGCTGGTCAGCGTCCTGCTGGCAGCCGTCGCCGTGGCCATGTCTGCGCGGCGCTATGCACTGCGCCATCGTGATCGCATCGCCCTGCTGAAGTGCCTCGGCTCACAACAGCCCTTCATTCTCAAGCTAAATCTTCTGCAGCTGGTCATGCTGACAATCCTTGGCGCTGTCGCCGGTACGATACTCGGGTTCGCGGCGCAAGAGGCGCTGGCATGGGTTGCCCGTGACCTGATCACACAACAACTCCCGCTCCCCGGCGCCTCGCCGGTGTTCCTGGGCCTGGTTACAGCATTGTTCATCTTATGCGGATTCGCCCTGCCCGACCTCGTGCAGATGGGTAAAACGCCGGTGTTGCGCGTATTGCGGCAGGATGTCGAACCACCGCCCCTGCGTTACGGCATCAGCTACGTCGCGGGCCTGGTCGCGGTGCTTGCCTTACTGCAATGGCTGGTGCGGGATATCAAACTGGTACTCGGAATCGCCGCCGGGGCAGCCGGGACTTTTGCCGTACTCGGCCTGGCTGGCTGGGCGCTGGTAAAGGCCACCGGCCGATTCAGGGGCGTAGCCGGCGTAGCCTGGCGCTACGGCCTGGCAAATCTGAGCCGCAGGGGGCGCGAAAGCATCGCGCAGGTAGTGGCCTTTGGACTGGGGCTGATGGTGCTGATGTTATTAACCCTGGTCAGAAACGACCTGATGGACAGCTGGCGTGACAGCCTGCCTGAGAATTCACCCAACCAGTTCCTGATCAACATCCAGCCGTATGAAGTTCCGCAAATGCAGCAGTTCCTGGAGGAAAAGGGAATTGAAGTCCCCAGGTTTTCACCGCTGGTACGCGCCCGGATGACCGCCATCAATGGCCAGGACGTGAACCAGATCAGTTTTGAAGACCCGCAGGGCGAGCGCTGGGCCAAGCGGGAATCCAACCTTAGTTTCGGTGATGAAATCCAGACTGGCAATACCCTGACAAGTGGCCAATGGTGGCAACCAGGCAGCAACAGTCGAGAGGTTTCAGTGGAGGAGGATTTTGGCCGCGAACTGGGCGTAAAACTCGGCGATGAGCTCAGCTTCGATATCGCTGGTGAACCGGTGCAAGCCACCGTAACCAGTTTCAGGACTGTCGAGTGGGATACATTCCGACCCAATTTTTTCATGGTTTTCTCACCTGCAGCGCTGGACGGTTATCCGGCCAGTTACATCACGGCCCTGTATGCCAGCGACGATGATGACGAGAAAATCATTGACCTGATGCGACTTTTTCCAAGCGTGACCGTCATCGATCTCGAAGCATCACTGGCCCAGGTTAGGGACGTAATGGACAAGGCCTCACTCGCTGTGCAGGCGGTATTCCTGTTCACCCTCATCGCGGGACTGGCGGTGCTCTGGGCTGCAGTCCAATCGAGCCTGGATGAGCGAAGTTTCGAAAGTGCCATCCTGCGCACGCTGGGCGCGTCCCGAGGCAGGGTTTTGACAGGCGTGACGGTGGAGTTCCTGGCCATCGGCTTTCTTGCCGGACTGCTGGCCTCATCCGGCGCCAGCCTGGCCGCATGGCACCTCGCGGTCAATGTCTACGAGCTGCAATACAGCTTCAGCCCGGTACTGTGGCTGACAGGCCCGCTGCTGGGCATGATCTTTGTTGGCATCAGCGGCATGATTGCAACCTGGCAGGTAGTGACGCACTCTCCGTTAAACGTGTTGCGCGCGTCGTGACCAGAATCCGCAATCTGGTGATTCAAACGTACCTGACATAAAAAAAGCCCGGCAGGCGCCGGGCTTTTTTTCTGCGCAATACTTTGCGCCCTGATGGCCGATATCAATAATCGCCAAAGTTATATGTTGCTGATACACCCCAAATGGCAGGCTCATTGACAAAACCGGTATTGTTACTGAAGTCAACAAAGCCCTTGACGTTGTCTTCATCGGTAATATTGCGCCCGAATAGCGCAACTTCCCAATTGTTACGGGTATTCCTGTAGCCCACCTTGAGCCCACCTTCAAACTGGTTATCAGTCACGAATTCCGGGCTGGAGTACAGCGGCATCAGGATTTTGCCGTAGTAGACCCAGTCGGTAAACACGAAGAATTCACCATCGTCACCAACCGGCATGCCGTAACGCAGCGTGAAGCTGTAATTGGTCTTGGGCGTTCTCGGGAACGGGTTACCATCAATGGATACCTGGCCGTTCTCATCCCGCTCCTGCCATGCCTGGCAAAGGGTTGAGCCGCACGGCACCACGCTCAGGTCCTTGTCCTTGATCTCGGTGTCGTTATACGCGGTGCCAAATGTCGCCATCAGGTTGTCATTGATCAGCCACTGGAGATCCAGTTCGAAGCCCATGGCCTCACCCTTGTCGGCATTGATCACCTGGTTGCTGTTGGTCGCCCCGCCGATGATGGACAGTTGCATATCATCCACGGTGTAATAAAAAACGTTGGTATTCAAACGCAATGTGTCGTCGACCAGGTCGGCCTTGTAGCCAACTTCGAAGGAAAGAATCGTTTCGGGATCGGCTACAGTCGGAAATTCGAGAAACGCGACATCACGACCCTGGATGGACTGTGCCCTGAAGCCCGACGAGACTCTTCCATAGATACTGGAGCTGTCGTCCAGCGCGTAGTCTGCGGTCAGGTCCCAGCTGATCTTGTCTGCAGATACGTCAACCGGCGCAACCGGCGGAATACCCAGGTCAAGCCAAAGCTGGCCATACTGCAGCACCTGGTAGTCTCGCTGGTCGTCGGTATAACGTAAGCCGGCAATCAGAGAAAACTGGTCGGTGACGTCGTAATTACCCTGGCCAAAAATAGCCCACGCCTGGTTGGTATGTTTGACGATGGTGTTTTGTGGTACCGGCCCAAAACCGAATGAAGCGAAAGACTCCGTTTCAACTTTCAGAGAACTGTCGAAATAGAAAATGCCTGTCTGCCAGGAGAAACGACCGTCGGTATTGCTCGCCAGACGGATTTCCTGCGTAAACTGGTCTGTATCCGCGCCATCCTGGGTTACTGAAGGCACAGTGATGGTACCCGGGAAAGTCAGTGTCGGAAAACCAAAGACCGGTGCTGCAGGATCAAAAGTAATTCCCGGTGGTACCGTGGCTGTGCCGCTGAAATCAACCACACCACCATCAATATCACCACGGCTGAAGCCTTCGCCTTCCTGGTAGGACGTGATCGAGGTGAGCGTCGTGTTGGCCAAGCCCCACTCCAGGTTCAGGGTGTAACCGGAACCTTTGTATCCCTGCGGATTGTTGTCGCCACCGTCGTAGTACACCGTGTCGCGTTTGTAGTTCTGGTTCAACTTGTTGCTGCCGGTATCAAAGACATTGGCGCGAAAGATTGAAGCTGTACCATCCAGGTCGCGTGCCTGGGCGCTCAGCAAAGCGGTGAAATTCTCACTGGGCGTCCACATTAACTGGACACGGCCAGCCATCTCGGTGTATTGACCCATAACGTCTTCTTCTTCCGTGAAACCGTTATTGATCCAATTGTCGCGGCCCTGGTAAAACACTGACACACGAGTGGACAGAACATCTTCCACCAGGCTGCCACCCGCGGCGGCTTCAAAATTACGGGTTGCATAAGTCCCGTAAGAACCTGAAAAGTATCCGTTGGTCTCCTGGGTGGGCCTGCGGCTGTTGAACTTGACGATACCGGCGGTGGTATTTCTGCCGAACAGCGTGCCCTGTGGTCCGCGGATAACCTCGACCTGGGCTATGTCAAAAATCGGAAAACTCTTGAGTACGACGTTTTCCATCACCACTTCGTCCATGATCACGGAAACCGGCTGTGACGCAGCGAGGTCGAAGTCGATATTGCCAAGACCACGAAGGTAAAAACGCGGTGCGGCGCGGCCATTGGAAGATTCCGCGTATAAACCGGGTACCCGGCCGGACAGGGCCAGGATATCCTCACCACCCGCAAAGATCGATTCGAGGTTTTCACCGGAAAGTGTAGCGATGGATAACGGCACATCCTGCAGGTTCTCTGCGCGCTTGGTGGCCGTAACAATCACTTCCTCCAGTACGCCCTCGGAAGCGGCCTCTTCATCCTGCGCAAACGCCAAGCCTGAAAAAGTCAGAGAAGCAAATAAAGGAATAACAGATAGATACGAGATATATCTAGAACCTGGTGGAACTATATTCTTGTTCATTTGAAGTGCCCTTAGTGCTGGAAAGTTTACCGGACCCATGACCTTCCGGCGTTACGAACTCAAGGCCTGCTACCGCGGTCTGCCTGCTGTCAAAACCGGCAAAACCGGAAGCCTGACCTGGAGCATTTATTTTCCCCTGCTTTATAACATATTTGGCGCTTTAACGGGTCAATGTTTGATCGAAAAGCCCGAATTTGTCCTTCCCTGCAGCGATCACGCGACTTGCTTTATACTGGATGCCACGCTGACTTTAGAACTCACACACTTCACCGCGGGGTCTACTTGATGGATCGCAAAATTACCGAGTTGTATAACGATTATATTCACGGCGATATGCCAAGGCGCTCATTCCTGCAAAAACTTGCTGGCATTACCGGCGGCGCGGCGGTGACCAATTCAGTACTGGCATTGATTGAACCCAACTATGCGCATGGACAGCAGGTGCAACCGGAAGATGAGCGGCTGACACAGGGCTATGTCAGCTACGCGGGCACCCAGGGTCCCGTCCGGGCTTATTTTGCCAAGCCGGTTAAAGCTGAGAATGCCTTGCCAGGCATCCTGGTCATTCATGAAAATCGTGGTCTCAATGCCCATATCGAGGACGTGGCCCGGCGTGCCGCCCTGGAGGGCTATATCGCTGTAGCGCCGGACGGACTCAGCTACGTGGGCGGGGCACCAGAGGACCAGGAAGCCGCCCGCGATAAATTCCGCGCAGCGGACCGGGACACCATCACCGCGGATGTCATCAAGGGCATTGCTTACCTCACGTCACGCGAAGATTGCAGCGGTAAAGTTGGTTCTGTCGGGTTTTGCTACGGCGGTGGTGTGTCGCTGCAATGCGCTATCGCAGACATCCCAGCGGACGCTTGCGTCCTGTATTACGGTCGTGCGCTGAGCGCCGAACAGACCGCCCAGGTGAATGCCCCACTGCTGTTGAACTATGCCGGAGATGACAAGC
>JABDPJ010000089.1 GCA_013042835.1 Lysobacterales bacterium
CGGCTGCCACTTGCGGCATCATGATCATACCCATATGGCCGCTGGTGCCGTAGCCCCCGACAACTATAAAGATGGCGATGGCGGAGCTTAGCGTGATGTAGCGATGACGCAGGCACAAGTCGAGCAAGCGCCGGTAATGGGTGTCGACAAAGCGACTGAAGCCATGTGAAAAGGACTGTTGCATGGCATGAATGCGTTGTCCGAACCCGGTGTGCGGCTCACTGGAACTGTGGGCCAGGTGAGCGGGCAGGATATACAGCGCCTCCAGCAACGAGATGGCCAAAACGATAATGACCACGGCCGGCAACGGCGCCCAGAACTTGCCCGTCGTTCCCGGCATGAACAGCAATGGAACAAAAGCGACGATAGTCGTGATAATACTGAAAGTAACCGGTTTAGAGATTTCCCTCGCGCCCTTGATGGCCGCCGACATGTGATCCTTACCCTTTTGCCGGAACTCGTAAACGTTTTCACCCACGACAATGGCGTCATCGACCACGATGCCCAATACGACCAGGAAGGCGAACATCGAGATCATATTGATGCTCACACCAATCGCCGGCAGGAGGAGAATGCTGCCGACGAATGAAATGGTCATGCCCATCATCACCCAGAAAGCAAGACGGATCTCGAGAAAGACGGCCAGGATCAGCAGCACGATTCCAATGGCCATGAAACCGTTTTTCAAAAGCAGGGACAAACGCTGTTCATAATCCTTGGCGGCGTTGCTGTCAATTCGCCACTGCACGCCGGCGGGGAGCGTGGTTTCGACATCCGCCATGATCGTCTCCACGCGTTCGGCGATTTCCAGGGGAGACTGCTCGCCGACCCGGAAGATGTCGACTTCAACCGACGGCAACTGGTTAAACTGCGAGTGAAAACCGGATTCCTCGAACCCATCCGTGATGGTGGCGATCTCCCCGAGGGTCACCGCGGCCCCGCTTTTGGTCGAGATAATCTCGATCTTTTCAAAGTCATCGGCCCACTGGCGGCGCTCCTTGAGTCTCAGCAGCACCTCGCCGGCGTTGGTTTCGATGGTCCCGGCCGGAACATCTTCGCTTGAACGTCGAATCAGGCTGGCTACCTGTCCGAGCGTCAGTCCGTATTCGCGCAAACGATACTGCGGAATTTCCACGTGGGTGACGTAATCGGGGGCGTTGCCCAACTCAACCTGCGTGATGGCAGGGTCGGCCAGGAACCGGTCGCGCAGTTGCTCGGCGAGTTTTCTCAATGTCCAGATATCGACCGGGCCATAGAGCACGATATTCATGACCTCGCGCTGGGGGGATACCAGGGAGACTTCCGGTTCCTCCGCGTCATCGGGAAAAGTGCGGATGCGGTTAACGGCCTGGTCGATATCCTGAAAGGCTTTCATACGGTCTGTTCCGGTGACCAGCTCGATGCGGGTTGAGCCGGAGCCCTCGCGTGCCGTTGAGCTGATGACCTTGATGCCTTCAGTACCGCGTATCGCGGACTCGACCGGCCGCAGGACCCCCTGTTCAACCTCGGATGGCGCTGCACCCGGATAACTCACGCTGACATTGATCACATCGAGGTCAAACTGCGGGTAGACTTCTTTCTGGATATTGAACGCGGTCCAGACTCCTCCCCCGATGAGCAGAATCATCAGCAGGTTCGCGGCAATCGAGTGCTGCGCCATCCAGGCAATAGGTCCCGGAAACCGGCCGTCATCGTGCCTGGCCTGTTGCATTGGCTTTTTCATTGCGCCTCTTCGGCCATTCGAAGTGCGGCGCCGTCAAACACGGTTGCCAGGTTGGTCGTGATTACCTGGTCGTCGGTCCCCAGGCCTGATTGGATGTAGGCAAATTCGTCGTCGCGGAACACGACCTCAAGCTCACGGATCCTGAGTAAGCCATCTTCATTTATCCAGATGGTGTCATCCTTCCTGACATAGTCGCGGGCGATGCGCACGGCGTCCCGGATTGGTTTTCCAGCGATTCGGGCCTCAACGAAAGAGCCGATCATCAGGGGCGGCAGGCCGGCGGATTGCGGTTCATGCGAGAGCGGGTCGGAAACAGTCAACAGCACCCGTGCGAGACGGGTCTGGTCTTCAAGCTCGCCAATAAGCCGGTGTACGCTGCCCTCGCGAAAAGTGTTCTCGGGCCATGCAGCCCGGTTGCGGACGCGCACTTCCATGCCCGGTGTTTCGCGATCCTCGGAAAAATCGATCCAGCGAAGGTTGGAAACCGGTACGGCAGCTTCAACCCAGTAATGCTCGACGCCAACGAGCTTTCCCAGCGCTTCACCGGCTGAGATCTGTGAGCCAACGTTGGCTTCCCGCGAGATGATATGGGCGGCAAACGGCGCGCGAATCCGCGTCCGCCCCAGGTCCAGTTCGGCACGGCGCACGGCAGCCTCGGCGGCTTCCACGCGAGAACGGGCCGTGTCCAGTTGCGGCGCCCTCAAAACCAGGGATTTATATTCGGAAGAAATTGACCCTTCCAGTTCCTTGTAATCTTTCAGGGCGAGATTTTGGCGGCCCAGCTCGAGTTCGAGATCGGCGGATGCTTGTAGCAACTCGCTCTTGCGCTGCAAAAGGACTACCTCGTAATCGGCAGGGTCGATTTGCAGCAGAATTTCGCCTTTATCGACAAACCCTCCCGGCGTGAACGACTGTGAGACCGAGACGATTTCACCGCCAACCCTTGGGCTCAGAACGATTTCCATTTCAGGACGCACGGTTCCCGTGACCAGTATCTCGGGTTGGAACGAGCCGCGCTCCGCTTGCGTCACTTCGACCAGCATCGCTGTGCGTTTGCTCGCGCTGGTGCGCTGGGCCTTCGGTTCTGTCAGGCGGATGACGGTAATGGTCGTGGCTGCCAGCAACAAGATCACGGTGCAGATGGCAATGGTTGTTTTCCAATTCACTTGGGCTGGCTCCAAAGAAGTCCGGTTGCGGGATCACAAACAATTCAGCAACGCTTGTTACGACGAAGCAGGTTGAAATAATATCATGTATGTATAATAAAAACAAAAACTATCTGTAAGCCCGTACCATGCTGCTGAATGCTATAAATATTCAATGTTTTTTTTAATGAATCAATGTATTACATCGTTATAGCGCTAGCATCAATGATGTTGCGAAAAGCCGGGTCCAGAGTATGAGGTTCGATTCCAAGCTGAAGTGAATTGTAAAATATAATAAATGTATAATAAAAAACCATCATTAATACGAGTTTTTTAATTCGATTTTTGGTTTTTTACGGATCACCAACCGGTCTTCCATACTGGCACCTGATTCAGTAAATGTTTGCATTCTTAATGGTCCATATGTACCATTAGTACAAATGGTACAACTAGGTGAATGACGGAATCCATGGAAATCATCATCGATATTGAAGACTCGGAGCCCCTGTTTGCTCAACTGGTCACGCAGATCAAGCAGGCTGTACTCAGCGGGAAAATCCTGCCGGGTGACAGTCTGCCGTCCATACGGCAACTGGCTGGCGACCTGCGGTTGAACAACAAGACCGTCGCCAAGGCCTACCGGCTGTTGGAGCGGGACTCGGTCATTGAAGCAAAGGGCTATCGCGGCACCTTCATTCACCCGCAGGCTGTGGCCAACAGCACGGTCGACATCAACGACATCATCACCCGGAAGTTGGGGGATACCATTCAGGCATTGAGAACATCCGGTGCCACAGACTCAGAGATTCGCATCGTATTTGCAGAATTGATGAAGGCGCATCAGGAACAAGGAGTAAACTTATGACAGGCCATACACTTTTCAACCTGGCGTTTCTCAGCCAGATCATATTGATTTCGGCCCTGTTGCCACGCACGCTGTACAAGCGGGCGTGTCACTTGCTGAAGACTTATCCCGCCGCTGAATACCCGAGGCTCTACCCCAAGGGACCCGGGTCGTATGAGCGCGGCCTGCGCCGTTTCGTCAGCCTCAATGCCGCGATATTCCTTGTCGGTATATTCTTCTGGGTTACGTTTAACCTTGACGCGACCAGGGACGATTATGCGGGTGTGGCCTGGGGCGTCTTCATGCTACAGAGTGTGCCTTTCGTACTGTTGGAGGTGTTCACATTCAGGACCTGGAAGCTGATGCGCGAAGCCGATGCGAGGACGACCCGCAAAGCGGAGTTGCGCCCACGCAGGCTGACGGACGCGTTCTCGTACCTGCAGATGGGATTGGTGGCGAGCGTGTTCATCGCCTTCTGCCTGTTCGTGAATCACATCAACCAGTTTGGGTACCCTTGGTTCGGGGGATGGCTCAACGTGATCATTATCGGTATGGGCAACCTGTTGCTGGCTGGGATTGTCCTGTGGAACCTTTTCGGGCGGAAGAGGGATCCTTACATGGAAGAGCGGGACAGGCTCAGGCGAATCCGCCTGATGGCCAGGCAGTTCGTGCTGGTAAGCGTGGCGGTGACCGTGTATGCAACGGTGACGATTACCTTGCAGGCCTATGAATTACGCGAGTTCAAGCAACTGGCCATGACCTTGTATGCCCAGCTGCTCGCATTGGGATGTTACTTCACCATTTACGCTGATCAGGGCATCAATTTCGAGGTATACAGGGCCGAACCGGTTTCGAACTGAGACCGGTGCCCGCTAGAATTCGTGGTTCGCATATGAACGCGTTAAACAGCAAAGCCGCATCCGACATCCGGATCAAAGCAACATGTGCAGGTTGGCTTCCTTGACGCCCAGTTGCGCACGCAGGTAGTTGAGCTCCCTTATGCGGCGCTCCGCATTGGGCAATTGGCCTTCGATAACCCTGGTCTTGTCACCGTTCATCCTGATCTTGGCCGTATCCCTGCCACAAAAAGCATGGATCACGTTGCGTTGGTTTCCATCTGCCTGGTATATGCAATCCGGCGCGGCACCGGTGAACAGGTTCCCCTGGCCGGGGCGCCGGCAAGCCTGCCTGGTGAGATAATAATCCAGGCTGTAAGGCAAATCCGTCATTTGCGCGGGGTTTGATTGCTGGCCCTTTAACGACATCTCTGCGCCAATAATTACCAACGGTAAACGGGCGCTCGCCGCCGCACCGAAAGCCTCCGTTTCCTCCGGGCTGATCGGTGTAAGCGATCGTTGGTCGCTGGTGATGATCAGCAGGCCGTAGCGAAAGTAATCAAGTGCTTCAAGACCTGCGATAAAGTCGGCCAGTGCTCGGTCGGTGAAACTGAAAGCCTCGGCTTCGTTTGCTTCGCCGGATACAGGATCGATAAATGGAGGATGCGTGGTTACGGTTTCGACAAACGCTGCTATCGGGCGGGAGTCGGGGCGCTCATTCTTGAGCCAGTTCAGTGTGCGTTTAAACAGCAGGTCATCGCTGACAGCCCCGAAACCGAAGCGCTTGGCGCCTGCATAATCACTTTGTTCGTGACCTTCGATGTGATCAAACCCCAGGGTTCTTAACCACTCCCCCTTGGCCAGGAAACCCAGATCCCCGGAGGTTAAAAATGCACTGTAGTAACCATCTTCTGCCAAACGGTTGGGCAACGATGTCGAGTCGCCTTCATAGCCTTCGAAAACTTCCTTGCTGCTGTAACGGTTCACTGCCGGCACGGGCAGTTGTCCCGCCAGCATCGCAATCAAGCCGTGGTCGGTGGTGAATCCATTGGCGTAAAAATGATCCCACCAGCTGCTTTCCCGGGCAGCCGCATCCAGCAATGGCATTGCATTCATCGGACCGGGTAGTAACAACCCGGAGTGGTAGGCGGAAAGTGACTCGATCGCAACGATGATGACATCACCACCCCTGTTCTCGCCGGCTTCACAAATTGGCTCTGTTAGCGTTACTGGCGGATTGCTGATCAAATCTTCAAGGTATTGCGGTGAGAATTCCCGGTCGACGCCCCCTGGCCAGTTAGCCTCCAACAGGTTCAGGTAGGTCCAGGGCAGGGGGTGTGATGTCCT
>JABDPJ010000105.1 GCA_013042835.1 Lysobacterales bacterium
CCGTTACACCGTGCGCGGGCACCAGCTGACCGTGTTGGATAATGGCCAGCCGGTCAGCGAGGAGACGGTCGCGGACCCGCTGGCGCGTATCGCCAGCCTGCAGAAGGAGTTCAACGTTCCGAGACTGGCGGAACTGCCGCTGTTCAGCGGCGGATTGGTGGGTTATTTCGGATACGAGACGGTGCACCTCATCGAGCCGAAGCTGGCGACTGAAGACAAGAAAGACGAATTGGGGACGGCGGATATCGAACTGCTGTTATCGGAAGAGGTCGCGGTTCTGGATAATCTCGAGGGCCGCTTGTGGCTGATTGTGCATGCCGACCCGGGCCAGCCCGACTCGTTTATGCAGGCCCAGGCCAGGCTGGACGAACTGGAGCAGCAATTGCGCTCAGCGGGCACGGCCTATGGCCTCCGGGTTTCCGGTGAAGCGGTCAGCGAGGAAGATTTTTCCTACGGATTCAACCGTAAAGATTTTGTCGCTGCGGTTGATAAGTGCAAGGAGTACATCCTCGCGGGGGATATTTTCCAGGTTGTGCTGTCGCAGCGTATGAGCGTGCCTTACCGGGCCCGGCCGCTGGATGTGTACCGCTCACTGAGGGCACTGAACCCTTCGCCTTACATGTATTTTATCGACCTGGGTGATACACAGATCGTTGGCTCGTCGCCGGAGGTGCTGGTGCGTGTGCAAAACCGCCGCGTTACGCTGCGGCCTATTGCCGGAACCCGGCACCGCGGCAAGACCGCCGCCGAGGACCAGGCGTTGGCCGAGGAGTTATTGGCTGACCCAAAAGAATGTGCGGAACACCTGATGCTGATAGACCTTGGCCGCAACGATGCGGGCAGGGTGGCCAGCACCGGCAGCGTGGAAATGACCGACCAGATGGTCATTGAGCGTTACTCCCATGTCATGCATATCGTTTCGGAAGTGCAGGCAGACCTTGACCGGGGATTGTGCGCCATGGACGCCATACGCGCCGCCTTTCCGGCCGGCACGCTGTCCGGGGCGCCCAAGTTCCGGGCCATGGAGATTATCAATGAATTTGAGCCGGTAAAGCGCAACATCTACGCGGGTGCTGTTGGTTACATCAGCTGGCATGATGATACGGATCTTGCCATTGCCATTCGCACGGCAGTCATCCACGAGGGCAAGCTCCACGTGCAGGCCGGTGCCGGTATCGTCGCGGATTCCGATGCGGGCAAGGAATGGCAGGAAACCCGCGACAAGGGCCGCGCGCTGATCACGGCCGTGGACCGAGCCTCCAGGGGGTTGTAAAACCGCCGGTAAAAAGTTGCATGGCCGACTGCAGCGCTGCGGTCTGCGACCGGCCTGATGATATCAGCGCTTTGAACGCCCGCTGCGCCCGCTATTACCCTTGTGTGACTTTGCAGATGCCCGCTTTGCGGATGCTCGGCCAGAGCTTTTTGGCTTGGTGCTTTTTGCCGGTGAAGGACTCTTGCGACTGCTTGTGGGTGCGTTCCGAGGCGCATTGGAACGTCCCTGGGTCTTCACAGGCGCAGAGATTACCCTGCTTGTTTGACGGGTCGACCTGTTATTAACCACTACCGGCCGGGATTGCCGGACAGGAGACTTGACCGCCTTTGACGGCTGCCGTTGGACGTTGCGCGACCTGGCCTGTGACTGTCGTGGGCTGGTAACCACGGTGGGGCGTGTTGCCCGGCTTTTGGTGCTCTTCGGTGTTCGCCTGCTGCTGCTTGTCTGGGTAACCCGACCTGTCTGCCGCGTTACCTTCGCATTGGTATTCCGTTTATTGGCCTTATTAAGCAAACTGGTAGAGTTCACCGGCTGGACCCGGTTGCGTTCGGCCTTTTTCACACCGCCGTAGTTCTGCTGGCGTGTCTTGTTTGAAGCCGTGTATCCAGTCCGCCTGGCGCCGCTGTTGTCGGCCACCTGCCTGTTGCGGCTCGCCTTGGAACTGGCATCACGCGCACTGGCTTTATTACTTAGTTCTTTAGAACTCACCGGCTGGGCCCGGTTGCGTTCGGCCTTCTTAATGCCGCTGTAGTTCTGCTGACGCGTCTTGTTTGCAGCCGTGTATCCGGCGCGTCTGGTGCCATTGTTATCGGCCACCAGCCTGCTTTTTCTGGCCTTGGAACTGGCATCCCGTACACTGGCCTTGTTGCGCAAATCAGTTGAGCTCACCGGCTGGGTCCGGTTGCGTTCGGCCTTCTTGATGCCGCTGTAGTTCTGCTGGCGCGCCCTGTTTGCGGCCAGGTAGTTGGCCTGCCTGGTGACACCGTTATCGGCCGCCCGCCGGTTCCGGTTTGCATTGAAACTGGCGTCCCGTACACTGGCCTTGTCGCGCAGTTCGGCGGAGCGCACCGGTCCCGTGCGGTTGCGTTCAGGGCCTTTCACACCGCTATAGTTCCGCTGTCTCTGCTCACCTCCTGCCAGGTAATTGGCCTGCCGGGCGGCGCCGGAGTACCTGTCGCGCGTTCCTGTGCGACGGTCGCGGGTATCCACTACCCTGGCTCTTTGCCTGCCGTCGCGGTAAAGATTGTCATGTCGCTGGTTACCACCGGACCTGTGACCACCGTTTGAATAGCGGTCATAATCGCGATGTCTGCCACTGCCATGACGGTACCTGTCGTGGGCATAGCGCCGGTGGCCGTTGCGATAATGAGCCGGGCGATGGCGGTAGCCGCGCGGTCCCCAGTAGCCATAGTGGCGATGGTGCCAGTAGTGATGCCTGTGCCAGTAACCACCGGAATAGTAGCTCAGGCTGAACGGGCCCCAGCCCCAGCTGACGCCGAAATTCCAGCCGCTCCAGGAGTTGTAGCTGACGTTGAAGCCCCAGGTGCTGTGACGGGGGTAGTAATAGTAGGGTGATACCCACGGCCGGTAGTACCAGCCGGTGCCGTAAAAAATCGTGTTGTGGTAGACATAACTGCCCACGTATCCCGGCGTGTAACCCACGTAGACAACTTCCGGCGTGCTGTCATAAACACGTACGTACCTGGTGTTATAAACGGGTGAAGTGGGAAGAATCGTTTCGATCTGCTGTGGACGGTGGTCGGAAACCTGCCACGGACCGTCGGGCGAAGTGGCGACATACCAGACCCCATCTTCGACCAGGTAAAACAAGCCACCGGATTTGAGCACGGTGGAGCCGGTGTTTTCGATGTAAACCAGGTCCGTTCCATCCACCGGTGCATAGACGGGCTCGCCGTCATACTTGACCTCGATGTCGGCCTGCCCACGCTTGACAGCAGCGGTTTGCGGGACCTCGGCGTCCAGCACGGCTTCGCGCGCCTCCTCGGTGCCGGCCACGTAAACACGTGAACCGGCCTGGTCAGAATCCTGTGGAATATTTACAAACGCGTCCGGGAGGTCATCGGATGCCTGGAAGTTCCAGGGGCCGTTCAGCGATGGTGCGCGATACCAGCGGCCGGCACGCACGATGAAAAATTCCTGCGAGCCGACGTGCATGAAAACATCATCATCGGAGTTCTGTAAAACCAGCAAATCATCCACCAGCGGGACGAAAGCCGCCGGACCCTCGGTGACGATTAATTCAGCGGGTTCGGTTGCAACGACAATTTCCGGCGCATTGGCGGCGGTCACCTTTTCGACCGTTCCAGTCGCCTCCCCGGCCTCGGATTCTGACTCGGCATCATTGACCATCGCGACGATATCAGCAGGAGGGTTGGTTTCGAACCGATACGGCCCGGTGGCCTTGTCGGCGCGGTACCAGACATCCTTGGCGGCATTCAGGTAGTAGTGCTTGCGATCAAAAATCAGCGGGTAGGGTGTATTGATAACGGCCTCGAGCTCGCTGTTTTCGATCTCACGCAACACGGGATCACCGTCAATGGAAACCAGCAGTGCCGGGTGGTCACGGTAAATGATTCGCGGAGGCGCCGTATTCATGTTCTGCAGGGCTTCGGATTCAGCCTCGGCAGTTTTCAGCGCGGCGTCCAGTTCATCCAGCGGAAAATCCAGGTTCCAACTGGTTGAACGTTGCGCCAGCACGGAGGACAGGCCGGCCTGAACGTCATAGGTGCCTGCCGGGAAACGTGTTGCAGTTACCTTCAGGCCGCCAGGGTGAACCATGCGCTTGCCATTGTCGATTTCGACCGGTGATTCGAACCAGCCGGCGCCGAAAACGGGCTCAGAGCCCGCAGTCGCACGGTAGGCGAGGGCGGCGCGGTAATGGATGGTGCCCGCTTCGAGCTTGTCCACCTTGAGCGGGTAGATGGTTACTGTACCCTGTTCCAGCGGCACTGTTCGCGGCCAGTCGCCATCGGTTGCCAGTGCGGTTGGAATACCCGCCAGCATCATCACTAACCAAAGCACATTTTTCATCAGCCTGTTCATGTTTCATACCTCCTGGCAACCCTGGTTTGTAACGCAATTCAAAAGCTCTGCGGGATTGCCACGGTCTTACTATATGCGCGCTTAGCTGAATAGAATGTGAACGCGTTGAGCAGGTCCGGATCAACAGCAAATTTTACGAACCTTAGTTCAAGCTTAAATTGATCTTCAGCTTCCCTTAAGACAGTTTGTGCTATCTATTCATGCTACGAGGGGCGAGCGCTAGCATATTGGAGAAATGCGAGATGACTGGCAAGATCAGACTTGTACTGCAGTTGGCTGCAGTAATGCTGCTGTACGTGGGGTGGAGCGCAACCGCGGCGGCCAAACCTGAACCCGAAGCGTGCCTGGAACTGGGCGCCCTGGCTTATGATGACTGGACCAAGACGGCAGCTGGCGGCAGCGGTATGCCCGCCGGTGAATCCGAACGGGATTATTTGCGCTGCAAATCATGCCACGGCTGGGACCGTCTTGGTATGAACGGTGGTTATGTGCGCCGCACGCGCACCGCAACCCGGCCCAATGCAGGCTATGGTGATACCGATACCACCTCACGGGATATTGCACCGGGTATGGGAGACTATTATCACATCAGGGCCGACGAGGTTTTGCACACCGGCACGGGGCGCAGCTACGAGGACGGCTCCGGCAGCTGGGTTTTCCTGGATGGGAGCTCCACCGCCGATGACAAGGTGGCCTATGCCGCGGGTTATACGCTGGGCAACCAGCACCCGGACTTTTCCACCACCGGCGCCAATGCCGGTGACATCGTATTGACCCAGGACCAGGTCGATTGCCTGGTCGATTTTATCAACTACGGTGACTCGGATCCCAAGTTCTACTTCTATAACATCGATACCGATGCAAACCCGGTCTGGTACACCATCCATCCGGGTGCCAGTACGACGGCAGGCCGAACGTTTTACGTCGACAGCTGTATGGCGTGCCACGGAGAACCCGACGAGGACTTCGTTGGCGGCAACAATGGTCAACCCGAGGGCGGCATCCTAGCGTATCTGCGAGGCGACGGAAAATACAGTGAGTTTGTACACAAGGCCCGCTGGGGAATACCTGATACTGTCATGACCGCAGACGCACTGGGCCGGCCGACATCGCAAAACATGATAGACGTCATGTTGTACCTGCAGGAGTTCACCCCATCCGGATTTGTCATCACCAACGGTATCAGTGGTACCTGGTATGACCAAAGCCGGAGTGGTGAGGGTTTCATGATCGACGTGGCCGCCGGTGGAGTGGTCGTGGTCAGCTTTTATACGTACGACACGTCCGGCCGGCAGTTTTGGGTAATCGGCAGTGGTCTGGTTAACGGCAATACCTTCGAGATCGATTTCGAGACTACTGACGGTGGCATCTACGGTGAACCATTTGATCCGCTGCTCGTAAACCGCTACCCATGGGGCAAGGGCACGTTCACCTTTGACGGTTGTTTTTACGGTTTGGCCAGTATCGTTCCCAACCAGGATTACGCTGACGAGTTCGTTACACTCGATGTCGAACTGATCAGGGGCACGACACCGGTGAGTTGCGGTAACGATTAACAACGTGTTCAAGAGGAGAGGAGAAGAGGAAAGGGGCCGATCTCCTCGCAGCCAGTAACACGTTGGCCAACGTTTACTGGCTTTGGCTGGGCGCCGCACACCCCTCCCCCCTGTGCGGCGCCTTTTATGCAGGGCCGTTTTCAATGGCCGGCAAGCTGGTCGGAATCAGAACCCGGGGGCGCTATCTGGGTCAATTTCATATCTGCGACAATCGGTCACATCCCAATTGCTGTGTTGCTGTGTATATTTCGCCCCTGGCTATTGATCCGGAGTATCCACTTGTCCAAAACACTACTAAGAGCGCTTGTGGCGCTATCGTTACTTGCATCACTCAACAGCTATTCGCAGCAAGCCGGACTGACGGAAGACGCGGATGAATCAGACCTGGAAGTCGTTATTGTTACGGGAGTCCGGATTGGTGATGCCCTGCAGTTGAACAGTAGCCAGGTGTCCCCGACCGGAATCGACAATGGCGACCTGTTGCGGCTTTTTCCGGGTGGTAACAGGAACAGCAATGGCCCGGTCACCAGGATCAGCCAGTACCGCGGGCTGTTCGGTGCCCAGAACAACATCTCGATTGATGGCCTGGGGTATAAATCCGGTTGCCCCAACTGGATGGATTCGCCACTGTCAGCCATACCCCAGTCGCAGACACAATCGGTCACGTTGAGTCGTGGGCTGGGTTCGGTCGCCGTCATCGAGGAGGGCCTCGGCGGCAGCATTGCGATCGATGTCCGCAGGGAAGGTTTTTCCGAACGGGATGGATGGGGGACATTCGGGCGTTTCGAAGCCGGCTCCGGAAGCAATGCAAGCAGTTGGGGCGGGTCGCTTTATACCGGCGTCAACAACCAGGACAACTGGCTGGACGTGGCCGCCAGTTTCGACAAGGGTGATGACTATGAATTTAACGGCGGCACGGTCGCCGCTACCGAATATGACCGCAAGCAGTATCGTTTTGGATATGGCCACCGTTTTACGGGTGCCGAAATCAGCCTTGGCGCGGTGATCAACAGAACCGGTGAAAGTGGTACGCCTGCACTACCCATGGACATCATCTACATCGATTCCGAGCAATACAGCCTTGCTATCGACACCACGGATGGTGAGGGCGACCTGTCGTTCAAGATTAATACGACTTCGGTCGACCACGTCATGAATAACTTCACACTGCGCCCGCCACCGACAGCAAAGAACGGCATGAAGACGTTGCGTTCGACGCTTGCTACGGGGGACAACGGCGACTTCAAACTGACTTACGACCGCGCTTTTGGTGAAAACAATTTCCTGTTTGGCGTCGACGGCAAGCGCGAGAGACACGACGCGGATCTGAGTAACCCGGCCAACGACATGTTCTACATCACCATGTTCAACGGGATAAAAAGGGATCGTTATGGAGTCTTCGGGCAGCTGACCCGGGTGGCGGGTGACTGGGGGATCGAAGCGGGCCTCCGGTACAACTCACTGACCATGAATGCTGATGAGGTCGGCGGAAACCTTGCCATGATGGGCGGCATGCCAATGCCGGTCACCCAACAGGACAGGCTGGACGCGCTGGCAGCGGCTTTCAACGAATCTGACCGGCACAAAAAGAACAAGCAGTTCAGCGCCATTCTCAAGGCCAGCCGTGAACTGGGCAATGGCAGGCTGAACCTGGGAGTGGGCAGGAAAGTGCGTTCACCGAGCTACCAGGAGCGCTACCTGTGGCTGCCGATGGAAGCCACTTCCGGGCTGGCGGATGGCTACACGTACCTGGGTGATATCGACCTTAAACCTGAAACCAGCATCGAGTTGACCGCCGGGGTGGATTGGGCCTTTGGTCGCTTCAAATTGACCCCGGAAGCCTATTACCGCGATGTGAGCAACTACATCCAGGGTGTGCCTTCGACGAACCCGGTGGCCAACCAGTTTGCTTTCATGATGAGCGGGAGACTGCCCTTGCAATACGCCAATGTCGATGCCGAACTTTACGGCTTCGACATGGGCTATGAGTTTGAGATCGACGCGTCATGGTTGTTGCGGGGCAACCTGGGTTACGTGCGTGGAAAACGCAAGGACGTCAAGGACAACCTGTACCGGATTGCCCCTCTCTCATCTTTTCTTGAATTGAGCTGGCGGCAGGAAAAATATTTCCTGGCCATGGAAAGCGTGGCCGCCTCCAAGCAGCAAAAAGTCTCCGTGTACAATGACGAACAACCGTCCGCGGGCTGGGGCATTCTGAATGTGCGGGGCGGTTACAACCTGAACAACATTTTCGTGCTCAACTTAGGCGTGGAAAATCTTTTTGACAAGGCTTACCAGGATCACCTGGGTGGCTACAACCGGGTGATCGGCAGCGATGTGCCTCTGCGCGAGAGGTTGTACAGCAAGGGCAGAAACTATTACATTAAGCTGAATGCCAATTGGTAAACTGAAACAGGCAATACACCCGTCCCGGCAGAACCTGTTTCGGCTGTGGTTGATACGCAGCATCGTCATCACGGCATTGCTGGCAGTCTCGTCATGGTTGTGGTTGTCCGGTACGGCAGACTTACCCTGGCTTCCCCTGTTTGTCACCCTGTCCGTGATGGTGCTGATCAACGCGTTACTCCTGTTGCGTCTGCGTTTTGACTGGCCGGTCACTGAAAACGAGTTCTTTGCCAACCTGTTGCTGGATGTTTTTTTCCTGACGGTGGTACTGTACTTTACCGGTGGCTCGACCAACCCCATCGTCAGTTACTACCTGATACCGCTGATCATTAGCGCAGCGGTCCTGAGGCCGGCGCATACCTGGTTGATCGCCTTCCTCAGCATTGCATTTTATACAGCGCTGCTGTTTTATTACCGGCCGCTGGAAATGTTCACCATGTCCGGACACGGCGCCATGTCCAGCGCCCACTTCCTGGGCATGTGGGTCAACTTTGGTTTCAGCGCCCTGTTGATCTCATGGTTTGTCGTGCGCATGGCCGCAACGCTGAGGTTACAGGCGCGCACCATCGCCAGTAGCAGGGAGGATGGATTGCGGAATGAACAGATCATCAGCGTCGCGAGTATCGCGGCCGGGACTGCCCACGAGATGAGAACGCCACTGGCTACCATGGCGGTGACCGTCGATGAGGTTGGCGCCGAGCACCCGGAGTTGAAGGACGAAATGCAGGTGCTTGAGCAGCAAATAGAGCGCTGTGACGCAGTCCTGCGCGAATTGGTTTCCACCACCACCGAAGACAGCCGCATGACCGTCACGCCGATCGGCACATTGATGGACAGCCTGCTGGAGAAGTGGAGCCTCGCGCGGCCTGAAACCAGGTTGCAACACCACCTTCCGGAGCCGGTATCAAGGCGCTGTATCCGTCACGATCAGAGCCTGCAGCACGCCCTGATGAGCTTTTTGAATAACGCTGCAGATGCGAGTCCCGACTTCGTTTCGATACGCTTTGAAGATCTGCCGGCTGCCGTTTTGATAACGATCGAGGACCGTGGTCCCGGCATCCCGGAAGACATTGCCGAAAGTCTCGGCAAAACGTATGTAAGCCGCAAGCAGGGAGGGCTTGGCCTGGGAGTCCTGCTCAGCCAGGCTTCCATTGAAAGGCTGGGTGGGGAGGTAGCATTGATGGGCAAGCCGGGCTCCGGAACGCGCCTTGAAATCCGCTTCCCTTTAGCCGAGGATACCGACGATGACTGAGCAGAAGCAAAATAACAAATTGCTGTTGGTGGATGATGACGAGGCGTTTCTGCGCGTGCTTGGAAAAGCCATGGAAAGGCGCGGTTTCGACGTCATTTCGTCCACTGGTATTGATGACGCGGTGGCCGCGGCGCGCGAGTTGGTGCCGGCCATGGCAGTTGTCGACCTCAAACTGGACAAGGAGTCCGGCCTCGACCTGATCCCCTTGCTGATCGAAATCAACCCGGACATGAATATCGTTGTGCTCACCGGTTATTCAAGCATTGCCACGGCGGTGACGGCGATCAAGAGTGGTGCTGCCGATTACCTGAGCAAACCTGTAAATGCCGGCGATGTTGCCAAGGCCCTGTCCGGTGAGTCACAGCGTCAGGATAGGGCGGAGGAATACAGTCCGATGTCAGTGGAGCGGCTGGAGTGGGAATACATCCAGAAAGTCCTGAAAGAAAATGACGGCAACATTTCCGCGACTGCAAGGGACCTGGGAATGTACCGCCGCACGCTGCAGAGAAAGCTGGCAAAAAAGCCGGTAGCTGAATAAGTCGCAATCTCAGGCCATCCCTTCACTATCTGTCTTTCGGGCCGTTGGTAAGCCGTGGCAAATATACCAACCGCCCGGAATGTGAACTGTTGCAAACTGTCCTTGCAACCGGCGCCAACGAGTTGCCAAGCCAACCGTACTTGGCGCATCATGGGAATGTAGCGTTGCCCAGAAGCAAGGAGCCGATCATGCGCCGCCTGTTGGTTGTACTTCTTTTCGCCCTATCCTTTAATTTCACCGGCTGCAGTGTCAATCCCGTAACGGGTGAGAAAAACTTTGTCTTGCCCAACCTCGATGAGGAGTGGGAACGCAATGTCGGCACGCAAATGTATGCGCCCATGCGCCAGTCCCAGGGCGGTGACTACATACTGGACCCGGCCCTGGCGGAGTATGTTACCGGAGTTGGCGAGCGGCTGGCCGCGCAGTCGAGCCGGGATTTGCCGTACGAGTTCCACGTGCTCAACAACTCTGTTCCCAATGCCTGGGCATTGCCCGGCGGCAAGATCGTCGTTAACCGCGGTCTTCTGACCGAGCTGGGGTCGGAAGCGGAACTCGCCGCCGTCCTCGGCCATGAAATCGTCCATGCGGACGCAGCCCACGGCGCCCGCCAGCAATCCAAGGGTCTGCTTACCCAGATCGGCATGATGGCCGCGATCATCTACGGCAGTAGCAAGGCCGAAACCGCTGCGGGCCAGCAGATCGCCATGCTGGTGCCGCAACTCGGCGCACAACTCATTACCACCAAGTATGGCCGGGACGCGGAACGCGAGTCCGACCTGTACGGCATGAAATACATGTCTGCGGCCGGCTATGATCCGCAAGGCGCTGTGGACCTGCAGCAGACCTTCGTTAAATTGTCCGAGGGCCGCCGCAGCGACTGGCTGTCAGGCCTGTTTGCCTCGCATCCGCCTTCCGCGGAACGCGTGGCCAATAACCGTGCCACGGCTAAAACCCTGCCGCAGGGTGGCGATGCGGGGCGCGAGGCGTACATGCAGAAAACGGCTTTTTTGCGCAAAGTCCAACCGGCTTATGAAGCGCAGACTGAAGCCCACAAGGCGTTAACCGAAGACAATCTCGAAGAAGCCCGTGCACTGATCAACAAGGCAATCAGGCTGGAACCACGGGAGGCGATTTTCCATGCTATGTCCGGTGATATTTTTGCTGCGGACAAGAAATTCCGACGCGCCGAACGTGCTTACAGCGACGCACTACAGCGAGACAGCAGCTTCTTCTATCACCATCTGCGACGCGGCCAGGTGCGTTACGAGCGGGGCAATTTCAAAGCCGCCCGGGCAGACCTCGAGAATAGCCTTGAACTGCTGCCAACAGCGCAGGCCAATTTCCTGCTCGGAAACCTGGACAAGCGGGCAGGTAACCTGGAGTCGGCCGCCAGGTACTACCAGGCGGCTTCGCAAACCAATTCGCCCGTCAGCAAGGAAGCGCAAACAGAACTGGTGCTGATGGAACTACCGCAAAATCCGGGTAAGTACATCCAGTCGGCCGCCCTTCTGGACAGGGGTGGAAAAGTGGTTGCCGCTGTCAGGAATACTGCGCCGGTTGCGGTTGACAGCATCCGGGTGAAAGTGGAATACATAGATTCCAACCGGCAATTCCGTGAGTTTTCCCTGCGTATTCCGGGGACCCTGGAGGAAGGGCAGCAGACCTCGGTTCCCACGAAAATAGGCGATATCGTTGATACCAACGACCTGGGCAGGCGTGTCCGGGTGACGGTGACGGCGGCCAGGGTCGCAGAGTAGTGACGGTGAAGCACTCAAGCGGAGTCTGTCATGTCGAATAACACCGCTTTTATGATGAAGGTAATAGGTATTGCGCTGCTGGTTACCGGTATGGGGCTGGCTTACTGGGGCTACCAGGTTTCCGAGTCACTCAGCTCCCAGATTACCGAGACGTTTACGGGCTCACCCCGCGACAAGGTGATGCTGCTGTATATCGGCGGTGTTGTGAGTTTCGTGGTTGGTTTGATGGTTTTTGTAAAAAAATAAATTGGAGGCAACATGGATACAAACAGCTTGATTTTTACCCTGATCATTGGCGCACTGGCAGGTTTTCTTGCCGGCAAGATCATGAAAGGCAAAGGCTTCGGCATTATCGGCAATATCGTCGTGGGGGTTATTGGCGCCATACTGGGCGGTTTCTTGTTCGGCCTGCTCGGTATGACGGCTGGGGGTATGGTCGGCTCACTGGTAATGGCAACCATTGGCGCCATTGTTCTGCTGTATGTCGTGGGACTGATCAAAAAGATCTGATTTCACCCGTTTTAAGGGGCAGTGCTGCATTTTGGTCATGCAGCGGCAAGCATTAATTCTGATTGGCAAATTATTTGGAAAGGATCAGCAGTCGCTGATCCTTTCAATGACACGAGGCAGTTTATTCCTTGCTGGTTTTTTCGACTGACAGTGCAACCGCCTCGGTGTAGGTGATCACCACCAGGTCACCAACCGCGGCTTTCTTCAGGTTTTCAGGATCACGGGCCTCGTATTCCTTGATTTCGCCGGATGGTCCCCGCAGCTTGAAGGTATTGGCTTCGAGGTTGATTTCCTCGACAATCGCGGTAATAACCGTGGCGTCCATGGCGGCCATGCCCGGCATTTCGCCCTTTTCAGTGCGGCCTGCGCCAACCATTTCGCCGACACCGGGTTCGGTGCCATCATTGGCCATGACCTCGATGGAAATGCTCTGCACGTATTCGGCCATAACGATGTCACCAACGCTGACCTGGTCGAGATTTCGCGCTTCTTCACTGGCTACAAAGCTGGCTGTCTGACCTTCCGGTCCGCGCAATGTCACCTCACGTGTCTCGTGATTGATAGCTTCAACCATCGCGGTCATCACCACGGTTTCGCTGCTTGACATGGATAGTTTGTCGCTTGGTCCGGCTGCTTCATCTGACCAGCAGGGGCTGTTGAAAAGCATCAAGGTAGCGAGCAGGGCAAGGGTCTTTTTCATGGAAATCTCCGTTATGGGTAATTTGACTGGCAAGCCTCGTATTGTAGGCTGTTTACGGCGGATAACCCAAGCAGTTCGTTTAACCAGGGCCGATACCGGCAGGGCTGGCTGTCAGGTGACCTTCTGTCGCTTTGAGTACTTTTCCTCTTGGTAGATCTTACCGGCCATGACGTCGGCCAGGATCTCGACGCTCCTGGCGATGTCACGGTAACGCAAATACAGCGGGGCGAAACCCAGGCGCAACACATCCGGCGCACGAAAATCTGCAATGACGCCCCTGTCGATCAATGCCTGGCAGATGGCGAAGGCCCGGGGGTGACCCAGCGCCAGTTGACTGCCCCTTTGGGTGCTGTCCGTGGGCGAAACGAGCTCGAATTCCGCCAGGCACCCGGTGTCGGCAGCTTGCTCAAGAAACAGCTCGCCGAGTTGCCGGGACTTGTCGCGCAGTACCTGCATATCCAGGCCTTCAAAGACATCCAGTGCAGCATCCAGTACGCCCATCGACAGGATTGGCGGTGTTCCGCAGAGGAACTGCCGCATACCTTGCGCGGCCAAGTATTGCGTATCAAAAGCGAATGGCGCCGCATGGCCCATCCAGCCGCTGAGCGGTTGCCTGATCCTGTCCTGGTGTCGTTTGGCCGCATAGATGAAAGCGGGTGAGCCGGGGCCGCCATTGAGATACTTGTAGCCGCAGCCGACGGCGAAATCCACGTGGCAATCGTCGAGTGCCAGCGGCACTGCGCCGGCACTGTGGGCGAGGTCCCAGACCACCAGGATGCCTTTGTCATGTGCGAGCTGCGTCAGCCGCCGCATGTCGTGAATTTTGCCTGATTTGTAGTTGACGTGGGTGAGCATGAGTACAGCCACGCTCTCATCCATGGCTTCCTCGATGCCGTTGTCTTCGACCAGTTTCAGCTCCAGGGTGCCGCTTGCGCTGATTCTGCCGAGACCCTCGGCGATGTACAGGTCGGCCGGAAAATTGTCTTCCTGTGAGAGGATGACGTGACGGTCTGTTTGCATTTGCAGCGCCGCGGCGAGCAACTTGAACAGGTTGACCGAGATGGAATCGCAACAGATCACCTGGCCCACGGCTGCACCCAGCATCGGTGCGATCTTCTCGCCGACCTTTACGGGAAGGTCGATCCATGCATGGGTATTCCAGCTCTTGACCAGGTCCTGTCCCCATTGCTGCGCCACGATTTCTGCAGCCCTTTGTTGCGCGGCAACCGGCAGCGCGCCCAGCGAATTGCCGTCGAGGTATATCAGGCCCTCCGGCAGCACAAACAGGTCGCGCTTGCCGGCGAGCGGGTCAAGCCGGTCGAGTTTTCGGACATGGTCAGGGCTCATGGTTTCAATATCTCATCAAGGGTTGCAAGCAGGCGCTGAAAAGCGGCCGTGCCGGGGTGTACCCAGTCGAAATGGCCCGTACCTTCCTGCACCCGGGGTGTGATTCCAAGCAGGCTTGATTGATGCAGTGGCACAATATTATCCAGGTCACCTTGCAACAGTAGGGTGTTGGGATGAATAGGCTTGCCGGCTGGGTTGGCCGCAGCGTAGGCCTCCGGTTTTTGCGCATAAGTGCCGCCCATGAATGGCGGTGCAGCCGTCTGGCAGCTGTTGCCGCCTTTGCTGTATTCGATTATATCCGTGATCGCCGCCAGGCCGATGACCGCTTGCGCATTTGCAGACCCGTTACCGGCGAGCAGCGCGAGGTGACCACCGGCCGAATGGCCGGCGATAGCTATACGTTCGAGATCCAGCGGATACTCCCCCAGTTTGGGCAGGTAAGCCAGGCCGGACTTGATATCTTCAAACGTGCCGGGCCAACCTCCGCCCGGGTCACCCGTGCGCCGGTATTCCAATGACCAGACAGCGTACCCGGCCTGCGCCAGGGCTGTGCTCATGGGCCAGGTGTGCTGAATATCAAAAACATTCAACCAGCAACCGCCGTGGATGAGAACGACCAGCGGCGCCTTCTCGCCGTACTGCGGCACGGCAGGCAGCCAGAGCAGACCATACTGAAGTTCCGGGTTGTCATTGGCATAGACCAGCCTGGCGTCGGCGGGTCTGAACCCTAACGCAGTCACCTGTTTATAACTGACATTACTTTCCACTGCCGGGTAATTCACGGGCACCTCACTTGCGTATGCGAAGAGGTTGATACATAGGCAACTCAGCACGGCAAATATTCTGTTCATGTCGCAGGTTTCGTTTAAAAAGGTTGGCAAGCACGGATACTACCTTCAAAATATTACGTAGAACAGCGGCAAAGCAGTTTGATTGATGCGGGGCGATATCCGGTGTGGTATTGACCCGCTATATGTTTTTGTCCTCTTGATAAATTTACGGACTGGTATTTTATGATCTTGATGATCGACAATTATGACTCCTTCACCTACAACCTGGTGCAATACCTGGGCGAGTTGGGGGCGGACGTCAAAACCGTGCGTAACGACGCCATTACCACGGCGGGAATTCGGGACCTGAACCCGCAGGGTATCGTGATTTCGCCGGGACCCTGCACGCCCGATGATGCAGGTATTTCACTGGCTATCGTCGCTGAGCTGGGAGATGCTTACCCGATCCTGGGAGTCTGCCTGGGTCACCAGTGCATCGGGCAGGTGTTTGGCGGTAAAGTCGTGCGGGCGGACAAGGTCATGCACGGCAAAACATCCATGATGCACCACCGCGGTGAAGGTGTGTTCGCCGGCTTGCCGCAGCCGTTCGAAGCCACCCGCTACCATTCACTGGTGTTGCAGAAAGACGCCGTTCCGGCCTGCCTTGAGGTCACGGCATGGACCGAAAAAGACAATGGTGAGATCGAGGAAATCATGGGATTGAAACACGTGGATTTGCCCATCGAAGGCGTACAGTTCCACCCCGAGTCCATCCTGACCCGCTGCGGCCACGACCTACTGCAGAACTTTATCAACACCACCCGGCAGTTCGGTGCCGGGCGCGAGGCGAAATAATAGTATGGCAATGAATATTCAAACGGCGCTGGGCCGGATCGCGGACAAGCAGAACCTTTCCAACGCTGAGATGGTGGACGTCATGCGCCAGATCATGTCGGCGGGATCCACGGATGTGCAGATCGGCGCCTTTTTGCTCGGCATGCGAATCAAGGGCGAGACCCTGGACGAGATCACCGGCGGCGTGCAGGTGCTGCGTGAATTTGCCAGCGGTGTCGAGGTCAGTGGTCCCAACCTGGTCGATATCGTCGGCACCGGCGGTGATGGCGCCAACCTCTTCAACGTTTCCACGGCGGCCTGTTTCGTGGTGGCGGCGGCAGGCGGGCGGGTGGCCAAGCATGGCAACCGTTCGGTGTCTTCCAGCTCCGGCAGCGCCGATGTGCTCGAGGCAGCCGGTGTGCGCCTGGATATCACACCCACGCAGGTAACGGAGTGCGTCAACAAACTGGGCATCGGTTTCATGTTCGCATTGATGCACCACAGTGCAATGCGGCATGTCAGCCTGGCGCGCAAGGAACTCGGCCTGCGCACCTTGTTCAATATCCTCGGGCCGATGTCGAACCCGGCGGGCCTGACACGCCAGTTGATCGGTGTCTATGACGGCCGCCTGTGCCGCCCGATGACCGAGGTGCTGGCCCGACTGGGCTCGGAGCATGTGCTGGTGGTGCACTCTGCAGATGGCCTCGATGAAATCAGCCTGGCGGCTGAAACGCATATCGCCGAGTTGAAAGACGGGATGATCAGTGAATATACCGTGCAACCCGAACAGTTCGGTTTCGCGCGGCAGTCATTGCGGGATCTCGAGGTCGAAGGCGTGGATGCGTCCCTGCAGCTGATCCGGGCGGCGCTCGGCGGCGAGCAGGACGAGCGCTCCAAACGCGCCGCCAACATGGTCGCGCTGAACGCCGGCGCGGCTTTGTATGTTGCCGGAGTCACGGATTCGATTGAAGCCGGTGTGTCCTTTGCCGGTGACGTCCTGCAGCGCGGCGCAGGCCTTCAGAAGCTGGAGCAGCTGGCAGCCATGACGCAGGCGTTCTGATGAATATCCCCTCTGTATTAAAGCGCATATTGCAGCGCAAAGCGGAAGAGATTGCGATCGGCAAATCCGTAGCGCCACAGGCTGAATTGGCCACGCGGGCGCAGGATTGCCCACCTGCCCGAGGTTTCGAACAAGGGCTCAGGAATGCGCTGGCAAACGGACCGGCCGTTATCGCGGAGATCAAAAAGGCTTCGCCCAGCGCCGGCGTGATCCGCGAGGATTTTCACCCGCCGGCAATCGCCCGCTCCTATGCAGCGGCCGGCGCTGCCTGTTTATCCGTGCTGACGGACAGAGATTTTTTCCAGGGAGACGCCACCTGCCTTGAGCAGGCCCGCACAGCCTGCAGTTTGCCGGTCCTGCGCAAGGATTTTATTATCGACCCATGGCAGATTCCGGAGTCCCGGGTGATGGGCGCCGATTGCATCCTTTTGATCGCCTCAGCGCTTGGGCAGGCGCAGATGCAGGAATTGTTCGGGCTGGCAATAGAAGCCGGCATGGATGTGCTGGTCGAGGTCCACGACGAGGCGGAAATGGAGAGGGCCTTGCTGCTCGAGCATGACCTGATTGGTGTCAATAACCGTAACCTGAACACCTTTGAGACCTCGCTGGCGACCTCTGAACGGCTGAAGAAAATGTTACCCGGAGACCAGTTGCTGGTGACTGAAAGCGGTATCAGGGATTTGGCCGATGTGCAGCGCATGCAGGACGCCGGCATCAATACCTTCCTGGTAGGTGAGGCTTTTATGCGCGAGCCTGACCCGGGTCAAGCACTGAAGAGGATGTTTTTCTGACATGAAGAGGCAGTTCCCCGCAACATTCATCACGCTAGTGGCCGTGGTCGCGCTAATGATCGCCGGCCTGCAAAATGCCTCTGCCGAGGTGACCCATCAGACGCTTTGGCGTGACGCCGTGGTTACCGAACTCGATGTGGATTTTGGCGGCACCGGCTTTCATGGCCGCTGGACGCTGCAACGCTGCCCCTGTAAAGACCTTTGGGCCAAAGTGGAGCAAGTCGCCCCGGACGGCGTTCTCAGTGGTGAATTATTGATGGTGGACGGGCAGGTTTTACTGTCGCGCGGTTTCGAAGGGCAGGGTGAGGATATTGAGCCGTTGATCCAGGCGCCTACGCTGATGTTGCAACTGGCTTATTCCCTGTTGAATCGCAGCCAGCCGGAGGGACCATCTGCCGTTGCCGAAAAGCAGACTTGGGACGTCAGTGAGAAAGCCATAGATTTCAAGCTGGACACCGGCCTGGCGACAGGCATATTTCCAGCCCCTTGGCGGGTCAAGGGGTCCGGCTGGAAAACCGCCGCAGGGCACAGGCGTTTCGAGTTGTTTTTCGAATTCAGCAGTTCAATGCCCGGAGAGCCTCAGCAAACCAGCGCCATAACGCTTTCCGGCGACCTGGATTTCCACCCCCGGGATTTCCCATATACTGAATCGACCGACCTCGAGGGCTGGCGAATTCAATGGATTTCACTGAACGAGCGGGAGTCAAAGGCGGTTGAAAGTGGTGTGACGCTCAAACAGGTCAGGAAAAAGGCCAACGATCTCTAAGACAAGCCCTTCGCTGCCTGCCTTTGCAAAGGGTCAGCGCCGCCGGCGCCCGGGCTGTTGGTTTTGCTAAACCCGGTAAGCAATAGCCTTCATTGCGCCCGCAGTTACCTTCATCAGGCGGCGCACCGGCCGCGGCAGATCAAAGGCGCCTGAATCCTCGGCCATGCGAGCGTGCTTGGCTTCATCGATTTTCATCTGGTCGAGAATCGCGCGGCTGCGGGCATCCTCGGGTGGCAGTTTCTGGATATGGCCTGCAAGGTGTGCCTCGACCTGGTTCTCGGTTTCCTTGAGAAAGCCAAGGCTCCAGCCGTCGCCCGTAAGTCCTGCGACCGCGCCGATGGCGAATGAGCCTGCATACCAAAGGGGATCCAGCCGGCTCGGATGGCTTTCAAGCTCATCGAGGCGGTCTTTACACCAGCTCAGGTGATCGATTTCCTCGCTGGCGGCTTTCTGCATCTCGGCCTGCACATCCGGGTTGCGCGCGGTCGCCGCCTGGCCGGCGTAAAGAGCCTGTGCACAGACTTCGCCCGCGTGGTTGATCCGCATCAACCCGGCGGCGTGTTGCCGGTTTTCTTCATCCATCACGACTTCGGGAACCTCGGTAGCCGGGTTTTCGCGCTTGGCCACATCCGCGTTGCCGGTAGCTACGCGCAATGCCTCGTCAAAACCAATTATCAGGCGATCAATGGGTGTGTAGTGTCTTGTCATAAACGGGTTTCCGAAGTCGATTCAATAAGACACATATTGTAACGCTTAACAGTGGCAATATTCTCCTAACTCTATATAATTCGCGAACTTTTAAAACGCTTCGGAGGACAAGAAGATGAAAAATTGGGTAAAGGCTACCCTGGCATCGAGCACCTTATTGCTCACTGCCAACGTGTTTGCGCAGGATGAAGAAGAAATCGATTACGGCTGGAACGGTAAAGGTGAGCTGGGCTTTGTGGACACCAGCGGCAACACCGACACTACTGCTCTGAACCTCGCACTGGAAGTACTGAAAAACACCGAAAACTGGCGTTTCCGCGCCGGCGCCACGGCGTTGCTCACCAAAAGGGACGGGGACAAGGATAATGAGCGTTACACCGCGGAGTTGCAGGGCGACCGCAAGATTAACGATAAAAGCTACCTCTTTGGCGTGTATCGTTACGACGCTGACAAGTTCGGCGCCTACGATCCGCAGCAGTCAATCACCTTCGGTTATGGCCGTGAGTTGATGAAAAGCGATACGCACTTGCTGACGGGTGAAATCGGTGTGGGTTATAAGAAATCCAGGGAGAGGGTTTCCCGGGAAACCAGCAGTGAAGCCATTGCCAGGCTGCTGTTGGCAGATACCTGGCAGATTGTTGAATCCACTGCCTGGAACAACCGCTTGCTGATTGAATACGGTTCAGACAATACCTTTACTTTGTTCAATACCGACGTGGTTGTCGCCATGACCGATCGTTTTGCGCTGAAAGTGGGTTGGGAATACCGTAACAATTCAGACATTCCGCCGGGCACACTCAAAAAGACAGACACCACCACCAGCGCCAACCTGGTGTATAACTTCTGAACCCTTTTCAGGATCGAGTGACAAATATCCTGTGACGAATTACTTTCACAGGCATTTGTTTTTCTGCACCAATGATCGCGGGGCGGACGCCGAGCGTCCGTCCTGCAATCAGTGTGGTTCCGCCGCGCTGCGCGACTACGCCAAGGCCAGGGTAAAGCAAATGGGCATTTCCGGGCCTGGCAAAGTCCGCGTTAACAAGGCCGGCTGCCTGGATCGTTGCGAAGAAGGGCCCGTCTGCGTGGTCTACCCGGAAGGTGTCTGGTACACCTATATCGATGAAGAAGATATCGATGAAATCATCGACAGCCACATTAAAAACGGCAAACCCGTGGAGCGTCTTAAACTTTCCTGAGTGTTTCGAGGCAGAAAAGCTGAGAAATTAGCGTCCAGGTGGTTGATAAAGACAGCCTAAGCCAGTAAAATTCCCGCCCTTCACTCGGTGACACGAGTATTTTATTGAGAATTGAACAAATGAAGACTTTTACAGCAACACCTTCAACGATCAAGCGCGAATGGTGCGTGGTCGATGCGACAGACAAAACACTGGGCAGACTGGCCACTGAACTGGCACATCGTCTGCGGGGCAAGCATAAACCTGAGTTCACACCAAACCAGGATACGGGTGACCATATGGTCGTGGTCAATGCTGAGAAAATTAAGGTAACCGGTAATAAACTTGAAGATAAGATTTATTA
>JABDPJ010000106.1 GCA_013042835.1 Lysobacterales bacterium
GCTTTCGGAGGCACTTTCAGATGAAGTGTCCGAGGTTCGTGCCAGCCAGCGCCTGACCGACTCGGCCTCCTGCCTCGTATTGAGCGAACAGGAACTCGCCATGCACATGCGCAGAATGCTCGAGCAGGCCGGTCAGAAAATGCCCGACAGCAAGCCTGTGCTGGAAGTCAATCTTGACCACCAGCTGCTGAAACAGGTTGCAACCATTGATTCCGAAGATCAGTTCAAGGACTGGGCGGAGTTATTGTTCGAACAGGCCGTACTGGCGGAAGGCGGGCAACTTGAAGACCCGGCCGGCTTTGTGCAGCGAGTCAACCGCCTGATGCTGAATGCAGGTTGAGGATAGTCCAGACTTTTTGCATCCGGGCTTCCCTGCTCTAAACAGGTAATAACAAAAGGCACCGTCATCCCCGTCCACGCGGGGGTGACGGTGCATCGAGTTTGGCCGTGCAAATGCTGATATTTGCCTGTTTTTCAGGAATACGGTTTAAACTCTGCTTATGAATTCACCGGTAAGGTTAGACAAGTGGCTTTGGGCGGCGCGGTTTTTCAAAACCCGCTCTATTGCCCGTGAGACGATTTCGGGTGGCAAAGTGCACTTGAATGGTAACCGGGTGAAGCCCGGGCGGCCGGTTTCTGCCGGTGATTTATTGCGTATTCAACGGGGTGAAGACGAGTTTATTATTACCATCATCGAGCCTTCAGCGCGTCGCGGACCGGCGACCGTTGCGCGGACACTGTATGAGGAATCAGAAGAAAATCGCAGCAGGCGTGAAAAGCTCACGGAAGAGCGCAAGCTGGGGCGCGAGGCACATATCACGCGGGAAAGAAGACCGGATAAACGCCAGCGCCGCCGGATAATTCGTTTCAAGAGCGGTCTGGACAAGTAGGCAGTGCAACTCGATTTGACAAGGGGTTTCTCACCGTCGGTGAATACATCGGCGGCGATAAGAGTGGTGCGTCCGTTGCTCATTATCCTGATGAGTTTGGCCCATATTGGCATTCTCGATCAGATGAGCAGGATCAACGCGGCAGCCACGTTGGATTTCGACAACTGGATGATCGTATTTCTCAAGGCCTGCCTGGCCAAAAGTGGCGTGCCCCTGCTGAGCCTGATCTCCGGCTACCTGGCGGTGGTGACCCTCGAGAAATACGGTTACTTTAAAGTGCTACTTCGAAAAGCCAGGCGACTGGTCTGGCCCTTGTTCTGGTTTAACCTGCTTTTTATTCTGCTGGTCACTTATCCGATGCAGGCGACGGATCCATCGGTCCGCCCAGACCTGGAAATTTATCCATTCAATGCGATGGGCTGGTTCCAGGCGACGTTTGCCTACTACAGAATTCCTGCCAACGAACCCCTGTATTTTCTGAAAGATTTGTATACCTGTTTCCTATTGTTGCCATTGCTGGTGCTGGTGGCCAGGGTGAAGTTTTTGAATATCGTGGTTATTGTGTGGATGGCTTATAAATGCATTTATCTGCAATCCGCGTTTTTTTTCCATGTATTCCCCTTGTGGTTTTTGCGTTTTGACATTGTTTTTGCGTTCTACACAGGGATTTTGCTCTATTACTGGAAAAAAGAACTATTTATCGACAACCGCAACCTCAGCATCGGGTTGGCGGTAATGTTTCCGGTAATCGGAGGCCTGGCCAGCGTAATGTATGTGGTCCTGGCAAAGCCTGAACACCTGGAACTTTTCCTTTGGGCGGACTTTATCGTGAAGTTCTTCAGCGTCCTGGGCTGTATTGCGATCATGAGTATACTTGTGCGTAACTTCAGCAGGTTAACCCGCCTTCTTGATTGGTTATCACCGTACTCCTACACATTGTTCCTTACGCACCTGTTCTCGTTTACGTTTTTCAACCGGGCATACATGGATTTGTTTTCGGCGCCGAATTTCTTCGGTTTGAGTGGCGTTGTATATCTGCTTGCCATGTTGACAACGGCAATCGTGGTGTCAATTGCCTTGAGAACAGCCTGGTCCAGGTTGGTCAGGGTCGTTTCTGCCCATGCCCGATCCGAGCCCGGCTGAATGCGACACCTTGAACGAAGGCTTGAAGGAGCACTAGCGGTCACGTAAGCCCTTGAGGGCATAAATCAAATCCAATGCTGTCCGCGGTGTCAGTTCATCGGGATCAGTGTCATCCAGCTTGTCCAGTACCGGGTTTTCCAGTTCAAGTTCCGGCTCAGGCTCCTGGTAAGTGGTAAATAACCCCATTTGCGGATTTTCGTTATCGCCTTGTTCTAGCTTTGACAGCTGGAACCGGGCCCGTTTCAAGACGTTTTTAGGAATACCGGCCAGTGCCGCGACCTGTAAACCGTAACTCTGGCTGGCCGGCCCGTCATCCACGGAGTGCAGAAAGACGATATTGTCACCGTGCTCAACTGCCTTGAGGTGCACGTTGTGCACACCGTCAAGCTGCACGGGCAGGTGGGTCAACTCAAAGTAATGGGTCGCAAATAGCGTGTAGGCCTTTACCTTCCGGGCCAGGTATTCGGCTACGGCCCAGGCCAGGGCGAGACCGTCATAAGTGCTGGTTCCACGTCCGATTTCATCCATCAACACCAGGGAGTGCTGACTGGCGCTATGCAGGATATTAGCGGTTTCAGTCATTTCCACCATGAATGTCGAGCGCCCGCGACTGATGTCATCACCTGCGCCGATGCGGGTAAAAATCCGATCCAGCGGGCCGATGACGGCGCTGGATGCCGGTACCCAGCTGCCGGTGTAAGCCAGCAGGCAGATAAGCGCCGTCTGGCGCATATAGGTTGATTTGCCGCCCATGTTGGGGCCGGTGATGATCAGCATCCGGCGTTGGGAGTCCATCACTGTATCGTTTGGAGTGAAAGCCTCCGGCTGGACATGCTCGATTACCGGATGCCGCCCGCCGCGGATGTCCATTCCGGGTTCGGTGCGGAATTCCGGGCAACAAAAATCCAGCGTTACGGCACGTTCAGTGAACGCACACAGAACATCCAGCCGGGCGACGGCTGTTGCCATCGCCTGCAATGGTTCAAGCTCTTGCTGCAGGCTGCCGACCAATTGCTCATAACAGAATAGTTCACGCGCTTGCGCCCGTTCGCGGCTCGACAGCACCTTGTCCTCGAATGTTTTCAGTTCCTCCGTGATGTAACGTTCCGCCGCTTTCAGGGTCTGGCGCCGCTTGTAATGCAGGGGCACTTTATCGGTGTGTGCATGGGTGATCTCGATGAAATAGCCGTGCACCCTGTTATAGCCGACTTTCAGGCCCGCAATCCCGGTCTCCTCGCGTTGCCTGTTTTCATACTCGAGCAGAAAATCGTTGGCGTTTTCCGACAGGCTGCGCAACTCGTCCAGTTCCTCGTCGTAGCCTTCGGCGATGACACCACCATTGCGGACCAGAACGGGCGGTTCGTCCACCAGGGCTGCACAGAGCAGGGTATGCAGTTCAGGCAGGTCCTGGATGTCTTCACCGCATTGCTGCAACGATTCGCGTTGCGCTTCGCCCAGCGCCGATTTCATCTCCGGCAAAACACCCAGTGCCTGCCGCAGTGTTGTCAGGTCGCGCGGCCGTGCCGATCCCAGCGCAACACGCGCCAGGATCCGCTCGATATCCCCCACTGAGCCAAGCAGTGAACGCAGGGGTTCATGCAGGCGCGTTTCCAGCAACGCCCCGATGCTGTTATGCCGCGCCTGCAGGCGCCCAAGGTCGCGGATGGGTTCGGCGATCCAGCGGCGGAGCAACCTTCCACCCATCGGGGTCGCCGTGGAATCCATGATACCGGCAAGGGTATTTTCACTGCGCCCTTCAGGGTGATGCAGCAACTCGAGGTTGCGGCGTGTGACGGCGTCCAAATGCAGGTGGCCCTGCGGGTTCTCCATCTGGATGCCGCGCAAATGCGGTAACGAAGTACGTTGTGTTTCCTGTGCGTATTGCAGCAACGCGCCGGCGGCCGAAATGGCGGCCGGTTCCTCCTCGATACCGAAACCTGCCAGGTCGTGGGTGCCAAACTGTTCGGTCAACAGGTGATAGGCTGACTCACGGTCGAAATGCCAGGGCGCACGCTTTCGCAGACCGCGATGAGCGCTGAAGCTATTAGCCCAGCCGGCGTCTTCGGAGATCAGCAACTCCGTTGGCAGCAGGCGTTCCAGCTGGGTTTCGAGATCGTCCTGTGCATCGAGTAACCGCACCAGGAAGCGTCCGGAGGACAGGTCCATCCACGCCAGGGCCCAGGATTTACCCGTGCGGGTGGCCGCGGCGAGCAGGTTATCCTGCCTGCCTGATAAAAGGGCTTCATCGGTGACGGTTCCGGGCGTGACGATGCGCACGACCTTGCGGTCAACAATGCCTTTACCCGCAGTCGGTTCACTGACCTGTTCGCAGATGGCCGCGGATTCACCTTTGCGTATCAGCTTGGCCAGGTAGCCATCCAGGGCATGGTAAGGAATACCCGCCATCGGAATGGGCTCGCCGGCCGACGTGCCCCGGCTGGTCAGCGTGATGTCGAGCAACTCGGCCGCGCGGCGGGCGTCCTCGTAAAAAACTTCGTAAAAATCGCCCATCCTGAATAACAACAGGATATCCGGGTGCTCGGCCTTGATCCGCAGATACTGCTGCATCAAGGGCGTGTGTGAAGCTTGTTTTGAATCGCATGGAGGAGGCATCGCCAAAAGTGTAACTTAGGAAGCTGCGGGTGACTATGTCGACGTCAAATACCCGCTTCAATCAGATGTTGGATTCTGCGCGCTGCAC
>JABDPJ010000112.1 GCA_013042835.1 Lysobacterales bacterium
GTAAGAAGCAACCGGGGCTTTTGTTGGTCGACAACGACTGGGGAAATTTTGTGCGGTACCGCACCAAATGCCCAATTTACTCAAATAATTTCATCCTGACCCAGAAAGAAGTGGATTATATAAATCTGACGCAAGAACTGCTCCAGATGACACCCGATCGTTTACGACAGTTTGCGCCTGACATCCGATACGTTTTGGTCAGCAACATGGATTTGAACCCCCTGAGCGAATCATTGCTCTCCAATAAGAATTTTGAAGGTTTCGAAATACTCGGAGAGCAGCGCAGCCAGAACGGCGAAGTTTTGGGTCGAGTGTATGGCGTCGAGCCATAGCTCAGATCATGACAGTAAGGCAGTCAAGAGTATAATTTAGGCTTTCAACCAGATGCCGGTTGCCATGCGACCCGTCACAGCTTCCCGCCTATATGAAAAAAACTTATTGGGTTCTGAATAGGTGCAATATTGGCCGTCCAAAACCCACCCGACACCCGCCCTGACGAGCGCCATCCTTGCGAGTGCATACAGATCAGCAAGCCAGCGGTCGGCACTTACCTTAAAAGCTGTCGAGTTATCAGCATCCAAACCCACAAACGCATCATAAACATCCCGGCCCACCTCAAATGCCTGCGGCCCAATTGCCGGGCCCATCCAGGCCATCAGTTCGGCTGGATCGCAATCCATTGCCGCCACCGTGGCTTCAAGCACGCCCGCCGCTAGTCCGCGCCAGCCTGCATGCGCGGCTGCGACCCTGGTGCCCGCCTTGTCACAAAACAATACAGGCAGGCAGTCTGCGGTCAGTACGGCGCAGACCTGCCCCGTGCCGCTGGTGAATACGGCATCAGCTTCGCGGGTGGATTGGCTGGCTTCGTTCCAGCCAACGACATGCTTGCCGTGCACCTGCTTTAACCACGGTGGTTTACCCGGCAGCATTCGTTGCAACAGTTCGCGGTTTTCCTTCACGTGTTCAGGATTATCACCACAGCTGCCACCGAGGTTGAGACTGCTCCATGGCCCCTTGCTGAAGCCACGATGGCGGGTCGTGCTAAAGGCCCTGACGTTTGGTGGCGCGTTCCAGTCGGGCTTGATCAGTTCTATCTTTGGCGATCCCGTCACTGAAGGTTCATCCATCGGCCATTGCCAGCTTCAGTGTTGTGATCAGGGCGCTGATGTCATCGGCCAGTGGCGCCTGGAACACGCATTGCTCGTCGCTGCCCGGATGCACCAGTTTCAAAGTGCGGGCATGCAGGGCCTGGCGCGGAAAGCCGTTGATGGCCTCCACCGCTGCCGCCGGCATGCCTTTTTGCTTGATCGGGCCGCGCCCGTAAAGCGGGTCACCGACGATGGGATAACCAATATGTGTCATGTGTACGCGAATCTGGTGAGTTCTGCCGGATTCGAGCGATACCTCGACATGGCTGGTGCCGGGTAGCCGCTGGATCAGCCTGTAGTGGCTGATGGCAGGCTTGCCGCCCTGCAGGACGGCCATCTTCTTACGGTCACGCGGGTTGCGGTCGATGGCGGCGTCGATGGTGCCGGCCGGCGGTATCTCGCCCTTGACCACGGCCTCGTAAACGCGGCTCATGCTGCGCGTCTGCAGCTGGTTAACCAGGCTGGCGTGAGCCTTGAGGCTGCGTGCGACCACCATCACACCGCTGGTTTCCTTATCCAGCCGGTGCACGATGCCGGAGCGCGGCAGCGTGTCCAGCCCGGCGTCATGGTTCAACAGGGCATTCTGCAAGGTACCGTCCCAATTACCCGCCGCCGGATGGACGACGAGACCGGCCGGTTTGTTCAGCACCAGCAGGTGCTCATCTTCAAAAATGATATCCAGCGGGATATCCTGCGGCACGACTTCTCCCTCGGCAATCAACTCGGCTTCAATACGCAAGGTTTCACCGCCCAGCACGCGGCTGCTGGGCTTGGCGCGCTGGCCGTCAACCGTCAGCTCACCCTGCTTTATCCATTGCTGCAAGCGTCCCCGTGAATAATCCGTAAACAGCTCGGCCGCAGCCTGGTCCAGCCGCAATCCTGCCGATTTCTCTGGAATCTGCTGAGTTAAACTGACCTGCTTTGACATTATTCTTAGTCCGGCGGAGCCACTGAGTATTATTGCACGGCTATATTTTATGGTTTTAGCCGGTCTTTTTCGCTATCATTCCGCCCTCAGTATTTCGTCAGGTCAAATAATGTTCTCAACTTCTCTCTCTTCGTGGTTTTCAACCAGCACCAGGCTGTTAACCGGTGTAATGATCGCACTCATGCTGGTCACGGCCACAGGCTGCAAAAAAGACAGGGAATTTGACCAGGGCCTCAGTGCCGCCGAGATGTACACCGAAGCCAAACGGTACCTGGATCAGCAGAACTGGGGGCGGGCCGTGCGGGCCTACCAGGGCCTGGCCACCCGCTATCCGTTCGGTCGCTTTACCGAGCAGGCACAGCTGGAGTTGGCCTATGCCTATCACAAGGGCGGCAACCCGGAGGCCGCGCTTTCCACGGCGGACCGTTTTATCAGGACCTACCCGAGCCACCCGAACGTGGACTACGCCTATTACATCCGTGGTCTCACTAACTATGACCAGCGCGTGGGTTTCATGGAGCGCATGATGCCCTCGCGTGTTCGTGACCGCGACCAGACAGCGGCCAGGGAGTCGTTCCGGGACTTCGACGAGTTGATACGGCGTTTTCCGGATAGCCGATATGCGCCCGATGCCCGCCAACGCATGGTGTTTTTGCGCAATAACCTGTCTTTTTATGAGCTCGATGTCGCCCGCTATTACCTGCGCCGCAAGGCCTACGTGGCGGCGGCCAACCGGGCACGCTTCGCAATTGAGAACTATCCAGGCTCGCCAGAACTCGGCAACGCGCTTGAGATACTCCACATCAGCTATACGGAAATGGGCTTACCGGAACTTGCCGAAGACAGCTTGAAGGTACTGGCGCTGAATTACCCCGATCACCCCTACCTGACGGGAGACTCGAACAGAAGTTTCTGGAGCAAACTCTGGCCTTTTGGTAAAGACTAGGTACCTGTCAGCGGCCGATCAGGGTTTCCTGACGCTCTCCTCATGCCAACCCGAAGTGATCGGGTAACGCCGGTCACGGCCAAACCCCTTTGACGTAATCCGCACACCCGGTGCGCTCTGGCGCCGCTTGTATTCATTTCGCAGGACCATGCCCGCCACACGGCGGACCATGTCTTCATCAAAACCGGCATCGACAATCTCTGCGATAGACCAGTCCTGCTCAATGTAATGAAACAGGACCTCGTCGAGCACGTCGTAGGCCGGCAGGTTGTCCTGGTCCAGTTGATCGGGCGCCAGTTCGGCCGAGGGCGGGCGGTCTATCACTTCCTGGGGTATCGCCGCAGAGATGGTGTTGCGGTAATTACAGAGTGCATACACCCGTGTTTTAAGGCAGTCCTTGATCGGCGAAAACCCACCGCACATATCGCCGTAAATCGTGCTGTATCCGACAGCCAGTTCGCTCTTGTTGCCGGTCGCCAGCACCATCCAGCCGAACTTGTTGGACAGGGCCATCAAGATGTTGCCGCGCGCCCTCGCCTGCAGGTTTTCCTCGGTGACATCCGCCGGGCAGCCTTCAAACGATACTTCGAGTGAATCAAGCAAGGCCTCGTATGCGCCTTCGATGGAGATCTCACGGTAGGCGACGCCCATTTGCTCAGCCTGCTCGCGTGCCAGTTTCAGGCTGAGGTCCGACGTGTGCCGGCTAGGCATCATCACGGCATGTACGTGCTCCGCACCCAGGGCATCGACCGCGAGGGCCAGCGTCAGCGCTGAATCAATTCCGCCGGACAGACCCAAAACCACATCAGAGAAGCCGTTTTTAACAATGTAATCTTTCAAACCGCGCACCAGCACGACGTAAATGCAGGCCACCAGGTCTTCAGTTTTGCCAACCTGTTCAGCATCGAGGCCGGAACTGGTTGCCTCATCTTCAAACCACAATTTGCCCTCATCCGGTTCAAAACGGGCTATCGACAGGCTTTCTTCACACGGCCTGCTACGGATGCTGAATTTGCCATCGGTGCTCATCAACATCGACCGGCCATCAAAGACCAACTCGTCCTGGCCACCGACCAGGTTGCTGTAGATGATCGGCAGGCCGCATTCCTTGTAGCGCAGCTGCAACACATCCGTTCGCGCGCCAAGCTTGTTATCACGGAACGGGGAAGCATTGGTGACCAGCAGCAACTGTGCGCCTACGGCCTTCGCCATCGCCGCCGGCTCCGGCACCCAGGCATCTTCGCAAATGATGACACCGATTTGACAACCATTGACCGCTGCGACCAGCGAACCCTCGCCGGCTGAAAAATAACGGCGCCCATCAAAGACGGCATAATTGGGCAGAGCCTGCTTAAAATATCGCCCGAGCACAGCACCATCACGAATCCAGCTGACTGCGTTGTAGCGCGCTTCACCGACCGACCAGGGATGGCCGACGATCACATCGATACCCTGTACGTCCGGCACCAACTCTTCCACTACATCGTGGCACCGGTGCATGAAGCCGGGGCGCAGCAACAGGTCTTCCGGGGGATAGCCGCTGACGGCCATCTCCGGAAAAAGGATCAGGTCGGCACCCCTATCGCGGGCGCTGGCAATATTCTTGTTTATACGTTTGAGGTTGCCGGTCATATCACCGACAGGGAAATCCTGCTGGGCAAGGGCAATTCGAATCATGTTGATTACCAGCAGGCTGACCTGCCCGGTGTTCCGGGCAGGTTACGAGCGTGAAAACTAGAGTATTTTTGCAATCGCATGGCCAAGATCGGCCGGCGAGCGTACGGTGGAAACACCGGCCGCTTCCAGCGCCTCGAACTTGGCATCGGCTGTACCCTTGCCACCCGCGATAATGGCGCCGGCGTGGCCCATGCGTTTTCCGGGAGGTGCGGTCACACCTGCTATGTAAGCCACGACCGGCTTGGTCACATATTCGGTGATAAACTCGGCTGCATCCTCCTCGGCTGAGCCGCCGATTTCGCCGACCATGATAATGCCCTCGGTCTGCGGGTCGTCCTGGAACAAACGCAGGCAATCAATGAAATTCATGCCCTGGATCGGATCGCCGCCAATACCGATGACGGTTGTCTGGCCAAGGCCTTCCTGCGTTGTCTGGTAAACGGCTTCGTATGTCAGGGTGCCGGAACGGGAGACCACGCCCACCTTGCCGGGGCTGTGGATACGGCCGGGCATAATACCGATCTTGCACTCACCGGGCGTAATAATGCCCGGACAGTTGGGACCGACCAGCCAGGTATCCGGCTTATTGTCGAGTACGGCCTTAACGCGGATCATGTCCTGTACCGGAATGCCCTCGGTGATGGTAACAATGACCTTGATGTCCGCATCGGCTGCTTCAAGAATGGCATCAGCTGCGAATGGTGGCGGTACATAAATGACGGTCGCATCCGCGCCGGTCTCGGCTACGGCTTCTGAAACGGTATTGAATACCGGACGGCCAAGATGTTCCTGGCCACCCTTGCCGGGCGTCACGCCGCCAACCAACTGCGTACCATATTCGATGGCCTGCTCAGAGTGAAAAGTGCCCTGGCTGCCTGTGAAGCCCTGGCAAATGACCTTGGTATCTTTGTTGACCAGAACGCTCATTGGGCCACCTCGCTATCGTTAGCTGCCGCCACTGCTTTTTTGGCGGCGTCATTCAAATCAGATGCGGAAATAATGGCCAGGCCACTTTCCGCCAGCAATTTTTGACCTTCGTCAACCAGCGTGCCCTCAAGCCGGACAACAACCGGTACGCTAACGCCGACTTCCTCTACCGCGGCAATAATGCCCTCGGCGATCAGGTCACAACGCACGATGCCGCCGAAAATATTCACCAGGATGGCTTCGACATTTTCACCGGAAAGGATGATCTTGAAGGCCTCCTTGACCCGCTCGGCGTTGGTGCCGCCGCCGACATCAAGGAAGTTGGCGGGTTCACCCCCATTGAGCTTGACCACGTCCATGGTCGCCATGGCCAGGCCCGCGCCGTTCACCATGCAGGCGATATTGCCGTCCAGCGTGATGTAGTTCAGACCATGCCGGCTGGCTGCCGCCTCGGTCGGGTCTTCCTGCGCTTCATCGCGCATTGCCGCCATGTCTGCATGCCTGAACAGCGCGTTGTCGTCCATGTTGATCTTGGCATCGAGGGCGACGAGGTTGTCTTGACCGTCGATAATCAGCGGATTGACTTCCAGCAGGCTGAGGTCCTTATCGATGAACAGCTTGTAAAGCGCGCTCATGATACCGGTCAGTTGCCTGACATGCTTGGCCGACAGCCCCATGCCAAAACCCATCTGGCGAGCCTGGAATGACTGGAATCCAGCGGTATTATCAACACTCACGGTGACAATCTTTTCAGGCTCGGTTGAAGCGACCTGTTCGATATCGACGCCGCCTGCGGCAGAGCCCATGA
>JABDPJ010000124.1 GCA_013042835.1 Lysobacterales bacterium
TGCCGCTCCCGAGTTCGCTCACCCGCTCACGTAACTCCAGCAGGGGTATCAGTGTACAGCCGGGGATATACTCCATTTCGTATTCCTCCTCGTAGCGAACGTCGAGCAGGTTGGCGCCTTCCATGAGCATCGCATTGGCGACGCCGGGCGAGACCCGGTCGATCATCGGCGCATTGATCAGTTCGTCGAAATCCTCCTTGTCCAGAACCAGCAGGCGGGAGTCTTCGACCATCCTGATCCGGGCGTTGCGAACCCCGCCCGTAACCAGCGCTTCTTCGCCAAAATAGTCACCGACGGCCAGTATCTTGGTCATCCTGAGTTCGTCATCGTAGAGTTCCGGCCGCCACAATTCGGCACTGCCGCGTTCGATGAAGTAGAATTTTTGCGCCTCCTCACCCATGTCGAAAATGATTTCGCCTTCGCCGACATCCCGTGGTTGAGAACGGCGGAAGACCTCGTGCGCATTCTCCAGCGGTAACTGGCTGAAAATGAGCGGGTTGCGCAGCCTGCCCAACCACTCGTGAAAAGAGTCGTCTGTCCGCGTGTCGGTGCGCAAGCTCTCCCAGCTCAGCAGGAAGTCGAGCCTGGCCGGGTTGATACGGCCAAGAACGCTGGTTTGCGTGGCCGTAAACGTGCTGTCGCTTCCGGCCAGGCATACCGGCCGAGTGAGCGTGTTGTGCGGACCCAGCAGGGTTGGCTCACCATCGCCGGATTGCTCCACTTCACCGGAAAGAACGAACACGCATTCCTCCTGTCCGGCATTGAAGGAAATGCGGTCGCCGGCTTCGAGTTCATAGCTGCGGATCAGGCCCAGCAGTTGATCTTCAGGAATCGCGGCAAGTGGCGCATAGTTTTCCCGCAAAATGCGGACATTGTTATCCAGTGTTCTCATCGTGTGCTTTACCTTTAGAAAATCCTGTAGCAAGCCTGGATTCATTCATGAAATCAACAGGTTTGGATACGCCCGGCAACTTGCGGGCAAGTGTATCGAACAAGCGTTACAGCCCATATACTACTATCATAGCTGCCGCCAGTGGGTGCCTATTCACCGGTGCTGATTTCGCCGAAGACCGGCCCGGGGTTGGCGCGCGAATATCATTTTCAGAATCCCGTGCTATAGTTTTATCAATCCCACCATGTTCGGAGTTCCCAATGTCGCGTAACGTCATAGTGCTGCTGTTGGCAGTTTCCTCACTGATTGTCTTTTCAAATTTGCCGGCGGCTCCGGCCGTTGAACAGAAAGCTGTGCTGGTCACAGGCGCCAGTTCGGGCCTCGGCCGTAACATGACCGAGATGATGGCTGCAAACGGATATTTTGTGTACGCGGGTGCGCGCAAGGACAAGGATATCGATGAGCTGAACGCGATTGAGAACGTCCAGGCTGTCAGGCTGGATGTGACCAGGCAGGCTGAAATCGATGCAGCCGTCAGGATGGTGACTGACGCAGGGCGGGGACTTTATGGACTGGTCAATAATGCCGGTGTGCTGGTATCCAGTTCCCTGGTCGATATTGACGAGCAGGAATTCGATTTCCAGATGAACGTCAACGTTTATGGCCCTTACCGCATCACGAGGGCCTTTGCTCCACTGATCATCGAGTCCGGGGGCCGCATCGTCACCATCAGCTCGATTGCAGGAACACTCTCATCGGCCACCTGGGGGCCTTACGCCATGAGCAAGCATGCCATGGAGGCGTTTGGCGATGCGCTGGCTGACGAAATGAGCGTTCACGGTGTCAAGTCCAGCCTGGTTGAACCCGGCACCTACCAATCGAAAATAGCGGATCGTGCCGTCGCCAAGGCCAGTCAGGGCGACCAACCCGCCGTCAGCGCGTCAATGGACTGGCTCACCAGGGCCCTGGCGGAGTCCGGTGATCCGGATGATGTTTCAAAAGCTGTTATGCATGCCTTGTTCAATGACTCCCCCAAGTCTCGCTACATGGTGGTGCCCAACCAGGAGCAGGCTTACTCGACCATCAATCGCGCCATGCAGCGGCTGGTTGAACATAACGGTGAGCAGCAATACAGCTATGATCGCGAGGCGTTGATCGAGATGCTGGACAAGGCGCTGGCGGAGCAGGCATCGTCCCCTTAAGCCCGGCCCTTGCAGTTGCTGTCAGACCAGGTATTCCCTGCCGAATTCCTGCACGAAGTAACGGTGCATCATGTCGTGATAATCGGTACTCTCCCAACCGCCCAGCAGGCCATGCTTTACGGTCAGGTGAATAAGGTGGTTGATGATGGTCCGCTGCCCATGGTGATGCTGGTATATCTCAGCGATCCTGAGCTTGACGTCCTTGCGTTCGAGCCATTTGAACAATGGCACGCCGACTCCACCGGGGCGGGTGGTAAATGTACCGCGATCCGGTAACAGCTTGATGAATTCGATGACAGTCGCGGGCAGGTCGGACTCCTGGACTATGCCGGACACCACTGCGTTCTGGATGAAGCGGCAAATACACAGTGCGCGAATCCGGGCGAACAGTTCCTCCTCGAGAAAATTAACCAGGATCAGGTTGCTATCCGGAATTTGTGCCAGCAAACCTTCGTCATAAGGTCCCCTTGGCGTACCAGCGACGGTAACCCGGAAGACCGCGATCTCCAAGTCGGGTGATGCCTTGACAAGCCGGTCTACTGCGCGCTGCGTGAAACGCTTTGAGTAGGCCGGCTCCTTGTTATTTGCCATGTGGTCGTCGTGGCGATAGAGGCAATCGAAAATCGTCATGCGCTTAACGGTGTCAAGCTTGAGCCCAAGTGGCTCCGCATTACAGATCGTGCCATTGAGACTCCGGTAGCCGGTGCTGTAACCGGCCAGTACGTGCAGGTCCCACGGTTGGCCGATAAGCCCGGCCTCGAACAACAGCTTGTCGATGATGCTCGCATCTATACCGATACCCCAGGCTTTGCCATAGCCTTCCCAATCGGCCTCGATCCCCGGTACGGTCACCAGTGCGCCCGCGGCTGTTTTCTCGAAAAATGCGCGCAGTCCGAATAGTGCAATTTCAGGCCCCACGCCGAAGAACACCGACACCTTGGCCCTTGGTTGTTGTGGCGCCTCACCCTGATTCAGGTGGGCGTCGATCAACCCGGGTGACACATAGATGTGATACCGGCGCGGCTCTCTGAACTTTTTATCCAGTTTCGCCTGCTTGTGGCGTGGCAGGTTCTCGGGAAACGGCAGGGTGGTATCGAGCAGCGGATTGGGTACCTTGATGCAGGCGGATTTTGAATAGAACTCAGCGCAGTTTCTGGCACTCTTGACGAAGCGGCTGATACGGAACTTGTAGCCGTCCTGGCAGGGCCCCGGGGGCCCTGCCTCATCTGCATAAAATGCGTAAATCAGCCTTGAGTCTGGCTGCAGCTTGCACAGGGACATTATTCATCCTGTACCTGGCGGCCGGTGATCGGGTCGTAGCGCACTTCCACCGGCACGACCTGGTCGGTGGGCAGAATCTCAACCCACTGATCGAAGATCTCGAAGTTTTCCGATGGCAGCAGCTTGAAGCCGTCGGCATTGGCGTAAAAGCCGTGCTCGTAAACCTTGTCAATCGGCGTGGCGCTGACCTTGTTGTCGTCATTGATCTCCTGTGGCGGATGCTTGCCGACCGTCAACGACTCATCGTGCTTTTCGCGCACCTTTTCACATAGGTGATTGATCGCATCGCGGATGGTGACCTTGCTGCCTGCGTGCGGGATATCTTCAAGTTCTTCCTGCGCTGCGATGTATTCGCTGTCCAGGCCGTCGGCGCCTTCCACTTCGAGGCGTTGCAACCAGTTGAATGCCGCTTTTTCACGCCCCGGCCGGATGGGAATCACGGCCTTGACCCAGGGAGAATTCAGGAAGGCGTTCCTGAGCTTGTCGCCATCGAGCTGCAATAACCAGCCGAGTGAACTGCCCATCGGCGCCGGCTCCGATTCCTCGGTGATGTAGTAATTATCGCGGCCAAATTCTTCGGTGCCGCCCCAGCTGACAATATTCTGTTCCCCCAGCGCATCTGCAGCTTTCATGAGCTGGGGAGTGAGCTTCATCTGGGCAGCCATGACCCGCGTGTAAAAGCCCACGCTGGTGCCCGGTGCACTGCGGGTTTCGATCTCCGGCGTACCGAGTTGCTGCTGGCTACGGTGGAGGCGCGGCCGCCACCATTCCGGTGCGACGAAGTAAAGCATCTTGTTGATATCAAAGATCGAGTTGAGCAGTTCGGCGACGGCATGCCGGGTGCGGTTGTCGGCCAGCGGCAAATCCCGGGTGAGCATGTCCTGGATAAGCGCCCGGTAGACCACGATGCGTTCCTCGTCGCGCAAGTCGTCAAAATCACGCGCCTCGACCTCACTGGCAAGCTTGATGCGTTCGCGGGCCGCCTTGTAGTAGGCCTCCTTGAACTTGCGCTGCTTGGCTGCGTTGTACTCGGAGACGCGATTGGCGTTCTCCTGCTCGACACCGGCCAATGTGGCCTGGGTGGGCACCCAGTGGACCTTCACGGTGATATTCAGCGGTGAGACGTCGTGGAAGTTGACGTGCCTGACCTTGATAGAGAAATTCACTTTGCCGGGCGTACTGGTATCGACGTTATAAGCCCTGGCCCGCATGTCGGCGGTGCCGTAGTCAAAGGTGATCTTGTCGAGCTGGTAGCCCGTATGGGGGCAGATGTCCGAGTAGCCGTGGAATTTCCATTTTACCTTCTCAGGTGTTCCCTCGTTGCAATCGGTATCGGTCTCGACACCATTCTTGTAGGTCTCGTCCATATCGTCGCTATTGGTATCATTCGTCCGGGGTTCGAACGGGATGGTGATGGCAAGTTCCGAGACGTGTGCTTCCGGCGCGGGCACTTCATCCGGTTGCTGGATGGCCGCGAGGTCCGGCGGTTCGGCGATATGCACCAGCTTCGAGATACCGAGGCTGCGTCCGGGATCGTCCACGTAGGTCTGCCAGCACAGGTAGGTTCCGATGTCCTGCACCTGGGTGCCGACCTGGCGCATCTTGCGGCGCATCTCGTAGTTGATCAGCTTGTCGGTCGTGTTATTCAACAGGTAGCGCTTGCTCGAGGTGTCCGTGACTTCGGAAATTGTCTTGAAGGTGGACTTGTAGTTGCGGCGAATCTCTTTCGAGAGCCTCTCAGTCTGCTGGCGCATGCTCTTGTGGGTGACTTCGCGCGATTTCTTTTGGGTTTTATCCAGGTTGATACTGGAGGAAGCGGATGCGCTTCCGCCGATCCAGCCCTGGTTGACCGTTGTGGTAAAGCCGAATGCCGTGTTGCTCTGGTTCTCGTCGCGCACTGCGGATGAAAGCTCCTCCAGCGAAGTGGTTTCCCTGTCGGACTTCACCGTCATTTCAAACTCGGTTCCCACCGTGCGCTCGATGATTGTCTTGCGGGTGCTGACTTCGACCAGTTCGACCTGCGAGCCGGGGCTTAGCCACACGTGTCCCACGGGTGTGCCGAGAAAGGTGTCAAACTCGAAAAAGTATTGTCGGAACAGGTGCACCACCGATATGGGGGATACGATCACCCGGCCGAGGTCCTTGTGAGGGTCTATATAGTCGAGCGGATCACGATAGCGGATAAACGCTGCAAATTTTTTCCACAGGTCAGGCTTGACGGAAAACAATTCGGCCAGCTTGTCTTTTGCACCTGCCTTGCGAAGCTCGGCGAGGTAGCCGGCCATCTGTGATTCGTGCATGGCCTGTTCGGCAATAACCTGGTTCAGCGATCCCGCGTCATTGATGCTGCCTCCCAGGCTGTTAACGATCGTTGGAGCAAACTTGTCGCGCACCACCCTGGTCAATTGCCGGGTCAGGTTGCGGTCACTGAGGAGGTTGTCCCAGTCCTGGTCCGAGGGGTCACCGGACATTCTCGCGCGGATATCGTCGACCAGGAAACTGGAGTTCTGTTTCCGCGATTGCGTCACCTTGGCCAGCCCGATCTTGTTGACCTGCAGAAAGGTTTCCCTGCCATGCAGGCTCGCTGGCGGCGCCTCGTAATCGACTGCCGGTCTCATGGTCCGGAACAGCTTAAGATAAGCCCTGGCCCGGTCCACGGCGAATGCCTTCCTGAACCGCCTGTTAATACGCCTCGACTTCCAGCCGAGTAATGGCTGATAGACCCCGAAGATTTCACTTGCGTAAGGTAATATGCCCTTGTAACTGTCAAAATTTTCTATGCGTCTCATGGTGTTTTACGCCTCCTTGCAT
>JABDPJ010000125.1 GCA_013042835.1 Lysobacterales bacterium
ATGCAAGGAAATATACGGAGTTCAAATAGCCACCCACCCTCAGCTCAGGGGCCGGGTACCAGACAGACACCACTTCACCTGGCGCTTTTGAAACATCCGGATTACCCGCCGGCTACATTTACCGGTAACCCGCGGCCTGTAGCGAAAAGAGATTCGCATAATGCCCGGCCAGCTGCATCAATTGTTCGTGGCTGCCGCACTCGATAACACGACCATTCTCAATAACGATGATCTGGCTCGCCATACGTACCGTGGAAAACCGGTGTGATATCAATATGGCGATACGGTTGCGGGTCAGCCTGCGAAAGTGTTCGAAGATCTTCGCCTCGGCAGCAGCATCCATGGCTGCAGTTGGTTCATCGAGCACCAGGATGTCCGCTTCAGTGCGCATGAACGCTCGCGACAGGGCGATCTTTTGCCATTGCCCTCCGGACAATTCCTGACCGTTTTTAAACCACTTACCCAACTGCGTGTCGTAGCCAGCCGGCAAGTCCTCTATAAACGCGTCGGCCATACCCTTTTCAGCGGCATCACGCCAGCGTTGCCCGCTATTGAAGTAACGTACATCGCCGGTTCCGATGTTTTCACCGACCAGGAACTGGTAACGCGAAAAATCCTGGAAGATCACACCGATGCGTTGCCGCAGGGTTGCCTCGTCCCAGGCTTCAAGGTCCAGGCCATCCAGCAGGATGCGGCCCTCGTCGGGTGAGTACAACCGGGTCAGAAGCTTGATCAGCGTTGTTTTGCCCGAGCCGTTCTCTCCTACCAGCGCCAATGATTCACCGGGTTGAATATGCAGGTCAACGGCCTTTAGTGCCGGTCGATCAGCCCCTGGATACGTGAAGCTCACCCCTTCAAAGCGAATACCATCGTCCGGTCTCGGGCCCTCGACATGACCGGTGCCGGTCTTCTGTTTCACCGGGGTTTCCAGGTACTCATACAGGGTGGAGAGATAGAGGTTGTCTTCGTACATTCCGCCGATTGCCGACAGGATCGCAGATACAGCCGCTTGCCCCTGGCGGAACAGCATCAGGTACATGGTCATCTGTCCAAGGGTAATACGGCTGGCAACGGCGGCAACCGCTATCCATGCGTAGGCGCCGTAAAGCGCCGCCGTGCCAATCAGGCCCAGCACGAACCCCCAGCCATCACGGCGAATCGCCAGCGCCCGGTCGGCCTTGTATAACCGCCTGAAAATGTCCCGGTAACGTTGCAACAGCAGAGGACCGAGGCCGAAAAGCTTCACCTCCTTGACGTTGTCCTCGCGCGCCAGCACGGTTTCGAGATATATCTGCATGCGGGTCTCGGGTGAGCGCCAGCGGAAAAGCGTGAAAGCCTCTCCTGAAAAGCGGGTTTCAGCAACGAACGATGGCAGGCCGGCCAGCACCAGGATCAGGACTGCCCACGGCGAGAATTGCACAAGCAATACACCGTAGCTTAGTAATGAAATGAGGTTTTGGCCGAGTCCGAATGTGCGGTTGACCAGCGATAACGGGCGGCTTGAAGCCTCGCGCCGGGCCCGCGTGAGCTTGTCATAAAATTCGGAATCTTCAAACTGCGCCAATTCCAGCGTGACGGCTTTTTCAAGGATCATGAGGTTAACCCGTTGACCCAACTGGGCGCGTAACAACGCCTGGCACAGCGAAATCCCCCGCTGTGCGCCAGCCATGGCGGCAACGATCAACGCTTCGAGCGCCACCAGCGTGAAAACCCGGGTCATGCTGATCAGTCCTGTATCCTTCGCGATACCGGTGGCCTCCAGTACCGCATCAATGATCAAGGCGCCTACGTAAGCCATCGCTGCCGGTAACACGCCTGCCGTTAGCGTCAACACCGCGAGTATGACTGTCAGGCGCCTGTTGGTAGCCCACACCAACTCAAGCGCTCGCCGGCTGTAGCGGAAAACGCCAAAAAATCCACGCGCGGTGGCTTCTGCAGGTGGTCCTGATGGGGATGCGTGGGCCATGAATTCAGGGCTCTTTTCGTCAATCGCCAGTATAAGGCATCTGCAAATACATGCGTTATAAAGCATTATTTGGCTTTTAACAGCCAAGCAGTTAGGCTAGCTCCGATTGCGTTAAACCGTCACATTCGGGCCAGTTAACGGTACCCGCCAACAGCAGGATTATTCGATGAGCAAAAATTATAAAAAGGTCTCTTTCACGCTTTCAATCGTCACCCTGGTAATTTGCACTGCATTGTTTACAGCCTGCGACACCGGGCAGGAAACATCGCAAACAAGCACCGGAACAACCGCAGGCCCACGAACCAGTGTTCCAACTGAAGACCCGGTCACAGCGGGAGAAGACGCGATTGATGAAGCTGAATACCGCAGGCACATCGAAACCCTGGCCTCCGATGAGTTTGGCGGACGGGCGCCGGCTTCACCAGGTGAAGTGCTAACAGTTGATTACCTTACGCAGGTGTTCAAAGACCTCGGGCTCGAGCCCGGTAACGGCGACAGCTATGTCCAGGAAGTTCCCCTGGCCTCGGTTAACCTGGTGAACAAACCAGAGTTGGTTTTCAGCGGGGGAGAGGGCGAAGACATGAAACTAGCCTATATCGAGGGCCAGGTAGTGTGGACACGCCAACAGGTAGCAAAGGTCGCCATCGATAACTCCGAGCTGATCTTTGTCGGTTATGGCATTTCGGCGCCGGAGCGTGACTGGGACGATTACGCCGGTGTGGATGTTGCTGGAAAAACGGTCGTTATTCTGGTCAATGATCCAGGTTTTGCCACGCAGGACCCGGATTTGTTCAACGGCAACGCCATGACCTACTACGGACGCTGGACGTACAAATTCGATGAGGCGGCCCGCCGGGGTGCAGCCGGTGCAATCATTATTCATGATACCCGGCCGGCCGCCTATGGCTGGTCTACGGTCGTCAACAGCTGGACAGGGCCGCAATTCGCGCTGGTGTTGCCAGACAAGGGCGCAAACCTGGCCAACGTTGAAGGCTGGATTACGAAAGACCATGCCAGGACTCTTTTCGCCAAGGCCGGTATGGACCTTGATGAGATGTACGCCAGGGCCCGGCAACCGGGTTTCAAGGCGGTATCAATGGGCATGAAAGCCTCTACCAAGCTCGTCAATGAAGCTGAAAACGTCACCTCGCGCAACGTTACCGCCGTCGTAAAAGGCAGCGAGGCGCCTGACGAGTTCTTTATCTATACGGCACACTGGGATCACCTCGGCACCGACCCGACCATGGAAGGTGACAACATTTTTAACGGCGCCCTGGATAATGCCACCGGCACGGCGGCCTTACTGGAAATCGCCAAGGCCTTTACATCATTGCCACAGGCGCCGCGCCGCAGCGTGATGTTCCTGGCGGTCACCGCTGAAGAACAGGGGCTGTTGGGCTCGGCTTACTATGCCGCTCACCCACTCGTACCCCTCGCCGATACCGTTGGTGGTCTCAACATGGACGGCATGAATAACTTTGGTGAAACCCGTGACATAACGGTTGTCGGCATGGGAATGAGCCAGCTGGAGGAATACCTGGCCAGGGCTGCGGCCAAACAGGAAAAAGTCCTGGTGGCCAACCGGGAACCGGAAAAAGGCTCTTTCTTCCGCTCCGATCATTTCGAATTGTCCAAGGAGGGCGTGCCGATGCTGTACCCCGGACGTGGCTATGACCATAAAGAAAAAGGTGTGGAGTACGGCATGCAGGTATCGAAAGACTATGTTGCGAAGAACTACCACCGGGTGTCGGATGAATACGACCTGGGCTGGGATGTCAGCGGTGCGATGGCCGATATGAAGGTATTCTTCCGGACCGGTCTCAGCGTCGCCAACTCGAATGATTGGCCCAACTGGCTGGAGGGTACAGAGTTCAAGGCAATCCGCGACGAACAACTGGCTGCTGCAGAAGAGTAAACAAGGTTATTAACCCAACTCCCATAGGGGATCAGGTGTGAGTTATCTGAGCCCCTCTCTTCAAGTCGTTCAAATATAATTCATTAAAAAACAGTAACTTCCCCGCAAATAATCAAAGGTGCGGCTGTTTTTGTATAGGATATATATAACTTTTAACCAATAATAACTTGCAATGTGTAGGGTTTTTGTATAGTATTTGCACAACTTAGCAATTAAGCGGTTCTTTCAGCGACATTTAACCAGCAATATTGGAGATTGACATGACGATTCAAAAATTACCCAAGCCGTTCCAGAAAATCGCGCACATTGCGATTCTTGCTTCGGCTGTATTCCTCTTCACCCTTTCCGCCAATGCCGGTCACCACGGTGACAAGTACGGTAAGGACATCGTAGACGTTGCGGCCTCTAACGGCTCGTTTAACACCCTGGTCGCGGCTGTTCAGGCTGCCGGTCTCGAAGAAACACTTCGCGGCGACGGACCTTTCACTGTATTTGCCCCAACCGACGAGGCTTTCGCCAAGCTGCCGGCTGGTACGCTCGATAGCCTGTTGTTGCCGGAAAACCGCGACAAGCTGGCAGCCATCCTGACATATCATGTCGTGGCCGGAAAAGTGATGGCGGCCGACGTCGTCAGCCTCACTTCTGCAACCACGGTTAATGGGCAGGACGTCAAAATCAGCGTGGACGGTGAGACCGTCATGGTCGACGGCGCAACGGTTGTCGCCGTAGACGTGAAAGCGAGCAACGGCGTAATCCACGTCATCGACGAAGTGATTCTGCCGCAGTAAAATTTCGTTGCAATGCCCCTCCACCTCATGGTGGAAACTCCCCCTTGCCGCCGGCCTAAAGCCGGCGGTTTTTTTATGTGAAATTCAACTGTCTTGATGACATTCGGCAAAACATTCAATAAGCTGTCTTCCTTCAACGGCTTAACCGTATCCACAGAAGTCAGGAAAGGTTTTTTTATGATCCGTATCAACACCGCTCTTCTCATGATCACGCTGTCTTGTCTGCTCGGCAGCGTGCCGGCAATTGCCCAACCACAACAACAGGGGCCCTGGGTTTTCACATTGAATGCCGCCGGCGCCCACCAGTCCGAGACTGACCTCAAGGATACCAGCGGTGGCTTCGCTATTGACCAGTGGTTTGTCAGCGCCGGTATCGATTATGGCTGGAGCCGGCGTGATTCAGTCGGCATCTCGGTCGGTGGCGGTAAATCAAATTACGAATTCAATGAACGCTCTACATTCGGCGGAGGTCAACCCTGGGGTGACATCGAAGATTTCCGGGTTTCACTAAACGGCCGCTTCGGGTTTGGTGAAACCGGTTCGATTTTCATCATTCCGACACTGCGATTCAATGGTGAGAAAGGCGCCAGTAATAGCGACAGCCGCTCCTGGGGCCTGCTTGGCGCAATCACCTGGCGGCTCAACGAGGAACTGACGATCGGCCCGGGCTTTGGCGTGTTTGGGAAGCTCGAAGATGGCACCAGGTTTTTCCCAATCCTCGCCATCGACTGGAGCATCAACGACCGCTGGAACCTGTCGACAGGGCGAGGCCTTGCCGCCTCAAGGGGCCCGGGCCTGACGCTGAGCTATAAACTGAACGATGACTGGTCACTGGGCCTCGCCGGCCGTTACGAAGACCAGGAGTTCCGTCTTGATGACAAAGGCGTCGCACCCGGCGGTATTGGCCGTGACCAGTCAGTACCGCTGGTGTTTAACGCTTCCCTGACACCCAACAGCAAACTCAATTTCAACGTCTTTGCCGGTGTCGAATTCGCCGGCAAACTGAAGATCAAGGATGCAGACGATGTGGTCGTGGAAGAGAGCAAGTACGATCCAGCGCCCATATTCGGCGCCACTGCCCAAATTCGGTTCTGACGCCTGACAAGCACGTCCGGTGAAGCCGCCCGTTAAACCGGGCGCCTGCGTCCATGCCTCACTATTTCCAGGCCCGGCTCCGCTGCCGTTTGACCCTGGCTATTATTTGTCAGTGATGTACACGGGACGGGTGTAACGGCCATAATGCCCTGGTCATCTGCTTACCCTGTAGAGGGAGGTCGGTCCGAAGCCTACGATGCAAAACCCTGACGTCATCGTCATTGGCGCCGGCGCTGCCGGACTGATGTGCGCAATCATTGCCGCCAGGCGCGGCCGGCGTGTCCTGGTGCTGGAGCGCTCCAACAAGGCGGGCAAGAAGATCCTGATGTCCGGTGGCGGGCGCTGCAATTTCACCAATCTGCATATCACGCCTGACCGCTATGTTTCCGGCAACCCACACTTCTGTAAATCTGCATTGAGCCGCTACACCCAGTGGGACTTCATTACGATGGTTGAAAAACACCGTATCGACTTCTTTGAAAAGGAAACGGTTAGTGGTCTGAGCGGGCAATTGTTTTGCCGCCAGTCCGCCAAGCTGATCGTTGCCATGTTAATGGATGAGTGCCGCACGGCCGGCGTCGAGGTCAGGCTTAATTGCGAGGTGGAAGCAGTGGCACACCCAACTGCAGCATGGACCATCAAGAAAGGGCCCGGCGGGAAACCAATGATGCCAATAAATCCCCCTGAAGACGGTTTCCGGCTCAAAACCAGCCAGGGTGTCTTCACGTCCGCAAAGCTGGTGGTGGCGGCCGGTGGTCTGTCGGTCCCCAGCCTCGGTGGTTCAGGTATCGGTTATGAGCTGGCGGAATGTTTCGGCCTCAGGCTGCGGCCCCGGTCCGCAGGGCTGGTGCCCATGACTTTTACGGGTGTCATGCACGAAGTATGCAAACGGTTGTCCGGCATTTCCACCGAAGCCGTTTTAAGCAATGAGCGCGAAACCTTCAGGGAGGATCTGCTATTTACCCATCGCGGCCTGAGCGGCCCTGCCGTTTTGCAGATTTCCAGCTACTGGCAACCGGGTGAGACCATTGCCGTCAACCTGTCGCCGGGTCAGCAGGCAGAGAAACTATTGTTGAGTTGGAAACAGTTACACCCCAGGGCTTTACTGCGCACCCAGCTTGATCAGTTGCTACCGCGCAAGCTGACTCTTGAACTGGAAAATCTTTGGTGGCCCGAGTGGAAGGAAACGCCATTGGCCGCATGGCCGGATCAGCGGCTTGGAAGCGTTGCCCAAAACCTTGAAAGCTGGCAGCTCAAACCCGCCAGCACCGAAGGCTACCGCACGGCTGAGGTGACCCTCGGCGGGGTCGATACCCGCGACCTTTCGTCCAAAACCATGCAGTCCAAAACAGACGGCCTGTTCTTCATTGGTGAAGTGGTAGATGTCACTGGCCACCTTGGTGGATTTAATTTCCAGTGGGCCTGGTCATCAGGGTTCGTGGCCGGAAACGCCGTGTGAATAGCCGGTGCCCCGGTGATAGGACCAAGAATATTACGGAGATTTGAGAATCGTCGTTACAACGGGGGCCGCTCAATATTTCTTGACATGAAGAACAAGTAAATTTCTAATCAGCAGATACAGGTACTGTGCTTCTCGCCGGAGACGATCAGATGGCTGATGACAACGTTACCGAATTCGACGACGATTTGGGTACGCTTGACGATTTTGACGAAGATTCCGATTCAGATTTCGATGAAGAGTCGGATTTTGATGATTCGTCCGAAGACGGCGATGACGATGCGCCTGACCTGCCACTCAGTAAAGCCGAGGAAGCAGAGAGGCGTATCAGGGCCCGGCGGGAAATAGAGCGCAGAAACGAACTCAAAGCCCTCAGGTCAGAACTGGACGAGTGGGACGACCTGCTGGACGTAGACCTGTAAAGCCGCCGGACCTCAGAGCGGTATGTAAATCACCGTGTTGGAGATAAGGATCATGATGAAGATCAGGCCGGTGGTCATGGGTCCCAGGTAAATCCTGCCGGTCATCCTGAAGAAATAGCGATTGAAATAGGGCAGGAAAAACATCATCGGCACGACGGCAAACAGCAGGTTGACGTACAACCAGCCATCAGTCCAGTAGACCGTACCCGTCATGGCAAAGGTCACATATTGCACCACCACGATCAACATTAAACCCAGCGAATTCGCAAACCCGCCAACGAGGAGGCTCTTCCACTCCGGTTCACCTTCAAAACGCATCGCGCCGTTGATGCGCAATGAGTTCGACAGCAGAAAGATCAAGAAAAAAGGCACATACATGGCCAGCAGCACCAACAGGGGCGCCTGGAATGACCGCACGCCCATGAACAGAAAGCGGTAATCCACGTGCAGGAAGTAGTACACCATGAACAGGAACAGGAAGTAGAACAGGAACAGGGTGAAAGCCAGTACGAAAGTGCGCAACAACTCCGCCACACTGGTAGATGCCCCCCACAGCTCCGGCCGCACGCCGCGCTTTTTACCGAAAAAGCGATAACTCAGCCAGAACAGCAGGAAGCCGACGGTGCCGTTGAGCACCGCCCAGAGCATCACCGCATTGTTCATACGCTGCGGGAAAAACCAGGTTTGCTGGCGGGTAGAGGCGGCCACAAAAAGCTTTTGCGACAGTTCCGCCATTGGAATATAGGTAAAGCAGGCGATCAGGGCGCCGATGACAAACAGCCCCCAAAAGACCAAGAGCCCTTTCCCCCGTGCTTTGGCCAACGCCGGCGGCGGCGGGTGAACAAGGGGCTTGAAGTAAGGTATTTCCAGCAGCAACCTGCCCATGGGGATAACCGCAACCAGCGCGGCAATGAGTGACACGAGGCCCAGCAACTCTTTCCAATACCAAACCTGATCGTCACTGGAAAGCTCACTTTCAATGTCAAAAACGCGCTCGAAATACTCGATCTGGTTGGTCATGGCCTCGGTAATGTAAGGCTGGAAGGGGTGCAAAACCCTCTCGTTATGCACAACCCGCAGGGTTCTGTCCGACTTGCTACCGTAATACCGGTCAAGCTCCACCTCGTCGATGCCTTCAGCACCGGGCAATAAGCCTGAGTTCACGGTACGAATGGCTTCCGGAGCGTAGCGCATGTCACCGTCTTTCAGCTCATTGCGGTACGCACCCTCATCATAAAAAGCGTAGCTGACACCGACGTTGGAGCGCACGTGTTCCAGCACATCGTCTCTTAATGTAAGGACATAACCCGACACGAAAACAGAATGGAGCTTGCTGGGCTCACCGGTTTCAATCGACTCACGGCCAAAATAGCTTGCCCCGCGAATAGCGGCATTGCCGCCGGCAGAGTGTCCGGTTGCCCCTATCCGGCTTTTGTCGACGTAGTTAAGGTTCGGTGTGCCCGCCGCATAATCCACCACTGCGAACATGCCATAGCCCTCGGTGGTTGCCGCAATCCGGCTCATCGAAGCACTTGAAAAGCCCTGCGCGTAAGGGTCGATCAGGACCGCGACAATCCCGCGGCGGGACAGCTCGATTGCAACGTTGGCCAGGGCTTCCTTGGAGCGCTGGAAACCGGGAATCACCACCACCAACGGCGCCGGATTGTCCCTGGTCGCCGAACGGGGTTTGTACAAGTCAGCCACCAACCACTGGCCATTGTGCGCGGGGACCTTGATGTCATAGACCTGCACCCGACCGAAGGAGCTCTGGACAAGCGAGGCTATCAGGCTGGAAAGCAATATTACCAGCAATGACACAAGCAGCAGTTTTCTGCCGCGCTTCAGTTCCTTGTTCTGTCCAGCCAAGTCGCCGGTCTCCCTTTTAATTGATCAGCCCTGTAAGCCGGCATTGAAATTAGCCTTACTTCCTGAAGACAATATCCACCATCAACTCGTTGGCCAGCTCCTCCAACTCGCTCTCGAGCAGGTCAATGTTGGCGCTGGACGGCACCACCAGGTGAGCTTTTGCCTTAAACAGTTCCCCACCGGCCATGGAGGCACTTTCGACAAGCGTTT
>JABDPJ010000133.1 GCA_013042835.1 Lysobacterales bacterium
CCGGTTGATGAAATCCGGGAAAAGTGACCTGGCCCAGCCGGGCGGGCTTACCGCGTAAGTTGGAATGTTGGTATCCATCAGGAAGCGGGCCGTCGTCAGCACCTGCCAGGGGTTGATGATGTTGTACTCAGAAAATCTGCGATGCGGGGGTAGCCAGCTCGAGGGCGCGCCAAAGACCGAACGAAAATAATTTGCCGGGTCAAGGCGCAAGGCTTCCAGGGCAACCTCTGCCAGGTCGCGAAATCGGTTGGCCGGTGGCCAGGGTGCTGTCATGAAAAGGTCTGTAACCGCGGTTTTGCCCGCTACGCCAGTTTGGACGGGATTCATAGTAGGTTCCTCCTGCCCCTTGAAAGTCTCAAATTTTTTCAGGTGTGCTCTAGAAGTATAGTGCGGATACCGGTGGTTTTCACAGAAATCAGGGGTTATGAACCCAGCTAATAGCCTTGTTTTTTCGCATCGTTGTTAAAGGCTGAAAATATCGTTTTTTTGCAAATTCTGAAATCACGTCTACACTGGGATAAGACAGTTGGCTCTTCCTTTGCTTCTTCCGGCATGAGTTTCTGACGTAACTGATGTGTGCGTTGCATTCTATGCAATGCGTCGATCTGATTTCCATGATTAATGGGAAACACTCACGAATAGTGTCATTTGGAGGTATTGCCATGTAAATGCCCGTCGCCATCTGTTCATTACAACATATGAATTTTTAGAGGAGATAAACTTGAAAATTGAAAAAAGAAATGCCCGTTTCATAACACTGTGGGCGCTGATACTGACTGCGTTTTTTGCGGTGACCGCGTATGCGGATGACGACGAGTCCGGTCTGAATCCAGAGGCCTGGGCTGAACTGCAGGATGCGGGTGTCGATAAATACCTTGGGGTCTACCAGTCGCAGGAAAGCGACTATGGTGTGTGGACCAAACATGATTTTGACCCCGGCTACGTGCCGGATCCGACTTACCCTACGGGAGTGCGCCCGGACGGCCCGGTATGTATCGCGGGCACACCCTACTCGGTCTTTACCCGGCAGGGTGACCCCAAGAAGCTGCTGGTCTTCCTGCAGGGCGGCGGTGCCTGTTGGCAGGACTTCCCCAGTTGCAATATTCTCGCCGAAGCCCAGTCACCCCCCGCCGAAGGGCCTTTCCCGGGCGTCTTCGACCCCGGTTCACCGGATAACCCGTTTGCCGATTACTCGGTTGTTTACATGCCGTATTGCGACGGTTCGACCTTTGGCGGCGACAACGATGTGAAGCTGGACCCAACCTTCCCGGTCGGTCCGACACGTCATCACCGCGGACTGCGCAACGTGAGCGCCGGTATGGATGTTGCCGGGGAGATGTTCCCAAGGGCCAAGCAGATAACCGTCATGGGCCATAGCGCCGGTGGCGTAGGCGTTGCCGCTTTCGCACCGTTTTTGGCGCGTTTCGTTTTTGGAAACAACGCCAAGCTGACGGTCTACAACGATGCCGGGCCCATCGCGGTTAACCTGGGCAACCCGCCGCCACCCTTTGGCAGCGGCCCCGATATCCCGTGGCTGTCAGTCTTTGCGCGTCAGAATGACTGGCAATTCCAGCAATTTTATCCGCAAAGCTGTATCGACGATGGCCGCTGCAATGCCTTTGGCCAGCAAACCGGCATCATCCACTGGCGGCTTGAGAACGACACGACCATCCGTGAAGGCTTTTACGAGACGGACTCGGACCGCACCAACCGCTTCTTTACACAGGGCGATGGAAGCCTGATGGCACCGGAGGTTTACCGTGATCTCATTCTCTCCGAACACGGTGCCCTCAACGAGGCCTACCCGAGGCGTTATAAGCGTTTCATCGTTAGTGGCGATGACACGCATGGCGCCGTGCAGGTCACTGCGCCTACGCCCAACTTTCCTTTCCCGCAGCCCATCTCCTTTTATACCCGTCAGGCGAACGGTACGCTGCTGACCGAGTGGGCGACTGAGTTCACCCGCATCGGCGCACGCCAGTCGAAGTTCGGCTGGAAAGACATCGTTGAGGATTACGTGCCGGTTGCAATTCCTTAAAACCGCAGGAAATACCCGCTAAATCAGCACACAATCAACCAGGACACTCATGTTTTCGAATTTTGAAAATGTGAGTGTCCTGGCTTTCGTTTGGCTTTTGTTTTCCGGTCTTACGGGATTGGTGAAGAAGTTTTACAATTCATTGCAGTCATTCTTCGGGAAATGACCTTTATTTCGAATGGTACGGCAATCATCCAAATCGCCTACCAACAAGGAGGCATCAATGAATAAATTGAATTTGCGGTTACTCGTCTTTATTCCGTTTACCCTTTTGCTGGTTTCCTGCGCTGCGGGAAATGCGTCCTTCACCCAGGAGACGCCGGCCGGTTTCTGGTACGGCCTCTGGCACGGGATTATTTCGGTCATCAGCCTCATCATTCACGTATTCAACGACAGTGTCGCCGTCTATGAAGCACATAACACGGGCGGTTGGTACGACTTTGGCTTTCTGCTGGGTGTGATTTCAATCTGGGGTGGCAGTTCCCACGCGAACTGCAAGTCTGCCGCAAAGAAGCGGGAGGAAAAAGAGTGGGATGAAATCGGCGACAGGGTCGAAGAGAAAATCATGCGCAAGCTGAGAGCCTGGGTCGAAGACGAAGGCATCAGTCCGGACGCCGATTGTGACGAAATAGGCGAAAAGGTCGAGAAAAAAATCAAGCGCAAAATTCGTGAGTGGGCCGAGAAGGAATAACCAGGGATGCAGGTACCCGGCACACTTTTTCTGCCAGCGATAGTTGGGGTATCCGGCGTTAGTTCAAAGTCGGCTAGTACGCCAGGCAAGCCTGGTAAAGCGCCTCCACCTTTTCGCTGTCTTCACCGAACGGGCAGCGGCGCATTTGCATGTGCTCGAAATACTTGGCGGTTTCTTGTTGCCCGGTCGCATCGGTGGCAAGCCATGCGGGCGTGCGGGCCCCGTCTCGGGGGCTTTCATGGCCACCGAAGCCGAGGTTGTTACTGAGGTTGGAGCTGACATCCCCGGGATGGCAGGCGTTGACCGTTACACCGAGGTCACCTAAGCGCCGGGCAAGCGCCACCGTCAGCATGCGGTTGGCCTGTTTCGATTGGCGGTAGGCCGTATTGTTGTTGTAGGGGCGGCGTTTGAACTCGAGGTCATCCAGGTCCATGTCGCCGGCCCAGTAGCTGGCCACGTTGACTACCCGGGCCGGTGCGCCGGCGCTGAGTTGATCAAGCAACGCCCGGGTCAGCCAGAAGTACCCCAGCACGTTGGTCGCGAACTGCAGCTCGATACCCTCGGATGTTTCCTGGCGCCGGCGGGGCGTGATCGCCGCGTTGTTCACCAATACGTGAACCGGACCCTGCAGCCGCCGGGCAACGGCTTCAATTGATTGCCTGCTGGATAAATCCACGATCTCATGGCTTACCCGCGGGTTGCCGGATTCATCGATGATTTCCCTGACTGCCTGGTCGGCTTTCCGGGGGTTGCGGCACAACAGCACCACCCGGTAGCCCGGCTGTTGCGCGATTGCCAGTGCAATGGCTTTGCCGATCGCGCCGGTTGCGCCAGTGACGAGGGCAAGGCGGTGGTCTTGATCGCGGGTCATGTCCTGCATTTGATTAATCCTGACTAAATTCGGCGCCGGATTCCGTCAAGGGGCCGGTTATATCTACGGATTAAATGGGCTCCGCTATTTGCTTTCCTGCCGCATCTGCCAGATCACGTTCATAATCATCCATTCACCGCTGAATTTCGTCAGGTGAATGTAGTCAATGCCCCAGGCCGCGTCGAGCTTGACGCTCGCGATCAGGTCGTAGTGGCCAAGGATGGTCACTTCGCGGGCAGAGGTCTCAGGGTCGAACATGCCGTCCTTGTTCAGGTGTCCGGCCAATTCCCGGAGTTCGTCGAACGTCATCCAGCTCTCGGCAAGGCCCGAGCCGTCCTCGGCGGGCATGTAGCCGACTTTTTTCAGCTGCCGGCTGACGCTTGCGTCCAGCAGTTCGGGTTTCATGTCATATAGCGCACTCACGTAGTTCTGCACCGCGCGTTCGATGCCCGCCTCGTCTGTGCTGTCGCCGGCAAAAGCGGTGCCCGCCAGGGCGACAGCCAGGCATGCCGCAATCAATACTTTGCTCAGGAATGTTTTCATATTAATTGGCCTCTTTTGAATGTCGGGAATAGTTTTTTAAAGTAGATTGAGTATAGGACATTAAATTTCCGGGGTCAGAGTCAAGTGCCGGGGTGTGCTTCGATTGACCTCTTTCAAGCCGGCTTTTATTCAGTGCTTACCCTGACCACCGGGGTTGGAGACTGTATCCGAATAGCCTCATATTTAACCACTGGTAACACGGACACTTTGCCTCTGGCTGGCTCTGGTGATACCTTCACGACATGGATACCAAAAAAGGCCAGCTTTACATCGGTCGCGAGAGCGCAACCGACGAACCAGTGCTGCTCAAAGCGAGCACCCTGACCACCCACGGCGTGATTTTCGGCATGACCGGCTCGGGCAAAACCGGGCTCGGCGTCAACATGCTCGAAGAAGCCTTGCTCAGCAGCATTCCCACGTTGATCCTTGATCCCAAGGGTGACATGGGCAATATCATGCTGAACTTCCCCGACAGCACGCCTGAAGACCTCGAACCCTGGATGGATGCGGCCAAGGCCAAGCGCAAAGGCAAGACCATTG
>JABDPJ010000136.1 GCA_013042835.1 Lysobacterales bacterium
GTCCGGCAGGGGCGACAAGGACGTGCAAACGGTGGCGGAAATCGAAGGGCTTAGCTTATGAGCGAGAGAATTTCTGAATGTTTCGCGGCGGCCCGGGCCGCCGGACGTAAAGTCCTGATACCGTTCATCACCGCGGGCGATCCAGGTCCTGAATGGACCGTGGATGTGATGCACTCGCTGGTAAGTGCGGGCGCGGACCTGATTGAACTGGGTGTGCCGTTCTCCGACCCGATGGCCGACGGGCCGGTTATCCAGTTGGCCAGTGAGAGGGCAATCGAAAAGAACGTCAACCTGGAAAGCGTGCTGGACATGGTGGAATCCTTTCGCCAGCGGGACGCAACCACGCCGGTCGTGTTAATGGGGTACATGAACCCGGTGGAACGTTACGGAAGATCCAGGTTTCCAAAGCGGGCGAGAAATGCCGGCGTTGATGGCTTGCTGCTGGTGGATTGCCCGCCGGAAGAGCGCGGCGACCTTGGTGTCGCGATGGCTGAATCGGGCCTTGACGGTATTTGCCTTATCGCCCCCACGACCACGCGTGAGCGGGTCAGGGATATTGCCGGCATGGCCAGCGGTTTCATTTATTATGTTTCACTCAAGGGCATAACCGGGTCGGGACGGCTCGATGCACCGGAATTGAGTGAACCGGTCAGGCAGATTCGCGAGTTCAGTAATTTACCTGTCGCAGTTGGATTCGGTATCAAGAATGCTGAAATGGCTGTCAACGTGGCCGCCCACGCCGATGCCGTCGTCATCGGGAGTGCCCTCGTCGAGGCATTGGCGGCGACTGCAAGCCGGGAGGATGCCTGTACCGTTGCAGCGGGTTTTGTTGCGCCGGTGCGTGAGTCATTGGACAATATGACCTGATCACGGTTAGAACAATAACGATAAAAACAGGATTGGATGCATCGATATGAGCTGGTTTCAAAAATTCAGACCGTCAAAGATTCGCACTGAGGGTGGCAACAAGCGGAATGTTCCTGAAGGTTTGTGGTCGACCTGCAACGTGTGCACGGCGGTGCTCTATCGCCCGGAACTCGAGAGAAACCTGCAGGTTTGCCCAAAATGCGGCCACCACATGCGCCTTGGCGCCCGCGAACGTCTCAAACATTTTCTGGATCCCGGTGACCTGCGCGAGATTGCTGCAAAAATTGAGTCGGTGGACGTTTTGCGCTTCAGGGACAGCAAGAAATACAAGGACCGGATCTCCGCTGCGCAAAAGAAAACCGGGGAAATCGACGCACTCGTCGCCCTGGCTGGCCAGCTCAAAGGTGCTGACATTGTCTGTTGTGCATTCGAGTTCGGCTTTATGGGCGGCTCGATGGGTTCGGTTGTTGGAGAGAAATTTACCCGTGCGGCGCTGGAAAGCCTGCGCCTGAAAGCGCCGCTGGTATGTTTTTCCGCCAGTGGCGGCGCGCGAATGCAGGAAGGCTTACTTTCCCTGATGCAGATGGCCAAGACCAGCGTGGCGTTGGCGAAGCTCAGCGAAGCCGGAATTCCGTTCATATCGGTTTTAACCCATCCCACCACCGGCGGAGTGTCTGCAAGCCTGGGTATGCTGGGTGATATCAACATCGCGGAACCGCTCGCCCAGATCGGTTTCGCCGGACCCAGGGTCATCGAGCAGACGGTTCGCGAAAAACTGCCCGAGGGTTTTCAACGCAGCGAGTTCCTGCTGCAAAAAGGTGCCATCGACATCATCGTCGACCGGCGCAATATGCGCGATGAGGTCGCCGCGTTGCTGGCATTACTGACTGCAGGGAGCATGCCACGGCCCGTGAGCGGCGAATTGCTGGAGAATTGATTTCAAACCGGCGCAACCAGCGGTGGGGAAGCATGAATCATGAACCTCGATGACTGGTTGAGCCTGCTCGAGCAGCGCCATCCGCAGGCGATTGACATGGGGCTTGAGCGCTGCGGAGAAGTCTACCGGCGCCTGGGGTCACCCCGTCCGGCCAAACAGGTTTTCACTGTCGCGGGCACCAACGGCAAAGGCTCTACCGTGGCTTATATTGCGGCAATGACCGGCGCGCTTGGTGTACGTTTTGGCACCTTTACCTCGCCCCATATTTTCCGTTTCAATGAACGCATCAGCGTCATGGGCGAGCCCGTATCCGACGCTTGCCTGGTACGCGCTTTTGAGCACGTCGAAAAGCTTCGCGGCGATATTTCGCTGACTTACTTTGAGTTTACAACCCTCGCCGGACTGTTGATCCTGCAGCAGGCGAAGCTGGACTGTGCCGTGCTCGAGGTTGGCCTGGGCGGTCGCCTGGACACGGTCAACCTGGTGGACGCCGATTGCGCCGTGATCACTCCGATCGGCCTTGATCACCAGGAATACCTGGGGCCCGACCTGTCTTCGATTGCAACGGAGAAAGCCGGCATTCTGCGGCAGGGCAAGCCCGTTGTCTGTACCCAGGCCAGCCCCCCCGAAGAGATTTTGAAGATTGCCGGGTCACTGCAAGCGCCTGTGTACCGGCGCGGTGTGGAATTTGAGCTCAGCGAGCGGTCAGGCTCAATCGAATCACCCCTGCTGTTTACCATGGGGAACATGTCTTTGCGGGTCCCGCGTCCGGGCATGGGTGGACCACACCAGTTGGATAATCTCGCCGCGGCAATGGCGGCACTGGTTTTGATGAGGTCGGAGTGCCTGCTGAAAGCCAATGAAATGGCCACTGCAATCAGGGATTGCCAGGTGCCCGGGCGCCTTCAGAAGGTGAACGTTACCCCTGAAATTTTGTTGGATGTGGGGCATAACGAGCTGGCAGCGGCGGCGATCGCGGCGTTTCTCAGAGAGAATAACCGTCCGGACACTATCTGCGTTCTCGCCATGTTCGCGGATAAATCTGCGGAAGCGGTGGCGCGTGAAATGGGTGAGGTCTGTCAACACTGGCTGTGTGCTGATTCACCGGGTCCACGGGGTCAAACGGGTACACAACTGGCCAGTCGGATCGGGGCAGCATTGCCAAATGCAAAGGTCGGTGATTTCAACTCTGTCGAGCAGGCCCTGCGATCAGCGGTGTCACTGGCGGTCAACGATGAAACCATCCTGGTTTTCGGATCGTTTACGACCGTTTCGGCCGCCGCTGTATGGATTAAAAACAGCTTGCAGCGCGACCGGCACGATGCTGCTAAACTCACCTGAGGTGAACCGGATCGCAAATTTGAGATAACACCATGGACAAAGCGTTAAAACAAAGACTGGTCGGCGCGAGTGTACTGATTATCCTCGCGGTCATCGTATTACCGATGCTGCTAAGCGGACGTTCCGATACGCTCAAGCAGGAATCCCGCGAGATCGAAATACCGCCCAAGCCCGAGGAGCTTTCCATTGAGTCCCGCCGCTTCCCGGTCGGTATTCCAAGCCCGTCTGCTACCGCGGAGGAAACCGGGCCTGATGAAGCGAGTGCAGGGCAACCGCAAGCCGCTGCTGTTGATACGGTTCAATTTCCTGTCAATCCCGGTCAGGATGACCAGGATGCATTAACTCAAAAAGAGGTCTCGCCTGCAGTGGAGACCGCGCCACCGCCAGGGACGTCTGATTCAGCAATCACTGAGCTTCCCGACAGCGTGGTGACACAAACGGTGGACATTGAAAAACCGCCCGAAGTGACAGCAATCGTCCTGAACTCGGGAGCGGACAAGGACGTGGATAACCAGGTAACCGGCAAAGCACTGGCGGGTACGCCTCGCTACCTGGTGCAAGTGGCGAGTTTCAGTAGCGAGAAAAATGCCAATACACTGGCCGGACGTTTGCAGGCTGATAATTTGCCCGTGTTGATGGATGTCGTGGAGCGACCCGCAGGCATTCTTCACCGCGTACGCGTGGGGCCGTACGTTGAACGTTCGGAAGCGGACGCAGTGGTGGCGGATTTAAGCTCGACCATGACGGACCTGAAGCCGCGCGTGCTCGATTTGAGACCCGGGGAGAATGCGCCGGTCTCGACCCCGTCAGACCCATTGGTACGCTGGGTGGTACAGGTGGGTAGTTTCAGCAAATCAGACAGCGCTGACGCCCTGGTTGCGAACTTGCGCCTCGAAGGGTTACCGGCTTTTGCAGAAAAGGTGTCTTCGGCCAGCGGGACGGCGTTCAAGGTTCGGATCGGTCCGGAGCTCAGTCGTGATCGCGCTACTGAACTCGCTCGCAAGGTCAAAGCAGAGCACAACCTGGATGCCTTTGTTACGACCCAGGAGTAAACGGTAATACCATGGAGTATGCTGATTACATCATCCTCGGAATCATTACCATTTCGGTGCTCGTGGGTGCGTTACGGGGTTTTATAAAAGAAGCGTTTTCGCTGGCCGTATGGGCGATGGCATTCATGGTCGCTTTCCAGTATTCGGGTGCGGTTGCCATGGAGTTGGAAAACCACATCGAGTTGCCGTCGGTGCGCACGTCCCTGGCGTTTGCCGGTTTGTTTATTTCAGTGCTGCTCGTGGGTGGTCTATTGACGTTCCTGGTCGGAAAACTGGTTGAAAAAACCGGTCTCAGTGGCACGGACCGTTTGCTTGGGGCTGTGTTTGGAGGTATCAGGGGGGTGGCGCTGGTGCTTGCCCTGATACTCGTTGCAGGGTTGACGCCCGTTCCGCAGGACCCGTGGTGGCAGCAGTCGAGAAGCATACAAAGCCTGATGCCGCTGGCTGATTGGGCGGCCGGTTTATTACCGGATTACATCCAGGAGCACCTCGAATTGAGAGGGGCGAAAAGCACTCAGGAAGAAGTGGCGGTCATCGACACCTAGCGTGTTAAAATACGCCAAAAAATATCCTGATAAAAACAAGGAAATTCTGAATGTGTGGGATTATTGGCATTGTCGGAAAGCAGGCAGTCACGCCTTCGATTTATGATGCGCTGACCATTTTGCAACACCGGGGTCAGGACGCGGCGGGAATCGCCACGCTGGACGGGCATAAGATTAACCTGTTCAAGGGCAATGGACTGGTCAGGGATGTCTTTCCCAGCTCCAGCCTGGTCAAGCTGAAGGGTGAGGTGGGTATCGGCCATGTCAGGTATCCGACTGCGGGTTCTGACAACTTCGATGAGGCCCAGCCGTTCTACGTCAATTCACCCTACGGCATTGTGTTGGGACATAACGGCAACCTGATCAACGCGGCGGAATTGAAGAAAGAGCTTTTTGACAGTGATCGCCGCCATCTCAATACCGAGTCGGATTCAGAAGTTCTTCTGAACGTCCTGGCTCACGAACTTCACAATATCGGACCAGCCGGAATGAAACCGGCCGATGTGTTTCGGGCGGTAGATGGATTGCATCAACGCTGCAAGGGCGCTTACTCGGTGATCGCGATGATCAGCGGCAAAGGCGTGTTGGGGTTCCGTGATCCGCATGGCATCCGGCCCGCTGTCCTGGGTTTCCGGGATACGGATAAGGGCAGGGAATACGCGATAGCTTCGGAAAGCGTGGCGCTGGATGTACTGGATTTCACCTTGATGCGCGACCTGAAACCGGGAGAGGCAGTATTCATCACACTCGATGGCAAGCTGCATACCCATGAGAGCCCGCACGCAGAACCGGCCAGCCCGTGCATATTTGAATACGTATATTTCGCTCGTCCGGACTCCATGCTGGATGATATTTCAGTTTACAAGGCCCGCCTGCGGATGGGGCAGGCGCTGGCCCGCAGGATTCTCAGGGAGTGGCCCGACCATGATATCGACGTGGTTATCCCGGTGCCGGATACCAGCCGTACTTCGGCGTTGCCACTGGCTTATGATCTGGAAGTCAAGTATCGCGAAGGTTTTATCAAAAACCGCTACATTGGCCGCACCTTTATCATGCCCGGGCAGGAGCAGCGCAAGCGTTCAGTCAGGCAAAAATTGAACGCCATTGAGCTTGAGTTTCGCAATAAGAACGTGTTGCTGGTCGATGATTCGATCGTCAGGGGCACGACATCCCGCCAGATTATCCAGATGGCCAGGGATGCCGGGGCACGGAAGGTATATTTCGCATCTGCCTCGCCACCGGTTCGTTATCCCAACATCTATGGCATCGATATGCCGGCGCCCTCCGAACTGATTGCCAGCGGCCGCCAAGAAAAGGAGATAGAACAGGTCCTGGGGGCGGACAGGCTCATTTACCAGGGGTTGGACGACCTGATTGACGCCTGCCAGGAAGGCAATACCGGCATATCCCGGTTTGATACTTCCTGTTTTTCCGGTGAGTACGTTACCGGTGTCAAGGAGGGCTACCTCGAGGAATTGCAGCTCAGGCGGTCGGACATGGCCAAGTTAAAAAACAGCCGGCGCGGCGGGACCTTGCTGGCGGTTTGATTTTCACTTTTCCACTATGGCAGACAGGCCTCGTAGGCTATTATGCAGGGTTATGATTCTGCCACCAGGGATTTGATCCTATGACTCGAATATTCAATTTTTGCGCTGGCCCCGCAACGCTGCCGCTGCCGGTGCTGGAAAAAGCCCGTGACGAAATGTTGGACTACCAGGGCCTGGGTATGTCGGTCATGGAAATATCCCATCGCAGCGCTGCATTTGATGCATTGGCAGAAAAGACTGAAGCGTGTCTGAGGCGCCTGCTCCAGATCCCTGACGAGTACGCCGTCCTGTTCCTGGCCGGTGGAGCTACGACCCAGTTTGCCCAGGTTCCATTGAACCTGGCCAGTCCGGATAAAACCGGCGCCTATATCGTAGATGGCAGTTGGAGTAAGAAAGCCTTCGTCATTGCTCAACGCCTGGGGTTGGCGCACCTTGCCGCCAGCAGCGAAAGTAGCGGCTTCAAGTCGATTCCCACTGCCGGCGACTGGGATGTCGATGGCAATCATGCCTATCTCCACTATGTCAGCAATGAGACCATTTCCGGGGTGCAATTCAGGCAACCACCTGAAACCGGGTTAACCCTGGTGAGCGATATGTCATCAGACATTCTGTCCCGGCCTGTGGATGTGAATAAATTCGGGGTTATCTACGCCGGGGCACAGAAAAATATCGGCCAGGCCGGCATCACGCTGGCGGTCGTCAGAAAAGACCTCTTGCGGGACCTGTCTCCCGTGGTTCCCGATTTGCAATCATGGAAAATCCAACACAAGCAGGGTTCGCGGCTGAACACGCCACCCACCTACGCCTGGTATATTGCCGGGCTGATTTTCGACTGGATTGAAGCAAGCGGCGGTGTCGAACAGATGGCGCGGCTCAACCGGGAAAAAGCGGAAACCCTGTATGCGTACCTGGACCGGAGTGATTTTTACCGCAACGGGGTTCCGGCAGAGTTCCGCTCACACATGAATATTCCATTCCAGATTGTCGATGAATCCCTGCACGGGCGCTTCATAAGTGAAGCTGAAGCGGCTGGTTTGAGCAGTTTGAAGGGCCATCGTTCAGTTGGGGGCATGCGCGCCAGCATCTACAACGCCATGCCCATCGAAGGTATAAGAGCGCTGATTGAATTTATGCAGGATTTCGAGAGCAGAGCAGGTTGATGGAAAGAAAAACGGACAATGACGTTGAACAGGGTGAGATTTCACTGCGTCAAGTGCGCAAGAAAATCGACCAGCTGGATGCTCAGATTCAAGCCCTGATAAGCGAACGCGCCCGACTCGCCTCGGTGGTTCGAAAATCTAAAGGGCAATTGGATAGTGCCGTAGATTATTACCGGCCTGAACGCGAAGCCCAGGTGCTGCGAGCGGTGCGTGAGCGCAATGAAGGTCCGATAAGCGACGCCGAAATGTTACGCTTGTTCCGGGAGATCATGTCAGTATGCTTGGCGCAGCAGGAACCATTGAAAATCGCTTATCTTGGTCCGGAAGGTACGTTTACGCAACAGGCTGTCAACCAGCATTTCGGACATTCCGTGCAGGCGCTGGGCGTGACCGGGATCGATGACGTTTTCATGCAGGTTGAGTCCACCGAAGCGGATTTTGGCGTGGTACCGGTGGAGAATTCCAACCAGGGTATCGTCAGTCACACGCTGGACAGGTTCGTTGATTCCGATCTGAAAATCTGTGGCGAAATCGAGATGTCGATTCACCACAATTTGCTCAGCAAGGCCAGCAGCCTGGCGGACATTGAAAGGGTTTATTCACATCAGCAGTCCCTGTCTCAGTGCAAGGCCTGGATTCGTCATCATCTGCCGACTGCTCAATGCATAGCGGTCAGCAGTAACGCCGAAGCCGCCAGGCGGGTCAGGTACTCACCGGATGCCGCTGCGATTTCGAGTAAATCCGCGGCGGACATCTATGGCGTTCCCATCCTTTTTGCCCGTATCGAGGACCAGGCGGATAACGCGACGCGATTCCTGGTAATAGGCCGGCGCTTGTTATCTCCTTCCGGTGACGACAAAACGTCCTTGTTGCTGGCCGGTGATGAGGGGCCGGGCGCCCTGCATTCGCTGCTGTCACCGTTGGCAAAGCACTCTCTGAATATGAGTCGTATCGAGTCGCGCCCCGCCACTGCCGGCCGTTGGTCATACGTGTTTTTTATCGACGTGGACGGCCATGCCGAGACTGAGCCGCTAAAAACCGCACTCGCAGAAATGCAAGATCAAAACAGCCTTACTCGCGTGCTGGGTTCCTATCCGAAAGCGGTCCGCAAACCATTGCAGCAAAGCGACCCGTCTGATGCCTGACCATGATAGCTGGCCGGTTCCGGGTACGTTTGCGGGCATATTGCGCCAACTGGTAACACAATGATCCTGCGCGTCGAACCAGCCGTCTCCGGATTACGAGGGGAGTTCACGCCACCGGGTGACAAATCCATCAGCCACCGGGCCCTGATTTTTTCCAGCCTGGCCGAAGGTCAATCCGAGTTGAGTGGCCTGCTCGAAAGCGAAGACACACTGGCAACTTTGAGGGCCTGTGAGCAACTCGGCGCGCGCGTGAACCGCAGTGGCGGGAAAATATATATCGATGGCACTTCCGGTGTCCTGCGGCCACCGGCTGACCGGTTGCTGGAGATGGGTAATTCGGGAACGGCGATGCGTTTGCTCGCCGGAGTCCTGAGCGGCCAGGGTTTTGACTGCACCCTGAGTGGCGATCATTCCCTGAACAGCCGTCCAATGGGCAGGATTGTCAAGCCATTGAGGCTGATGGGTGCGAATATCAAGCCAACAGAAAACGGCACTGCGCCGCTGACAATCAAGGCCTGTGGCGGTTTGCAGGCGATTGAATATCATTCCCCGGTGGCCAGCGCACAGATAAAGTCCTGTGTACTGCTTGCCGGTCTGTATGCGTCCGGGGTCACCCGGGTGGTGGAGCCCCGCTTGAGCAGGGACCATACGGAACGGATGCTGCCCGCTTTTGGCGTTGAAATGCCTGCAGCTTGCAGCGTCACCGGTGGCGCCCGGCTGAAATCGAACGATTTTTCCGTACCGGCTGACGTTTCTTCGGCAGTATTTGCGCTCGCTGCTGCAGCGATGGTGCCGGATTCAGACATCACCGTGCGCAAGGTCGGGCTCAACCCGACACGCACCGGGTTCCTGCGCTGTCTCGAGGCGATGGGTGCAGATATCAGTATTCTGAACCAGTCGGAACAAGGTGCGGAGCCAGTCGGTGATATCCGCCTGGTATACCGGCAAGGTCTTAAGGCGATTGACGTTCCTGAGTCGCTGGTGCCGGACATGATTGATGAGATGCCGCTGCTGATGGCACTGGCTGTAACGGCAGAAGGTACCACCCGGATACGCGGAGCTGCAGAACTGAGAGTCAAGGAAAGTGACCGCCTGGCGGTCATGGCTACTGGCCTGCAGCTGTTGGGCATAAGCCTTAAGGAGTACCCCGATGGAATAGACATTGAAGGCGGCGCTGTTTCCGGCGGGTTGGTGGACAGTGCCGGTGATCACCGTTGCGCAATGTCGTTTGCCGTTCTGGGATTGCGCGCATCAGACCGGGTTCGAATCCGGGATGCGGAGTTTATCGCGACCTCTTATCCCTCTTTCCGGGACGACCTTGGCCGCCTGGGCGCCCCTATGCAAACCGGGGAGCAGGCGTGAACGCGCCGGAATCTGTCGTGGCCGAAGTACCGGTCATTACTGTCGATGGACCCGGCGGCTCGGGCAAGGGCACCATCACCACGCGCCTGGCAAACTACCTGGGCTGGCATTTTCTTGACAGTGGCGCGCTTTATCGCCTGACCGCCCTGGCGGTGATGAAAAAGCACGTTCCAGTCGATGATGAAGAAGCTTTGGGTGAAACGGCGGGAAATCTAGATATATGCTTTGATACCAGTGGCGATGCTGTTCGTGCCGTGCTCGAAGGTAAGGATGTGACCGACGACTTGCGCCGGGAAGATACGGGTGTCATGGCCTCGAGGATTGCCGCCATACCGGCTGTCAGGACCGCTCTCAAGGAAAGACAGCGGCGCTTCCGCCAGGCTCCGGGCCTGGTTGCAGATGGCCGGGATATGGGAACCGTTATATTTCCGGACGCCCGGCTCAAGATTTTTCTCACTGCAAGTGCCGAGGTTCGTGCCGAAAGAAGGTATAAGCAGTTGAAAGAAAAAGGGGAAAGTGTTAACCTCACGCGCCTTTTCAGAGAGATCAAAGCTCGTGACAAGCGCGATGAGTCGCGCAGCGTCGCACCGCTAAGACCGGCTGAAGATGCAGTGATCATTGATTCGACCGGATTGAGCATAGAAGAAGTGTTCAACAAGGTTGTTTCATTGGTCTGAATTTGCATCCCAAGCCTCTGATTATGAGAGAGAAATATGCCAGCACCCATGGTGGGCGCTGGGTTTTTTAACCGGCACAACAATGTGCCCCTAAACCAGGTGGGCATTCCGGGTTTTATAAGGAATGTCTGTTGAGATTAAACCAATGACTGAAAGTTTCGCTGAATTATTTGAACAAAGCCTCGCTTCGCAGAGCCTGAAGCCAGGTACTATCATTACCGGTACGGTAGTAGAAATCAGGGACGACGCCGTTGTCGTCAACGCCGGATTAAAATCAGAGGGCATTGTGCCCATTTACCAGTTCCGATCCCTGAACGGGGACCTGGAAGTGGAAGTTGGAGATAGTGTGGAAGTTTCGCTGGAAGCCGTCGAAGACGGATACGGTGAAACCCGCCTGTCACGAGAGAAAGCCAAGCGCGCAATGGTTTGGGACAAGCTTGAAAGCGCGTTCGAAGGTGAAGAAACCGTGCAGGGCAAGATCAGCGGAAAAGTCAAGGGTGGCTTTACGGTCGATATCAATGATATCCGCGCCTTTTTACCGGGTTCCCTCGTGGATGTGCGCCCGGTGCGTGATCCCGCTTACCTCGAAGGCAAGGATCTCGATTTTAAGATCATCAAGCTGGATCGCAAACGTAACAACGTGGTGGTTTCACGCCGTGCCGTTGTAGAACTGGAGTTCAGCGCAGAGCGTGAGCAACTGCTCGAAGGCCTGGAAGAAGGCGTAATCGTCAAGGGTGTGGTCAAGAACCTCCCGATTACGGCGCCTTTATCGACCTGGGCGGTATCGACGGCCTGTTGCACATTACCGACATGGCCTGGAAACGCGTCCGCCATCCCTCAGAGGTTGTGAACGTGGGCGATGAGCTGGAAGTGCGGGTTTTGCGGTTCGACCGCGAGCGCAACCGGGTTTCACTCGGCCTCAAGCAACTGGGTGATGACCCATGGAGCGACCTTGCCCGCCGTTACCCGGTAGGCGCGCGCCTGTTCGGCCACGTCTCCAACATTACTGACTACGGTTGTTTCGTTGAAATTGAAGACGGCGTTGAAGGCCTGGTGCACGTTTCGGAAATGGACTGGACCAACAAGAATGTCAATCCGGCCAAGGTCGTTCAGACCGGTGACGAGGTTGAGGTCATGGTGCTGGAGATTGATGAAGAGCGCCGTCGTATTTCCCTTGGTATGAAGCAGTGCGCTTCCAATCCATGGGAGACCTTTGCTGCCACGCATAACAAGGGTGACCGTGTTACCGGTGCGATCAAGTCGATCACCGACTTCGGTATCTTCATTGGACTGGAAGGCGGAATCGATGGCCTGGTACACCTGTCCGACATCTCCTGGCTGACACCGGGTGACGAGTCGGTGCGTAACTTCAGCAAGGGTGAGGAAGTTGAAGCTGTTGTTCTGGCTGTAGATCCCGAGCGTGAAAGAATCTCTCTCGGCCTCAAGCAACTGGACCAGGATCCGTTTGCGACCTTCATGGCCGAGCATCCGCGCGGCAGCCAGGTGAAGGGTAGCGTCAAGCAGGTTGATGCCCGCGGAGCGGTCATTGAACTCGCCGATGGCGTCGAGGGTTATCTGCGGGCCTCCGATATCAAGAAGGAGCGTGTCGAGGATGCCAGCAAGGTGCTTTCCGTCGGTGATGAGATCGAGGCCAAATTCATCAGCCTTGACCGCAAGAACCGCAGCCTGGCTCTGTCAATTCGAGCGCTTGAAGACGATGAGCTCGCCGAAGCACTTGAGGATTACCATGCTCAGAATGCTTCGAGTGGTACGACTTCTCTGGGTGAATTGCTCAAAGAGCAGCTTGATCAGGACAGTTGATAAAATAAGCGGACGGCACAGCATGGGCCGTCCGCTTTTTAATTGGCAAAAAAATACAAATTAAAATCGAGAGAATCCAATGACCAAATCAGAATTGATTGACCGTTTGGCAGAGGTACAACAACACCTCGCCCATCTGGATGTTGAACTGGGCGTCAAATCCATCCTGGAACAGATGAGCAGCTCATTGTCTACGGGCGAGCGAATTGAAATCAGGGGTTTCGGAAGTTTTTCCTTGCACTACCGCGCGCCGAGAATGGGCCGTAATCCCAAGACCGGTGATCCGGTTGCCTTGCCTGGCAAACATGTTCCGCACTTCAAACCCGGAAAAGCTTTGCGCGAGCGGGTAAATAACGTTTCCTGAAGCAGCCCTCGTAAAAAACTGGAGGTAGCGTGAAAAGAATCGGCTTTATCCTGATGGCCCTTGTAGCCATCGTGGTCGGATTGCTGGTCGGTACACTGAACTCCAATCCCGTTCAGCTTGATCTGCTCTGGGTTCAATTCGAACTCCCGTTGGGCCTGGTAATCCTGCTGGGATTTTCACTGGGTATCGTGACGGGACTCAGCATGCTTTATTTTTACCGGGTACTGCCTTTGCGCCTGCAATTGCGTAAGGCCCGTGCCGCATTGAAAAAGCAGGAAAAATCAGCGCAACCGGAAGACCCGGATTTAAGCTTGACCAATGATTGAAATCCTGTTGCTGGCGCTGATTCCGCTTGCCGCATGGGCTGGCTGGGTTTTGGCGAAGAACACCACCTCCCGTGGCGAGCGTAAACGCAACCGGAGTTTCAGTAACCGTTATTTCCAGGGCCTGAACTACCTGCTGGATGAGCAGCCTGACAAGGCTATCGCTGTTTTTATTGAAATGGCGGAGGTCACTGCGGACACCATTGAAACGCACCTGGCACTGGGAAGTCTCTTCAGACGGCGTGGAGAGGTTGAGCGGGCCATCCGCATTCACCAGAATATTATTTCAAAACCAGGCCTTGCCGAACGTCAGAAAACCCGGGCATTATTGGAATTGGGCGAGGACTATATGCGTGCCGGTTTGTTCGATCGTGCGGAAAAGTTGTTCAACGAACTGATCGAACGCGAATCCCATGCCCCGTCTGCACTACGGCATCTACTTGACATCTACCAACAGGAAAAAGACTGGGAAAAGGCCTTGCACCAGGCACAACAGCTCGAGTCGGTGACGGGCGAAAAAATGGGCCTGGTCATGTCCCATTTCTGTTGTGAAATGGCCGAGGCGGACCTGGCTGAGGAAGAACCTGCCTTGGCAAGAAAACACTTGCGCAAGGCCAGGCGGTATTTTCCGGAAAGTATCCGTGCCAGGGTTATCCTGGCTAAAATTGCCTCCCAACAAGGCATGTACAGCGAAGCCCTGGATGTCTATGAGGAAATTGCGGCGATGGACCTGGAGTATATTCACGATATATTGCCTGCCTACATCGAATCTGCGAAGTATGCGGAGCAGTTTCCCCGCGCCCTCGAGCGCATGGAAGAATGGACGCAGCACTATGATGGCATCAGTCTGCTTTTGTCCCGCACAGCCGTTATTCGGGAAGAGCAGGGGCTTGCCGCAGCCACACGTCACCTGGCCGAAGCGCTCACGCAGCGTCCCTCGGTCAAAGGCCTCGATCACCTGATCGAACTTAAACTGGAAGGTGGCCCGGAAACCGAATCCGGTGATGAAATATTGCGTGCCGTCGCCCAGAAGTTGCTGGCGCGGCAACCGTCATACCGCTGCACGCACTGTGGTTACGCCGGCCACAGTCATCATTGGCAGTGTCCCAGTTGCAAAAACTGGAGTACTACACGAATCATCCGCGGCGTGCTGGGCGAGTAATTCATGGATTGGTTGTCTCCCGGCTGGCCAGTAATTTACAGTTGGGTTGCAGTTGCGGTTTTTGCCGCTATCCTCGGTTTCCTTGCCAGTTTGAAGGCGACCTCCCTGGCTGAAAACTTTGGCATGATTGCACAGCCCGGTGAACGTCAAAGCCATACACGAGCGACGCCGACCGGTGGCGGTTTTGGCCTGGTGGTCAGTATCGTGGTGACGGCGATCGCGATTGAACTGGTTTTACCTTTACCCGTCTTCTGGTGGCAGAACATGATGCCGGGCATTTTGGCTCTCGCATTTGTCGGCTGGCTTGATGACCGCAAGCCGGTTTCAGCGCTGCTGCGCCTGTCGGTTCAGCTTGCAGTCAGTTTGTGGCTGATAGGCTACGGCTGGTTGCAGTTTTCTCCAGTTCATGCAGGGCTGGCCGTTGTCGTTTTATTCGCAATGGTCTGGCTGATGAACCTGTATAACTTCATGGATGGGAGCAATGGCATGGCTGGATTTCAAGGAGTGTTTGCGGGCGTGGTTACAGCCGTTTTTTTTCACTTGCATGGACAGGGCGCGATGGCGCTGCTGGCGTTGGCAGTAGCGGCGGCATGTGCAGGATTCCTACCATTGAATTTTCCTCGGGCGCGTGTATTCATGGGTGATGTAGCAAGTGTTCCGCTGGGTTTTATTTTCGCTTCATTTTTTGTTTATGGAATTTGGGTGGACGCCATGAGCCCCGCAGTGTCAATATTGATCATGTCAGTGTTTATCACCGACGCAAGTTTGACACTCCTCGCGAGGGCATTCCGCGGGGAGCGGTGGTATACTGCGCACGCCCAGCATGTTTACCAGAGGTTGATCGCCCATGGATGGTCGCACAGCCGGGTTTTGTTGATCTACCAGGCCATCAATGTGATCGTGATATTGCCAGCTATTATCGTAGCGCAACAATATCCGCGATACGCATTGTTGACAGCAGGTATGGTGCTGTCAGGGTTTGGAGCGTGTTGGTATTTAGCAAATCGGAGGCTCGGCACAATGGCAACGGTGCAGTTGAGATGAAACGGATTATCAATATCATTCGCCACCCGCGCGCAGCGGTCGTTCTGCATGACTTTTGCATGGTGGTCGTCGCCTGGTTTGCTGCTGCCTGGTTGATGGAAAGCGCTTCTGCTATCAGCTCACGCAGTGATCTGTGGACCCTGTCTGACCTCTCCATCGTTCTTGTGTTGCAGGGCATCGTGTTGTGGGCAACAGGCCTTTACAAGGGCTTGTGGCGTTTTGCCAGCTTTCAGGATTTATGGAATATCGCCCGCGCAAGTGCTTTTGGTGCCATAGCAATCGTGGCCGTACTGGCGCTCAAGCAAGGTTCGACGATTGGCCAGTGGATACCGGCGGCGCTGGTATACCCGGCATTGCTGTTTGTCCTGCTGGGTTTGCCCAGAATGTGTTACCGGTTCTGGAAAGACTCGCAAGTATTGATTACACCTCGTGAAGAAGGCGTGAAAAGGGTACTTATTCTTGGCGCGGGACGTTCCGGCGCCATGCTGGAGCGTGAACTCCGGCGTCGGGGTGGTTTCGATGTGGTCGGTTTTCTCGATGACGACAGGCGCTTGCGGGGTGCACAGGTGCATGGCGTACCGGTGCTGGGGCCGATCGACAAGTTGCCCGGCATTGGCGAGGCTTACCATGCCGACCTGGCCATCATTGCCATGCCTTCGGCGACCAACCAGGAGATGCAACGCATCGTCGAGGTTTGCGAACTGAGTGAAATTGATTTCCGTACTTTGCCCACACTCCAGGATCTCGGCTCACAAGCCACGAGTATCGGTGACCTGAAACGGGTCGTCATTGATGATCTCCTGGGTCGTGATCCGGTTTCATTGGAATGGGAATCGATTCGTGAAGGCCTGGTGGGAAAACGCGTCATGATCACCGGCGGGGGTGGCTCGATAGGCTCGGAACTTTGCCGCCAGATAGCACGCCTGAATCCGGTGGAGTTGATCGTTGTCGATCACAGTGAATACTCGCTGTACAGAATTGACCACGAGTTACGCAGTGATTACCACGACCTTTTATTTCACTCGGTACTTGGCGACATCTGCGATCCGGCGACGGTCGAAAAGGTTATCGGCGAGTACAAGCCGGACGTTGTTTTTCACGCGGCGGCTTACAAACACCTGCCCATTCTCCAGACACAGATACGCGAGGCCTTCAGGAACAACGTGTTCGGCACCATGCGTGTGGCCGAGGCCGCCGAGCGCCACGGAGTTGGCACCTTTGTATTGATCTCAACTGATAAGGCCGTCAACCCGGCAAATATCATGGGTGCGACCAAGCGCGTGGCGGAAATGTACTGTCAGAACATGAATGCACGGTCGGATATGCGTTTCATCACGGTCCGTTTTGGCAATGTCCTGAACTCCAATGGCAGCGTCGTGCCGTTGTTCCAGGAGCAGATAGCCAAAGGTGGCCCGGTGACGGTCACCCACCCGGAGATTTCCCGATATTTCATGACGATTTCTGAAGCCAGCCAGCTGATCATGCAGGCTGCCGTCATGGGCAGTGGTGGGGAGATTTACGTGCTGGACATGGGAGAACCGGTCAATATAACCTATCTCGCCGAGCACCTGATTCGACTCGCAGGCAAGGAACCGGGGCGCGACATTGAAATTATCTATACCGGCCTTCGTCCCGGAGAAAAACTGTTCGAGCAGCTGTTTCATGAGCTCGAGCCTTATGAGCAAACCACGCATGAAAAAATCCTGCTGGCCCATCCGCGTGAATCCGACTGGAATGAATTGCGGGTCGAGTTGAGAGGCTCAGAACTGGCCGTCAAGCGTTACGACACCAAGTATCTCAAGAAAGCGCTGGTACGCCTGGTGCCGGAGCTGTCGAAATCCAGTTTCAGCACTGAGCCTGCAAAGGTCGTCCCGATATATAGAAGTCGATAAGGAATTCCCGACCGTTCATGTCTGATTATCCACCGATCAGGAAAGCTGTATTTCCGGTGGCTGGTCTTGGGACCCGGTTTCTGCCCGCAACCAAGTCGATCCCGAAAGAAATGTTGCCGATTGTTGATAAGCCGTTAATCCAGTACGCGGTGGAAGAAGCCGTGGAAGCGGGAGTCGACACAATTATTTTCGTAACCAACGAAAAGAAAAGGGCCATACTCGAGCATTTTGACCTGGATGAAGATCTGGAATCGCATTTGCTGGAACAGGGTAAGCCCGAGTTGCACCAGCGCATTACCGATATTATTCCCGCCGGCGTATCATGGCATTATGTCATCCAGGAACAGGCACTGGGCCTGGGACACGCGGTTTGGTGCGCCAGGGACCTGGTGGGTGAAGAGCCTTTTGCCGTGTTGCTGGCGGACGACCTGATTCGCAGCCCGAAAGATGGCTGTCTCAAACAGATGGTGGATGAATATCTCGCCACGGGCGCCGGCAGTATGGCTGTTGAAAAGGTCCCCGCGGCAATGACGGATCGTTATGGCATCGTCTCGGTAAAAAAAGACGCTACTGGCCGGGACTACATCCAGGCAATCGTCGAAAAGCCCGCGCCCGATGTGGCGCCTTCAAACCTGGGTGTTGTCGGCCGCTATATCCTGCCGGGGGAGATTTTCGCCCTGCTCGAATCAGTGCGTGCCGGTGCCGGTGGTGAAATCCAGTTGACCGATGCAATTGCAGCCCAATTGAAAAGCCGGCCACTGTTGGCACACGCTTTCGAGGGTGTTCGGCACGACTGTGGCAGTCGCCAGGGTTTCATCCAGGCCACCGTAGACTACGCCCTTGAGCACGAAGAATTGCGGCAAGAGTTGCTGGCATACATCGAAACTGTGAAAGGCCGTTAGGAATTATGGTTGTGCGTCCGAAAAGCGACTGGCCATGCGGCGAAATCGTCAGTTTCAAGCACCGCTCAAATGTATTGGGTAATAATATCTGGGGTGATCCTGATGAAAGGGACCTGCACGTCTATTTACCTGCAGGATACTCCGAGTCGGGCGAAGCCCTGGTGGCCTTGTGGGATTTTGCCGCATTTACGAACGCCGGGCCGGGTCATCTCAATTGGCGCAACCAGGGTGAAAACCTGCCGCAGCGGCTGGACCGGTTGATCGCCACCGGTGAAATGCCACCCGTGGTGGTTCCCATGCCGGATTGCTACAGTTCACTGGGTGGCAACCAGTACATCAACTCTTCCGCCGTCGGCTTATATGCTGACTATGTTGTAGAAGAACTGGTGCCTTTTTTATCGACCCGCGTCAATGTCTCTGAAAAATGTGCCGGTCGGGGTGTTTTTGGTAAATCATCGGGCGGCTATGGTGCGCTGGTGCACGCCATGTACTATCCGGAGACCTGGGGCGGAGTCGCGGCCCATGCCGCTGATATGGGCTTTGAATGGGTATACCGGCCCGCTTTTCCGCAGACGGCCGCAGCCCTGTCCGCACTGGGTGGTGATCCTTACCGCTTTCTGAAAAATTTCTGGCTCAAGAAGTCACCGGGTTCGCCGGATTATGCCACGTTGATGACGCTGGCGATGGCCGCCAGTTACGATCCCGGTGGTGACGGGACCGATGCCATTCAGTTACCTTTCGACCTGCATACCTGTGAACTGGACCCTGATCGCTGGGAGCAGTGGTTGTCGCATGATCCGGTGAATATGGTCGATTCATATGCGCAACAGCTCGCAGCGCTTCATTTGTTGTACATTGACGTTGGTAACCGGGATCAGTATAACATCCAGTATGGCGCCCGGGCTTTTATCAGGCGCCTTGAAAAACTGGGTATTGAACACCATTACGAAGAGTTCGATGGAACACATTCCGGCATGGATTGGCGTTTGGATACTTCGCTGCCAATGCTTGCCAAAACCCTGTACCAGGCCTGTGGGATCGAGAGTCCTGGTGCCGGAAACTGATAATTGGAACCCAGATGATTGATATTACAAAGAGCGCCCAGGAATATTTTTCAAGGTTGATCGCGCAGCAGGAGATGGATGATATCGGTCTGCACCTGACGGTCAATAAGCCGGGCACGGCGCTGGCCTCATGTGACCTGCAGTTTCATGTCCCGGGACAATCCGGTGAGAAGGAACGCGAGTTCAAGTACGATGAATTCAGCTTGTATGTTCCGGAAGGCATCGAGCCGTGGCTCGAAAACGCAAAAATTGATTTTGAGACCACGGACGCAGGCAGCCAGTTAACCATCAAGGCCCCCGGTATCAAGGGCAAGAAGCCCGATGATTCAGCGGACCTGGCTGAAAGAGTTGCCTGGGTGCTGGAAGGGGAGATTAATCCCGGCCTGGCATCTCATGGCGGCATGGTCAGCCTGGAGACGATTACACCGGACAATGAAGTGGTGTTACGTTTCGGTGGGGGGTGTCATGGGTGCGGAATGGTCAATCAGACGCTGCAAGGGGGCATTGAAAAAACCCTCAAGGAATATTTCCCGGAGATTACGGCGGTGATCGATGCAACCGATCACGCCAGCGGTGAGAATCCTTACTACACATAACATCTGCAAGGTGGATATGATTCCACCTTGTGAGCGAATTTCTGCTGCAGGCTCTACTTGTCCTTGATCTCGGTCAGGCCCTGCTGACTCGCATACCACGCAGATATGTCATCTATGTCATCATCACTGAGATTGGCTGCAAACCCGGCCATGATGGCGTTTTGGCGCGTGCCGTTGCGGTATTCGCGCAGTGTTTTTGCCAGGTAATCCTGGTATTGACCGCCCAGGTTGGGATAGATAGGCTGGACACTCTGTCCGGTCGGGCCATGGCAGGCATGACAAACGGCCGACTTGTTTTTACCTTCTGCAGCGTTACCGGCCGACATTGCCACGGCGGGAATGAGTGTAAGAAGACCGGCGGCTACTGCGATTTGTAATTTATTCATTATTATTCAGCATCCGTGTTATTGGTTTGTCCGGCGAGATAGACCGCAATATCTTCGATGTCCTGGTCCGAAAGCGCTTCCGCTTGCAGGTTCATCGTTTTGTGATCACGTTCGCCCGATTTGAAGGCCTTTAACGCGATAACCAGGTATTCCTTGTTTTGCCCGCCAATGCGCGGGACATGGTACATCGGGTAGGTGTTTTTGTAGCCTGCGATCCCATGGCAACCACTGCAGGTGTACGCCTTTATTTTTCCGGCCTCGTAGCTCCCGGCCGCAAACGTGCTTGTGGACAAAAGACACAGCAGCAATGAAAGCAGAATATTTTTAGTACGCATATGAATGATCACACTGGTTAAGTATTGGTAGCGGGCGATTATAACCACAGAATACACATAAACCAATAATCACTACAACAAGATCGCGGTCACTTGAAAAGAATTGTCTAAAGTTCTCCGCACAGTTCCGGTTCAAGGGTGAAATTCTTCAGTGCAGCCAATGTCGCGGGTGCCTTTACACCGATATAAGCGGAAAGTGATTTGATTACCACCGGCGGGATGGCGTAGCGGCTGATGAAATTTATGGTCAGGTCGCCGCTGCCGGCTTGGTTGTCGAGGTTGGAAAGTATCGTATCAACGGCCTTGAGGTTGGGATTCATGACCGTCACTTTGGGCAGCTGTGCATGTAATGCCAGTTCAAATTGAACCGCCTGGTACCCGTAGTGCGTGCAACCCAGGAAGGCCAATACATTCTCCGCTCTCCCGCCAAGTTTTTGTAAAGCGGCCGGAACGAACTTTTCCAGCAGTTCACTTGCAAGCCGGCCACTGCTGTCGTTGGAGATGGCATCCGGTAACCCCGGGCATGCCTGTTCGCAGACCTGTTGGTCGGGCACACCATGTGACTTCAGCCGTTTGCCATAGACACCTTCTTCGATGGTGGCCGGTGAGGCAAAGATGATGAACGACAGGTCGCGTTGCCGTTCAAATGCCCGCAGCATTTCCCTTACACCGGTGCCAACGATTCCTTCTATGTGCACGTGCCGGTGATGATCGAAATACGGGTCGCGGAAAAGCACGCTGAGCGTGTTGCAGGCAATGAAGAGCAGGTCAGGCTGATACTTATCCCGGACGCTATGCAGGAAGCGGTCAAACGCCTGCAGCCTGGTCCGGCGGTCCGGCATCGAGTTGTAGGCGTAATCGTCCTCGATCGCCGCATTCAGGTAAAGAACTTCAATATCCTGATTCAGCGGTGATTGGCTTAGCCTGGCTTCAAGCTCCGCGCATACTGACAGGCCACCGACCCCGGAATCTGTTATGCCTATGCGCACTTCAGGAAACCTCGGATTGGTAGTCGCCGGTGATCAGTTTGAAAAGGGTCGGTGTATGCGAATCGATCATGTTGGCAAGCGGCTCCGAAGGCAACTCCCAGGTGATGATATTGATGTCCTGTTCAGCCGACCAGGTCCCGAACGAGCCGGGTGTGGCGTAACCGACATCCGGTATCAACGGCAGCCCGACCCGGGATGCGATCCAGCTTGCCAGTGGCGTTGCGCGCGGGTCCTCGACACAGGCGAGTGGGGCGTGCAGGGAAATAACCGTGCGTGGTTGCAGGTTTTCCACGCACTCCTGCAAAGCCCGTGTTTCTGCCTCCGATGCAGGGGCCTCGCCCGGGCTGAGCAGGATGTCCTGCACTGTTCCTCCATGGTCCTTGTGGTAAACCGGGTCGCTTGACCAGTTCGCGGTTGGCCAGTTGCGGTTCAGGTCTACGCCGCGGGCGTTACTGCGCGTGCCCTGCAAGGCGCCGTCCGGGTTGGTGCTCAATATGACCGGGTTCCTGATTTTGCCCGGTGGGACACGGCGCAGGGCTTCGGAAAGCACGACCGTGGTCTCGCATTCATCTCCGTGCATCGCCGCGATCAATAGAATATCCACCGGGCCGGTGCGTGGGCCGTAGAGATTCAACGCAGTGTTTTGCCCGGACTTTCCGTATTGCCACGGCGCATGGCGCAGAATTCCCCGTTCCGGACGTGGGATCATGGTGGTAGGTTCTTTTTTATTCATCGGCGAAAAATACCATTGACAGTAAGTCGATGCCAGCGTATTACCCGCAGCACTGAACACGGGGAGGAAAAACGGGTATAAGTCGCAGCCAGGCATTCAAATTGGCACAATTCACCGGTAGTTGGGTGTTCCCCCTGAGACCTTAAAAAACAGGGAAGTTTTTTACAGAGCGTACAAGGATGTATCCACAGCGTGTCTCAGGGGGAACACCCAACTACCGGTGAACCCCTGATGGATTTTTCAACTCCAGTGCCAATTGGGCGCCGGGATACGGGTATGCACCTTCTGAGTCACGCCGCAAGTACATTCCCTGTAAACTCTCCAAAAACGTCCATGTTTTTGAAGGTCTCAGAAGGTGCATACCCGCATCCCGACTTAGGTTGGTGGATTCTTTCAGGGATAGATCAACAAAAATCCCGTGACCGGGTTGTCAATCCGTTCATCAAGCCATCAAAATCATGCAGGTGCTTTGCGATCAGGTGATAGACTTCGCCGTCGCTTTCCATGACGCCATCCACGGCGAGCAGCGAGGCATTGAGAATAACGCTGCGTTGCCGTTCCCATAGCCGCTGCCATACGACGACGTTGACGTGGCCTGTTTCATCTTCAAGGGTCAGGAAGATGGTGCCGTTGGCCGTCATGGGCCGCTGTCGCATGGTTATAAGGCCACAGGCGCGTGCCTGTGTGCCATGTTCCAGTTGCAACAGCTGTTGCGCTGTCCGGACCCGCCGCTGCCGCAGAACGCTTCGCAGCAGAGCGACAGGGTGGCGTCCCAGTGTCAGGCCG
>JABDPJ010000137.1 GCA_013042835.1 Lysobacterales bacterium
GCAGAACGGTGATCAACGCCATGGCTGCAAACACCACCACGTCAAGCCTGAGCCCGGTGAGAAAGCCCAGTCCGGATGCAAGGCGTTCGGCAAGGCCTGAATCCACCACGGCTGAACCCAGCGACAAGCCCCCGGCCACCAGCATTAGCGTATCCCACGGCAGACCACGAACGTGCGCCGCGCCCATGACCTGGGTCATCGTCAGGCCAACAATGGGAACCAGGGAAATGGCGACCACGTGAATGCCGTGCAACGGTGTGGTCATCCACAGGGCAATGGTAGCCAGCGATAGCATCGTGACGATGATCCGGTCACGTTTTTCCGGCAGTGCCGGCTCTTCCATGGCACTCATGTCGAGCTTGATTTCCATCGCTTTGGCCGGGTATCTCCGCAACAGGAAATACCAGCCAATGACCACCAGCAGCAGCGCCACCGGCACACCCAGAAGCATCCACTCGATAAAGTCGATGGTATGGCCAGCCTCGGCCGCTGCGCCTGCTGCAATGGCGTTAGGCGCGCTGCCGATAATCGTGCCCATACCTCCAACCGAAGCAGCCAGCGGAATGGCGATCAGCAGGGCCTTGCCGAAAGGCTCCTGATGCCCCATCTGGCGCACAAGTGGCAAGACAGCGCCGACCATCAGCACGGCGGTGGACGTGTTCGAGATGAACATCGAGGCGACGGCGCTGACCAACATGATGGCCAGCAACACGCGTTCCGGCCGTCTACCGGCCGGTTTGATTGCCAGGGCGAACAGCCGCCGGTCAAGCCCGGTCCGCGACAGGCCCTGCGCCATGAAAAAGCCACCGAGCATCAACCAGATGACAGGGCTTGACCAGGTGTTCAGGTAAGGCGAGGTGTCCCAGGGCTCGGTCATAATCAGCGGAGTTCCTAGTGCGAACACCAGGTAACCCATGATGAGCAGACCCACGGCAAATGCCGGCACCGCCTCCGTGATCCAGAGGCCGACAGCCACGAGGAAAATGAACAATACCGCACGTTCCTCCGGAGGCAGTGAAACGGTGAGGGTATTCCAGATGGCGACCGCCGCGATGGTGACCAGGATAAAAAGCAGGAACCGTCTTAACGCGTACCTCTTGCCTGGTTGCAGAATTCGGAAGGCAGCGCGACGGCTATCGCGATAACCGATCTTGGTGGACAGGTTTTTATCCTGTTGCGTCATTGCTCAGTCCTTGCTCAAGCCTCGGCCGTGGCGATCAATTGCCAATGGGTGAACCCGGAGGCGCGGACTGCACCTTGCCTGGCGGTACCCTGGACGGGTCATTTTTCAGTGTAGCAATGTTCAGGCGTGCAAACCTGTAATGTGCGGCCCACTCAGCTTCCAGGCGGTCTGGCTTCTGCTTTGCCAGGAACGCATCCAGTTTCTGTATCGAATGGTATGCCTGTGCACGTAGTTCGGGGGCAGCATCGGCGTCACTGGTGAGCTTCAGCAGGCGTTGCAGAAACTGGTTGCCCGCAAGGCGCTGAATGGCTCCGTTGATACCGGACTGTCTTGCATCGAACCAGCATGATTGCGCCATTGCATCGAGCACTTCAGGGAATCCCGGCATTGACGCGTCGCTGGCATGAAAGGCGTTCATGCGCGCAGCGCGATGCGGGTTGATCAAGACATCCAGAGTCAGGCTGATTGCACTGGCAGCGGGCGACAGAGGGTCAAATACGGTGCCGGTATCGCGGCTGAATGACTCGCGTCCCAGGCCATGTCCGGGCGGTCGCGGTGGGATGCTGTCCAGCAGAGACTGCGGCAGCGCAAGCAAATCAGGTTCCAGCGTGTTGACCAGCATATCAATGGCCGCCTCTTGCCTTGCGGCGTCGACCGTCACCGGTGTTGCCTGACCGTCAGCCCGCATACCGTAGGTGAAGTACTGTCCGCCGATAAGTTTGCCGACCGCTTGAATCTGGAACCTGTGTAACAGGTATATGGGCACCAGCGACTCTTCGATGCTGGCCAGCGGTCTGCCCGGCCGGATGTTGCGTTCGCCAAAGTTGGCCAGCGCCACAGAGCGTACCTTGAGCAGGTGCTCGAGTTCTGCCATTGCATCCTTGCCGTTGTCCCAGAGGTTACCGAACGGGTGGGCGCTGCCAGAGTCGCGGGAATGTTCATCAGCGACGTAGAGCAGACCAGAGGCAATGGTCTCTTCGATGATCCTCTTTCTTTCGGCGTCCTCGTCAAACGACTCCGGAAAGTCCTGGTAGGCATACAGAACTGTGCGCTTGTCCCATGCCCCGATACCCGTGCTATAGGCGTCGGAAAGGTCCAGGCCGCCTTCGCCGTCAAAACGGATCAGCGGGAACGGGTAGTCCATCACCGACGAGCGGTCGTCGACGCTGGCGGCGAAATTGTGTTCCATGCCGAGCGTATGACCCACCTCGTGTGCGGACAGCTGGCGGATACGCGCCAGGGACATTTCCAGCATTGTGTCCGGCAACTGGCCGTCCGTGTACGGCGCCAGCAAGCCTTCTGCAATCAAGTAGTCCTGACGCACGCGCAGTGAGCCGAGGCTGACATGTCCCTTCAATATTTCACCGCTGCGCGGATCCACCACGGATGATCCATAGGACCAGCCCCGCGTGGAGCGGTGTACCCATTGGATCACGTTGTAGCGAACGTCCATGGGGTCGGCTCCCTCAGGCAACAGCCTGACCTGGAAAGCGTCGCGGTAACCGGCGGCCTCAAAGGCCTGGTTCCACCAGCTTGCACCCTCCAACAGCGCCGAGCGGATCGGCTCCGGCGCACCCGGGTCGAGGTAATAGACGATGGGCTCGACGGCTGCGGAGATATCCGCCTGCGGATCCTGTTTTTCAAGTCGATGGCGTCGACCATAAAGTACCTGTACCGGTTCACCGACCGGTACGGCGTAGTCCGTAAAACCGTTGCCGCCTGGCGAGCCTATGATGCCGGCCCGGGGGTCAAAGGGCAGTGGTGTGTAGTTATCATCCGGCAGGCGGATGAACGAGTGGTGCAGGTGCACGGTAACTGAGGTCGCGTCCGGAACGACGGTCGACAAAATGTCGCTGACCACTTTACCGTCGTCATTGTATTTTCTCTCGCCGGAATAGCTGACGATGGCTTCCACCTCGGTGTTGTCAGGAAATGCCATGGTGCGCGGCAGGAAAATGGCTGAACGTGTCGGATCAGGCTGGTAACTTCCCTGTTGTGCGCGGTTGAGCCGCGTGGAAATGCCATGTGCATCACGCAGGAAAAAATCCGTGGCATCGACAAGCACCGAGCCGTTGGATTCAGCCACCCGTTCAAAGCCCCAGACCACTGAACGGGCGAATGAACTGTCGACCGCCATCAGTTCAGCGGCGTCATCGGAACTGGCCCGGTATCGGGTGTTATTTTCGATCAATAAAACTTTCGGTCCGGAACGGAAAAACTCTACCAGGCGTGTGGCCCCCAGTTGCCCCCGGTCCAAACCAAGGTCATTGGAACCAACCCCGCGCGCCATGGAGGATTGGTAGATAATCTCCTGTCCCATGTTGTCGATCCGCAGCAGGAGGCGACCTTGTCTCTCGTCCCAGTAAAGATCCAGAAACCCCGGCATATGAACAAGGCCACTGGTTTTTTCCTTGATGCTGACAGCTTGTTCCCCGACGTCGCCGGTTTGTTTGGCAAACGCAAATTGAGAACCCATCAAGAGAACAAAACAGGCGGTGAGCAGGTTTCTGGCGAGGTGCATGGTTATCCAGCCGTATAGTCGTTTTACAAGGTGGCATATCTTAGCCGAAAGTTGGCTTGCAGGCTTGATCAATTGGCCAGAACAGGCAGTCAGATGGCATTTTCGTGGAACTAAACCCAGCGCTTCCCGGTCGCAACTTGTAAGGGGTGAATACAGGTTCGACCTGAAACTGAAAAGTGATAAAATTCAGTTTGTGGGATTGTTGCCTGCAGCCATTTACCCAGGGTGACCGCCATGATCGGATTAACGCCTTTCTCCAGCCTTTCGGATTTCTTTTTTGTTACAAAACCGCACCATCCTGCCGGTTTGTTCAATCACCGCCTGCACATGTTTACACTCGCGGCCATCAGCTTGTTGATGATTTCCGTCCCGGTATTGGCCCAGGATCAGCTTGGCAATGACATCCTCGGTGAGGCGGCCTATGACGCGCTTGGCAGTTCGGTGTCGCTGTCGGCCGATGGCAAGCGCCTGGCAACCGGCGCGCCAGGTAGTGACTCCACGGGTTTTGATGCCGGCCAGGTTCTTCTCTACCAATGGTCAGGGACGGATTGGAACCGGATGGGCGGGGATATCGGGGGTGAAACGGCATATGACCAGTCAGGCAGTTCTCTGTCCCTGTCGATGGATGGTGAGCGGGTGGCCATCGGTGCACCGGGCAATGATGGCAATGGATTCGATTCCGGAAGCGTGCGCGTTTTCGAGTGGACGGGGACCGACTGGACTCAGCTTGGCGGCGATATCCGCGGCGAAGCAGCTAATGATGAATCAGGCGCATCGGTCGCGTTGTCCGCAGATGGCTTGCGACTGGCTGTTGGCGCCCCCAAAAATGACGGCAACGGCATTGACTCCGGTCACGTCCGCATCTACGAGTGGTCCGACGGCAGTTGGGAACAGTTAGGTGATGATATTGACGGTGAGACATTCGGGGATGAATCCGGCTGGTCGGTAGCACTGTCTTCAAATGGTAACCTGATCGCTATTGGTGCAATGAAAAATGACGGTGGTGGAATTGAAGCGGGTCATGCGCGCGTCTACCAGTGGTCAGGTTCTGAATGGGAACAACTCGGCGGCGACATTGACGGCGAAGCTATCGCGGATGAATCAGGCTCTTCGGTGTCGTTGTCATCACGGGGCGACTACCTTGCCGTCGGTGCACACAAGAATGACGGTAATGGAATTGACGCCGGCCATGTGCGTATCTACCAATGGTCGGGTAACGCCTGGAATCAGCTTGGTTCCGATATTGACGGTGAAGCGTTTGGTGACAATTCCGGCTGGTCGATCTCCCTGTCCGCGGATGCAAAAAACCTCGCCATCGGAGCGCCCAACTATAACGGCAACGGTATAGACTCGGGACACGCGCGATTGTATCAATGGTCGGATATGACCTGGACAAAGACCGGCGCCGACATCGATGGCGCTGCCTTTGGTGACAAGGCGGGTTGGTCCGTGGCGCTCTCCACCTACGCCAACAGGCTGGCCGTCGGATCGCCATTGAATATTAACGATAATGGCATCGAGGCGGGTGAGTTGCGTGTTTTCGATATCAGCACGTTCAACCCATTCAGTATGAATCCCGGTCTCAACGACGCCTGGTACAACCCGGTAACCAGTGGGCAGGGTTTCTTTATCAATGTATTTCCGGACCTCGGTGTGGTTTCGCTGGCATGGTTCACCTACGACACCGAACTCCCGCCCCCGGATGCGGTTGCCAACCTCGGTGACCCGGGCCACCGCTGGCTGACGGCCCTGGGTCCGTTATCCGGCAGGCAGGCCACCATGCAGATCGAGATGACATCGGAGGGGCTGTTCGATACGGCGACAGACATTATACGCACGGATCCACCTGGTTCTGACGGCACGATTGTGCTGACTTTCTATGGCTGTAACGCCGCTACCGCTGAATACGATATACCGTCGATCAACCGCAAGGATACGGTTTACCTGCAGCGCGTCGCCAATGACAATATCGTGCTGTGCGAGGCTTTGAGCGCAGACTGACAACGCCTGGCAGGGTGCCGCAACAACTCCTGCTCACAAAACTGTCAACGGGAACGTTTCGTTGGTGGCCATTGGAATTGTTTTGCAGGCGCTCAAGTCGATATCGACACCTGCCGCGTTAAGCGCCAGCGCTACCTTGTAACGCCGGTTTACGGCCACCCGCCAGAATTTCCAGCTGCCGGCATCGTCGTCCAAATCCGCGTGCACCTGGAAGCCATCGAGCCTGTCGTCTCTGAACAAAAAGGTGAACTTGTCCAGCGGTATGGCAAGGCCGAGGCCGCGCGCCTTGATATAGGATTCCTTCAGCGTCCAATAATCGAAAAACCGTTGCTTTTGCCTGGCTGCCGGCAAGTTGCGAATTTCATCGATCTCCTGCGGGGAAAAATAGCTGGCAAGACTGTCCATATCCGTACGCGTGGACCTCTCCGTGTCCTCCGTGTCCACACCGATGTCGTAACCCCGCACGATGGCGCAGACGATCAATCCCCGCGTGTGGGAGATGTTGAACCTGACCGGGACTTCCACCTCCGGATGTTCAATATCCGGCTTGCCATAAGCGCTGGCAGTGAATTTCCAGGTGACCGGATCAACGGGGAAAAATGTCGACAGGCTGCTGCGAATCAATGCGCGGGTCACCAGGTACTGATGACGATGGCCTGCATAATAAAAACGGGCCATTTGCGCTGACTCGGCTTCGCTCAACAGGGATTCGTAACGCCGCAGCAATTTCCGGTCTGATATTTGTTCGGGAAAGGAAAAAAAGAGATGAACCCGGTGGCTGGTCAGTTCCATTTCAGCACCTGAAGGGCTTCAATGCCTGAGGCAAGGCTCTGCCTACACCGCATCCTGTATGTGCCGGACGCAAAAATCAGCCCCAGCGGCGATGCATCCAAAGCCATTGCTCAGGATATTCCCGCACCCAGTCTTCGATCACGCTGGTGATGAGTTCCGTGGCGCCCCGAATGTCGATGTCGCCATCTTCATCGCGGGGCAAAACGAGTTCGTCGGTGATTTCAAGACGGTAACGGCCGTTGGGCAAGCGAATGCTGCGGGCGCCGTGAACAGGGCAGTTGTAACGCCGCGCCAGCTTGGCCAGCAGGGTATTGGTGGGTGCATCGTGGCCAAAGAATGGCACCTTGATGCCGCGGCGAAACTTCTGATCGACGAGCAATCCCACGTGCTCATTGTTTTCAAGAGCCCTCACCAACTGGAACGAAGCCCCGGGACCCGATGCGATCAGGTTGGTTTCAAGTTGCTGACGCGCCTTGGCAACGTGCTTCGCAGCATATTTGTTGTTGGGCTTTCTGAATAACGATTTGACCTCGAGGCCATACTTGGCAGCGACCATGGGCAGTAATTCAAAATTGGCGATATGACCGGTGAAAAGCAATGCAGGCAAGCCATCATCGCGCAGTTTTAAGAATTGCCCGGCGTTCACGATTTCAAAACGATCGGAGGTTTCGAGGTCTCCCGCCAGGTCGAAAATTTCATCGGCGTAGACATACTCAGTCAACGATCTGGCCATTTGCGCCCAGTTTTCGCTGGCGAGTTGCTGGCGCTCCTCGAGGCTCTTCTCGGGAAAGGCAAGCGCCAGGTTGTCCATGACGATCCTGTGACGCCAGATTTTAGGCCCCAACCAGCGAGCAAAACGCTCGAACAGCCTGGCCGCACGCTCCATCGGAATAAGCCGCAGCATTTTCAGGGACAGGAAAACAAACTGGGCGGAAAACCAGTCGCGAACCGCCAGGATGAATTGCAGGAACCGGTAACGCAGCGGCAATTTCATTCAGGTGACCCCGGATTTGCGGGTGCCTGCCAGAGTACAATCATGGTCAAAGCGTAACGATAATTTTGCCGAATACCTGGCGGTTTTCGAGCCTTTCGAGCCCTTCACCGATCTTTTCCATGGGAATTTCCAGGTCGATCACCGGCTTGACGGTTCCATTGGCGAGTTTTTCAAGTGCGTTGTGGATGTTGCGCATGGTGCAGCCGAAACTACCGATCAGGCGCAACTGCCGTTGAAACAGCTGGAACAGGTTGATTTCAGCTTTGATACCCGTGGTTGAACCACAGGTGACCAGCCGTCCGCCGATTTTCAGTGAAAACATGCTGCCCTCAAAGGTATCGACGCCAACGTGTTCAAAGACCACGTCCACACCCTGCTTTTTGGTCAGTTTACGCAGGCGGCCTTCGAAACGGTCGGTGTTGTAGTTGATGGCGTGATCGGCGCCGAGGTCCAGCGCCTGTTGGGCCTTTTCATCATTGCCCACCGTGGTATAGACCGTGCAATCGATGGCTTTGGCAAGTTGGATAGCGGCAGTGCCGATACCGCTGCCACCGGCCTGGACGAGGATACTCTCGCCGTGCTGGAGTTTCGCGTTATCGAACAGCATGTGTTCAACCGTGCCGAAGGTTATCGGTGTGAGTGCTGCGGCAACCGGGTCGAGGTCCTGCGGCGCTGTTACGAAAAGGCGGGCTGGAAAATTCATCATTTCCTGGGCGAAACCGTCGATATGAAATCCGAAGACGCCGTTGACGTTTTCACACAGGTTGTCACGGCCCTCAATACAGGGCTTGCAGGTGCCGCAGGTGTTGGCCCCATAAAGCGCGCCGACCTGGCCGACATGCAAATCTTTGACGTTTTTGCCGACCGCAACGATTTCGCCGGATGCTTCCGCGCCGACGGTTATGGGCAGTTCGCGCTTGGCAAAAGCCATGCCGCGCCAGCCCCATACATCGATATGATTGAGCGCGACCGCGCAAATCCGGACCTGTATTTCATCATCACCCGGAGGGGGAGGGGCGTCCACCTCGGTAATCCTCAGGTCACGTTCTCCGAAATTTCGTAATGCTCGCATGGTCAGTTCACCGCCAGGTCTAAGAAGGGTTGTCAGCGCTGTATCAGCAATCCGGCCGTCAGTCCGCCGTCGATCGGAATGATGCTGCCGGTGATGTAGCCCGCCAGGGGTGAAAACAGGAAGCGCGTCACGGCGCCGACTTCTTCCGGCCGGGCAAAACGCCTCAGCGGAATCTGTTTCTCAAGTTTTTCCCGGTAGGATGCGTAAGGCGCCAGCAGGTCGGTATCGACGTAACCCGGCGCAATATAGTTGGCGGTTACGCCTTTACGCGCCATTTCCACCGCCAGCGTTCTGATATAACTCAGCATGGCGCCCTTGCTGGCGGAATAAATTGCGTTGCCGGAAACCGCGAGTTGGGATGTCACCGAACCGATCGCAACGATACGGCCGCCCCTGGCGCGCATCAATGGCCGCGCGGCAGCACCGGCCAGCCGTGTCATTGCCCAGAAATTGAGTTGGAAAAGCGCTTCGGCTTTGTCCTGGTCAGCAAGCACCGCCAAGGTGTCGTAAGATCCGCCGGCATTGTAGACGAGGCCGTACAGCGACTCTGACTCACCGATCAGCCGGGCAAATTCATCCACCTGTTCGCGCTCTGACAGATCAACCTGGTGGCTGGTGATGGATTGTGACGGGTAACCGGCCTGCAGGTCTGCGCACAGTTGCGCCGCTTCATCGGCCGAACCGCGGTACGAAAACGTCACGTCGTAACCTTCCTCGGCGAGCGCGGTGACGATGCCCTTGCCAATACCCTTGGCTCCGCCTGCAACGAAAACTGTTTTCCCACTGGCCTGGTTGTTCACGTGCAAGGCTCCTAGGCGGGTTCAGCCGAAAATATCAGGCAGACGTTCTGGCCGCCAAAACCAAATGAATTGGACATGACCGTATTGACGCTTTGCACGCGGCTTTCATTCGGCACCACATCCATCGGGATATTCGGGTCCTGCTCGTTACAATTGATGGTGGGCGGCATAACGCCTGCCTGGATGGTCAATAACGAGATTGCGGCTTCGATAGCGCCGGCTGCGCTCAGGGTATGCCCGATCATGGACTTATTGGAACTGATGGGCGTGTTGGCCAACTCGTCGCCGAGTGCCGCGGACAGCGCCAGGTATTCCATCTTGTCGTTTTCCGGCGTACTCGTGCCGTGGGCATTGATATAGTCGATATCCCCGGGTGTCATACCTGCATCGGCCATCGCGCGGGTAATGCAATCGATAATGGCGGAGCCGTCAGGCTTGGAGCGCGTGCGGTGAAATGTGTCGGCGCGCTCACCGGCGCTGCGCACGACCCCCAGTATTTTTGCACCTCTTGCCCTGGCTGCCTCGTAAGACTCCAGTACCAGCGTGGCTGATCCTTCGGCCATAACGAAGCCATCACGGCCTTTCGAAAATGGTTTTGAGGCCCCTTGCGGGTCGTCATTTTGTGTTGAGAGTGCCGACAGGAGGTTAAAGCGAACCACCATTTCCTCACAAATCTCGCCATCCGTGCCGATGCAAAGCGCGGCATCGGTTTCTCCACGGCGAATGGCTTCGGCGCCGAGTTGTACGGAGGTTGCGCCCGACGCGCAAGCGGTTGTCAGTGAAATTGGTTGACCTCGCGTACCGAACTCATCAGCGAGCGTATCCGCGATGCTGGCGAACTGGAAAAGCCGGAAATAGCGCAAATAATCGCCCGCTGCCGCGTTTTTAACCAGGCGCTCGTAACCCCTGAGGCCCTTGCCGGCTTCATCGCCGTATACGGTCATGCGTTGATCCCAGTTGGTCTCAGCCGGGGAATTTGCGACGAACAGGGGCCCGGGAAATGAACCCCGGGAGCCGATTGACGCCTGTTCAATGGCCTCGGTGGCAGACTGTTGCGCGAGATTGATCGAGTGCCGGGGCGCACAGTAGCGCTCATCGCTGTTCCAATCGACGATGCCGGCAATCTGTGTGCGCAGCCCTTCGGTCGGGAAACGGGTGATTCTGCGTATACCGGATACGCCGGCCAACAGGTTACGCCAGTTATCCTCTTTACCCTGTCCCAGTGAGGTCACGATGCCGATACCGGTTACCACGACGATCGGGCGGCCCCGGTGATCTCTTACAGCTTGGCTCATATCATTCACCTCCACGCAATGGCACATCGGGCTTGCCGATAAGGGCCAGGCACTCACCGCGCCAGTGCCCCCATGTGCTCAGCAACACGTGCTCAGGAATATCGGTAAATTCTTTTTCAAAGCCGGACTCGTCAAACGGGTCAAGGAACTTACCCCGGGAGATGGCCAAAGAAGCGAGCGCAAAGCTGACCGGGAGTTGAGCTTCAAGGGTGTTACCGAAGATCGTTGTAACGCCGCGGACAGCCGCATCGATGCCATGCTCGTTGAGGCTTTTGAGAAATTCGTATTCTTCGCTTAATTGTGGCTGCACGCCGCAACAGCCCGACAACACGGGCAAGGGTCCCACGGGGATTTCATTGCTCAGCTGTCCGAACAGCTTATCTGCATTTTTTCTGGCGGCGCCGGGTTGCCTGGTACACCTGTCTGAGACTATCCCATCGACTTTGGCATAGGGTTTCACGCCCCGGGATTCGGCATGCTGGCGCGATTCAAGGATCAGGAACGCACCGGCGCTGCCCATGATCATACCCCCATCAGTGCTTTCGCGATTCCAGACCGATTCATGTTCGCCCTGCCACAGCGTATGGCCAAACTCCATCAGCATGGTCATGTCGGCGCGCTCGGCGATATAGGCGCCCCCGACCAGGAAAAGATCGCCCTGACCATGACGTATCTGGGCTACGGCTGTTTCCAGTGCCGTGACACCGGCCGACTCCTCACCCATGAAAGTACGGGACGAATCGGTCACGCCGTGCACGATGGATATATTTCCGGCCATCAGGTTGGAAAGCTGTGCCAGGAACAGCGTGGGGCGCAATTCACTGTTGAGCGCTTCGTTGAGTATTGGCCCGAAATCTTCCACACCTGCGATTTTCTCCATGATGTCTGCATCGACTTCCAGGTCGCGCTCCCCACCACCGGCAGCGACAATCATATTGGTCGCAGCCAGCAGGTCCGGGTTGTGTGAGATACCGGCATCGTCGAGTGCCAATCCCGCCGCATATGTGCCCAGGTGCTGCCATTTGCCCATCTGCCGCTGGTCGCTACGCTTGGGAATTTGCGCCGCAATGTCAAAATCGATGATGGGATGGACCGGGTAGGGGGCCTGGTCTTCGGTGTCGACCGATGCTGCAGGCGTATTGCCGGTGGCCAGTTGCGACCAGTGATCGTCAAGGCCTTCACCCAGGGAACTGACCAGTCCGATCCCCGTGATCCAGACTTCTGATTGCTTAGTATTCATTCTGTCACCCAGCCGAGGCACGGCTTATCTCGCCATACCGGTCGAGCATGTTGTTTTTCAAAGTATCATTTGGAAACGGCATGATCCGGAACATCAATTTGCTGTCACAGATTTTCTTTCCATCGCGGAAGATACGGGCTTTAGTCGCTGCAAAACCGGAACCGTCATGTTCCAGTTCCGCTTCCACCCGCAAGACTTCGTCGGGCTCGACAAAGGTACGCATTTTTGCGCTGGTAACGTTAGCCAGAAACGGCATTTTTTCAAAACTGAGCCGGGCTAAAAGCATGAATCCAGAGGCCTGCGCCATCGTTTCTATCAACAGTACCCCCGGCACCAGCGGTGAGCCGGGGAAGTGCCCCTCGAATACCGTGCTTTCTCTCGGAACATCCGCCCGCGCCACGATGCTGCCCTTAGCGGTATCAAGTGACTCGACAGCGTCGATCATCTGGAAATATTCTAGCAGCATGAGAAACCGGGTTTCAGGCGTCTTTGGCAGCTATGAGTTCGTCGATCCGGTCACAAAGCTTGCCGAGGATAAAATAATCATCGACGTCCGCCTTGTTCTCGTTCAGTTCCTCAGTCCACTGTTCCAGCGGAATCTTGATGCCGAAATGTTTGTCAATGGCGAAAGCAATATCGAGGAAGTCGAGGCTGTCTATGCCGAGATCCGTAAAGGCGTTCTTTTCCGGCGTGATTTCCTCAAGGGGGATGTCGCTGGTGTCAGAGATGATCTCCGCAACAGCTTCAAAAGTCGTGGACATAAAAGTACCTATTTAAGTGATAAATTTTCGGGTGCCATGATAACGTGGCGTCTGCTACCAGTTCAACGGTTCAATTGCCTTGTTGACAGGTGGCGTCTGGACGGTAAATTTGGCGCAATGGCTATTGTAGTATATTGCTCTTAGCGGGTGTCAGATATTCACTTAACAGCGCGGACCGGAATGGTTTCGGGTGATTGCAGGAGGTTTCAATGTCAAGTATCGATCTAAAGTCCGGCCTGGCAGCTTTCTTCGAGCAGGACCACCGTGATTGTGACGCCCGTTGGGTCGATGTTGAGGAACTCCTCGATACAGAAGATATCGAAAGCGCGCGTCCCGCCTGGACAAAATTTGAGGCCAGCCTCAGAAGACACATCGCAATGGAGGAAGAGGTCATGTTTCCTGCCTATGAGGCCGCCTCCGCTGCGGGAGACGGTCCGACTGCGCCACTGAGAATGGAGCATCAGCAGATCATCCGACTGCTCGGAAAGATCGGTAAGGCTGTGGATGCTGGCCAAGCACGAGATGCGCTGGGTGCCGGTGACACATTGCTGATGTTATTGCAGCAACATAATGCCACTGAAGAAGACGTGCTTTATCCAATGGCTGAAAAGGTTCTCGGTCCTGACTGGGCCAAGCTGGCCGCCAGGCTCGAAGAGTACTGAAAGCACGCGGGTGATTTACGCTACCCCGACGCACCTAAAACGGCGTGCTGAGAGCTATTCAATGAAAGCCGTTGGATGGTTTTAATCCAATAAAATACATTAAATATAATCAATAAGCATCTGAATAAAATAATGAATAATCTATGCGTAGTGTTTCTTTTTATCTTTCTTGCGAGTTTTCCGGGGCCGGCCGTTGCGGACTTTGACGGCGATGCCCTGGCGGACTTTACCGAGCGGGGCATGGCGCTTTGGCACGTACCCGGCATGTCGGTGGCGGTTGTCACGCAGGATGACATCCTGTTTCAAAGGGGGTTTGGCCGGACCGCAGCGGATGGTCAGGCAGTGGATGAGCACACACTGTTTGCAATTGCCTCTACGACAAAGGCCATGGTCACCGCCGGCATCCTGATGTTGGTGGATGAGGGCAAGCTGTCACTCGATGACCCGGTCAGCAAACATATCCCCGAGTTGCACTTTGCCAATCCGCTGCTGACGGAGCAGTTGAATGTACGCGATTTGCTGGCGCACCGTACCGGCTTGCCTTCGACCGACTACTGGTCGTTTTTCCAGGCCATGCCGCTGGATGAACAGATCCGGCGATTGCAGGTGGTAGAGCCAGCGGCCCCCGTCCGGACCCGCCTTATCTATCAGAACACCATGTTCGAGATTGCAGGGTTGCTGCTCGAACGGCTCAGCGGCCAGCGTTGGCACCACTTTCTGACTGAACGCCTGTGGCGGCCCATCGGCATGCTGGAAACCTATGGAACGCGGGCTGAGATAGGTGCCGAACAGGTGCATGTGACACCTCATTTCTACCGTGACGGACAGTTAACCGTATCCGCCTGGGATTTTTCCGCTGACTACGCGGACGCGGCGGGGTCAGTCTGGTCCTCAATCCATGACATGAGCCTTTGGGCCCAGTTCCTGCTTCGCGGCGGTGTGACCTCAAACACCGAACGGCTTATTTCCGAAACAGCCATGCAAGAAATGTTTGAGCCGCACCAACTGGCCAGCGCGGGGGACTTCTACCCGACGGTTGAACTCACACAACCCAACTGGAGGAGCTATGGGCTGGCGTGGTTTCAGCAGGACTTCCAGGGTAAAAAGATTGATTTTCATACCGGCAGCCTGTCCGGCCTGGTTGCAATTATCGGGCTGGACCGGGCCGCTGGCAAAGCGATAGTCGTGCTGGGCAACCGGGACCATGCGGAAATGCGTCATGCCCTGTTGTGGGAAGTGATGGACGACAGCAGCGGTGAGGCCAGGCGGGACTGGAACCAGGAGATATTCGACTTATACGCCAGGCAGGCGGATGAAGCGGCCGGAAAGTGGCGGGAAATGGAACAGGATCGCCTGCAGGGCACGAAACCGAGCCTGCCGCTGACCGATTTTGCCGGCACTTACCAGAATGATGTCATCGGTGATGTCGTGATTGAGCTCACCGGCCGGGACATGACGCTTAAAACCAGCCTGGTTGATTTCGAGATGTCTCACTGGCATGTCAATACGTTCCTGGTGGAATTCAAGGCGTGGGAAATGCGGGAATTTCTGAGCTTCAATGTTGACCCGGACGGGACTGCAGGTTCATTTGAATTATTCGGCGAGACCTTCAATCGCCTCGAATCCACTGACAACTGACCGGTTTCAGGCGAACGGAAATCCGCATTGCCGGCAATTTTTCAGCCCCAGGATAGTGACGTCTCGACGATGCTGTCTAAGCCAGGCCGGGCAGAAGGTCGTTCTTGATGTCTTCGATATCTTCCAGTCCGACCGCTATACGCACCAGGCCGTCAGTGATGCCTGCCTGCTGTAACTGTTCCTTCGTCAGACGGCCGTGGGTAGTGGTCGCCGGGTGAGTAATGGTGGATTTCGCGTCACCCAGGTTGGCTGTGATTGAAATGACCCGGGTGGCATCCACCATTTTCCAGGCTGCTTCCCTGCCGCCGTGGAGTTCAAATGACAACAAACCGCCAAAGCCCGTTTGCTGCTTTTTTGCCAGCTGGTGCTGGGCGTGGCTTTCGAGACCGGGGTAATAAACACGCTTGACGGCTGTCTGCGCCTCAAGCCAGCGGGCCAGTGCCAGGGTATTCTCACTGTGTGCATGCATGCGCAGATTCAGTGTCTCAAGGCCCTTCAGGAAGACCCATGCATTGAATGGGCTCATTGCCGGGCCGGCAGTTCTGAGGAAGCCATAAACCTGCTCACCGACAACATCCTTGCCGCCCACGACCGCTCCGCCAACGCAACGGCCCTGGCCATCCAGGAACTTGGTGGCTGAATGGATGACGATATCCGCACCGAGCGTAATCGGACGTTGCAGGGCAGGGGTACAGAAACAGTTATCCACCGCCAGCAGGATTGAATGCTGCTGCGCGAGATCCGCCAACTGCCGAATGTCTGCCAGTTCTGTCAGCGGGTTGGACGGCGTTTCCATGAAGAGCAGCCTGGTTTCCGGGCGAATCGCGGCGGCCCATTCATCGATCTCGGTCAGGTCGACGAAGCTGGTCACAATGCCCAACTTTTCAAGGAAATTGGTGAACAGCATGGTCGTGGATCCGAAAATACTGCGGGAGGAAACGATATGATCACCGCTTTTCAGCAGCGCAAGGCACAACGAGAGTATGGCCGACATCCCGGAAGCCGTTGCCACGCAGGACTCCGCGCCCTCAAGCGCGGCAAGGCGCTGTTCAAATGTTCTCACCGTCGGGTTGGTGAAGCGTGAGTAGATGTTTCCCGGCAGATCACCCGAAAAGCGCGCGGCTGCCTCGGCGGCTGATTCAAACACGTAGCTTGACGTGGTAAATATGGGCTCGGCATTTTCCCCTTCGGGCGTCCGGACCTGGCCAGCCCTAACGGCGAGGGTGTCAAAACGATGCTTATCTTTCTTGTCGGGCATGAACAGGGCCTCAAGGCTTGATTGATCCGGTTTAACTGTCTAAATAAACGCCGTCACCATACAATATGTTTCAACTATTTGCATGAGTGCAAGGAACAATCAGCCATGAAGATCGTCGCAGACTTGAGTCTCTATCCGCTAAAGCACGGGCCAGTGCCCGATATCATTGAATTCATCAGGGGTTTGCAGGTGCAGGAGGGTATCGAGATCGTCAGCAACCAGCTGACTACCCAACTGCGGGGTGATTTCGAAGCGGTGACCGGGGCTATCAACCGTTGCATGCATAAGGCAATGATGGCGTCGAACACCGTTGTGTTGGTGGTGAAATATTTGAATATTGACGTCGATATTGAAAAGCAACCCAGTCTCACACCTGAGTCCTGAAGGTGGCTGTCGTGAATTCTCCAACCCCGTTCCGTAAGACCAAGATCATAGCCACCGTGGGGCCTGCCTGCGATGATGTGCCGACCCTGACCCGGATGATCGAAAGCGGCATGAACGTGGCTCGGCTAAACCTTTCCCACGGCAACTTTGCAGAGCATGCTGCGCGAGTGCAGCGAATCCGGGAAGCGGCGGACCGAACCGGTAACCGCGTGGCTATAATGATCGATACACGTGGCATAGAAATTCGTACCGGTTCACTCATAAGCAGCTATGTCGATCTCAATCGTGGCATGGACTTCAGCCTCTGGACCGATGGCCGTCCCGGTGACGAAACCGGCGTATCGGTCTCCTACGCGGGTCTGCCTGCCGAAGTTTCCGCCGGCGATGTCATCCTGCTCGATGATGGCGCCATTGAACTCAGGGTGGTATCCAGTAGCGCCAGTGACATCAGTTGCCGGGTCGTCCATGGCGGCATACTGGGTAAAACCAAGGGCGTTAACCTGCCTGGAATCGCGCTCTCGATGACCGCTGTGGGTCCGGAAATACGCGCGGATTTTGTCCGGGAAGTTGAATTCGCCGCTGCCAATGACGTCGATTACATCGCCGCATCGTTCATCCAGAGCGGTGAAGACATTCAACGCATGCGTGAGATCCTGGCGGAATTGAAAATCGATACGCCGATCATCGCCAAGATAGAAAACAAGACCGGCGTTGACAACATGGAAGACATCATCGCAGCCGCGGACGGCATGATGGTGGCCCGGGGGGACCTCGGGGTTGAACTGCCATTTGGCGAAGTGCCCGGAACCCAGAAAAAAATGATCCGCAACACCGTCATGGCCGGCAAGCCGGTCATTACGGCGACCCAGATGCTGGCGTCCATGGAGCGCAACCCGAGGCCGACGCGGGCTGAGGCCAGTGACGTGGCCAACGCGATCCTTGACGGCAGCTCCGCCATCATGCTCTCCGGTGAAACCGCGGCTGGCAAGTATCCGGTGGAGGCGGTGAGAGCCATGCACTCACTGGCGCTGACGACGGAATCCTGTCTGAATGAGTTTGGCTTTCTGCAGAAAATACCGTTTCATTCCACCAATGTGGTGACAGAAGCTATCAGCGGCGCAGCGACGGGCATGGCAAAAGACCTTGGCGCAGCGGCCATTATCAGCCTGAGCGAAACCGGATTCACCTCCAGGCTGATTTCCAAGCACCGCCCCGAGTGTCCTATTCTGACCATCACCAGCACGGAGAGCGTGGCGCGCCGGCTCGCGATGAACTGGGGTGTTACGGCGGTCCTGTATACCGGTGAGCCGGGTGACCGGGCGAAAATTGAATTTGCAACGGAATGCGTTCAAAAACTTGGCTATGCACAACCTGGAGATGCTGTGATCGTAACCGCCGGACACACCCAGCTGAGTGGTGGCACGGATATGATCCGAATCATAAATCTCTGAATATCAGTTAAATTCTGTAATTTTCTACCGTAGCCAGGCTGCCACGGCTGATGCACATCAGACACAGTTGCCCTGGGATTTGAAAAGCAGGGGAGTTCGGGTCATCAAAACGTTCCTGGCACCAGGTTACAGGATCAGACCACGACTGGTATTGAGCAGGAACCATCACCTGGACACCTTAGGTCCGTGCGTTGAGAGGATTCTCCGGGGCCGGTTACAAAACCGGAACCAACATGCAACTACAAACTGGGGGGGGGATAGTTGCAGCTTAACGCGGTTGGTTCCGGGCATTTTCAACGCCTCATTAAATTAATGAGTAATTGCAAGATGCGGTCATGATTGTTACACAGATACCGCCCGGCGCATGCTGTGAAAAGTGACAGTATCGTTGCCGGGCGTTCACGTGTCGGGTTGCCAAGTGCTATCCGGACCGGTTTCAGTCCTGGAACTGTTGGCGCTGATCAGGATAAAAAACCGTGCTTGATTGCGTACTGGATCAACTCTGAATTGTTCTTGATGTTGAGGTCTTCCATGATCTGGTATTTATGAAAAGCCACGGTCCTGGGCGTTATGTTCAAGTCGGCCGCCACCTCCTTCATGGTTTTGCCTTCGGCCAGTAGCTGCAGGACCTCGCGCTGGCGAAGTGTCAGGCTGCCATGAACTTTCTGGGTGGAGGGGTCTCGGACGAAGGCGTCCGTCAGGCTCTGATCGATCTTGGGCGAAACGTAGTGCCTGGAACCCAGCACCGCTTCAATGGCCTGAAACAGTTCGGCAGATGCCGAACTCTTCAGGAGATAACCGTCGGCACCGATCCTGAGGGCCTCTTTTACCATTTCCGGATCTTCGTTCACGGTCAGAAATATGAGCTTGATGTCAGGTAGCCTCTTCTTAAGTTTCTCGCCGGCCTCGAAGCCATTCAGATTGGGCATGGCAATGTCCATGAGCACTACGTCGGGCATTAATTTTGACACCTGGGTCAGCATCAGGCGACCGTCAGTCGCGGTACCAACCACTTCATACTTTGGCTCGAGCAGGTTGCTGAAGGCTTCCAGCAGCAACGAGTGATCATCAGCAAGAAAGATGCGGGTTCGCATCATGTACAATCCCTGTATTCCCCAAATCAAAATACACTATGCCATTTTGTGCCAATTTCTGCACTATTAATTATCGAGGCTGGTGAGCGCCAGGCAGGCCTGCTAAATTAGAGGCTCCGGGCCCTTGATTTTTTCAATTTCAGATGGCCCACGATCATTTACAGGAAACTCCAGTGACGATATCCAGCGATGCCAAAGACCTGACCGAAACCTTTATCCTGGTGGCTGATGATGATCCCATCGCGCAAATGGTTACCACCAATATACTCGAGAGCGCGGGTTACAGGACGGATTCTGCGAAGGACGGCCGGGAAGCAGTTGAGGCGTTAGAATTAAAGGACTATGACCTGGTGCTGATGGATTGCCTGATGCCGAATATGGATGGGTTTGAAGCCACCCACATCATAAGAAACTCAGGGTCCGACTTGATCAATTCAAAGGTTCCGGTCATCGCGCTCACCGGGCTTGAAGCAAAAGATGAACGCACCCGCTGTCTGAATGCGGGTATGGATCACCTGTTGAGCAAACCGGTAACCCCGGACAAGTTGATTACCGTTGTAGCACAGGCCCTGGGGCAGCCCAAACCGGTACTGCCAACTGCGCAGCAGGATGATTCGGACGCAGGTTCGGGTCTCGACGATGACTTCCTGGGTTCAATTATTGAAAAATTTTTGGCGGAGGTACCTGGGGTTGTCGATGAATTGCAACAGGCTGTTGCCAGTGAAGACGTGATCAAACTTCGCAACATCGGACACCGGATGCGGGGTATAAGCAACATACTCGAGGTATCGAGCCTGTCAGCACGGTCGCGGGAATTGGAGCAGGCGGGGGATTCCGAGAATATGGAGCTTGCTGGCGAACTCGCCGCAAAGCTCATTGAAGATCTGCGCAAGCTGGAAGCAGCTTTGTCAGCGTAAGCGGGCCGGCCCGGTTGACCCGGGTTTGCTTCACTCCCTGTTGATGTAGCGTCTTGCCTGTTTCACCAGGAATCTTGCTATAAATGGAAAAGTGGCGAGCAGGGTCAGGGCAAGGATCAGGCCGGGAGTAAAAATAGCTGAAACACTGAACCTGTCTATATCCCCCAGTTCGCTGCCGGTATAGGCCAGGATAAAGACCACGGGCACCATGCCGGTCAGGGTCGCCAGCATGAATACGGATACCCGCATGCTTGTAAGGCCGATGACAAGGTTGAGTAGCCAGAACGGAATCACCGGAATCATTCTCAGGCCAAACAGGAAAAACGCGCCCTCGTTTTCAAGGCCTTTGTTAACCACGGCAAGCTGCCCCGTGAATCGCCTTTTGATTAAATCGCGCAGCAGGTAGCGGGTGCTGAGCAGTGCAACTGTTCCGCCCAGCGTCGAGGCAAGCAGCGAGACGACAAGGCCGGTCAGCGCACCAAAAACGATGCCACTGGCCAGCGACAGGGCACCGGTGACGGGCAGGGAGCAAGCCGTCGCGACGAGGAAGACCACAAAGAACACTCCCAGGGTTGCCAGCGGTGAGTGTTCGAAAAGGTCCTGGTACAGCTGAATACTCAGGTATTTTTCACCTCCACCGATAAAATAGAGCAGGACCACGGCTGCAATGAACAGGGCCAGTGCGAGTTTCTTGACCGGCATCGGTTAACCTAAAATGCTGCCATGGTGTCCACTCCGGACATTCAGCGCACCGGGCGCGCGTGGGCCGATCCGCGCATGATCGCATTCATGAAAATGGTGTTCAGGCCGTCAAGATAAGCCCTCACATTGGGGTCCTGGGTAAACCCGATCACGTAACCCCGGCCACTTCGCTGAGCGACGACGAAAGGCTTAAAAGCCAGTTGCTTGCGATTTTGTTCCCAGATGTAGCCGCTGTTGAGAAGTTCATCTGCCGCGCTGAATACCGCGACATTGACGCCCTTATCCATTTTGATGGGCGTGTAAATATCTGAACCCCTGACCAGCACGTTTAGTCGAGGGGCGACACCCGCACCGAGCCAGTGGTCCGGGTCGACACTGGCCTGGGCCAGCACGCCGGCGACAGAATCAGGGTTGTCTTTCACTGGAGTTATAGCCTGCTCATAGTCCTCAGCGCTGGTCAGGTATTGACCCTCGACAGTAGCGTCCTGTGGCTTGTCGCTGTTCTTCTTGCCGTTCCCAGCGGGAGACTCACTGTTGTTATCCGCTTCAATCACGGCATTCTCCCTGCGAATGGAAAGCAGGTCGATGTCAGGATCGGTAAGGTAGCGATTGGCGTTGCCGATGGCGATCAGGACTCCGCCTTTACTGACCCAGTCCTTCAGGTTTTCCGCTCCTTTCTTGCCCAGCACGTCGGCATAGCCGGGCCCCCACCCGGTAGCAGGCAGAATCAGAACCTGGTAGCGACTCAGGTCCACGCGTCCAAGACGGTCGCCGCGGATAGCCGTTACGGGGTAATCGAATTGCCGTTCGATGACAAAACGGGTGTTACCGGCGCTGTATGAAGAGGTTGGCTCATCCCAGGCAATGGCCACTTTAGGCGGGTTGAACCTGACCACGTTTTCACTACCGAAATTTGGCCCATCGCTGACCCAGCTATTGTCGACGGATACCACGTTGGCTCCGGTCATCGTAGAAATTTCAGTGACGATATCCCGCAGGTCGCCAGGATTGTCCGCGGTATCGATGATTAGCGTTCCGGCGGGGTAGCGCTGGCCCGCATGGGTGAAAGCCTTGTCTGAACTCTTGGTGTCGAGACCCTGTCGCAAAGCATGACTCAAGAAGCGAACGGCCGGCGCGGTTCCCCACGGAACGAGGTAGGCGACCGAACCGGCGCCTTCCGAAACGCTTCCTGCCTGTGCCAGGTCCGGTCCCACCGGGGTGGATTCAACTTTAACCGTCCGGTTGCAGCGGTCGGCGCGGATGTTCATCATCTTTGGCAGCGACCACCCGGTGACATCGTAAATCTGGTCACGCATGTTTTTGGCGCGCCGGCGCTCCTGTTCGGCGATAAAATCATCATCCATTGGCACATCGGCATCCATCAGTGTGCGGATAAAGCGCTTGGCTGGCTGCGCCAGGTCGATGACATAGCTGCCGGCCGGATAGGAATTGCCACAGGCGGTGAATGAGCTGCCGGCACGTCCCACTTCGACTCCCTGGACTGTCAACAGACCAGCCAGTTTGGCAGCGCCTGCCTGGTCTGCCTGGGTGGGTAGTATGTAGGCACGGACGTTTTCACTTTTCCCTTCTTCAATGGCGCTTTCCTGGTAATTATAGAATTCGCCAAGAAACTTTTCCCGGTTCGCAGCGGTGGTCTCCGCTGTCGCCAGCGAAGTGACGAAGTGGTTGCGAATGGTGTAGGCAAAGGTCAGTTCATTGCCGTCGTACTGGCGCACCACGAGTCCCCGTGCCGACGCCTGCTCATATGTCATTGCGATGCTGCCGAAGTAGGATGGCCAGCTGGCGCCGTAGCCCGGGTAAAACGCGTCAAATACCTCCCGCGTGTAATAGTCCAGGCCGAATGTATCAAACCAGCGGGCGTTGTTTTTACCGAACAACGCGAGGCTTGCGCGTTGGTCAGCTGCCAGGTGGGGGTTGTATGGAACGGCCTCGGGCGCGAAATAATAAGTGCTGTCGGAGCCCATCTCGTGGGCGTCCACGAAAGCCACGGGAAACCACTCACGCAGAATCCTGACGCGTCCCCGGGTTTCCGGTTGGGTCATCATGAACCAGTCGCGATTCAGGTCGAAAAGGTAATGGTTGGTGCGGCCGCCTGGCCAGGGTTCATCGTGCTCAGCGGAAATCCTGTCAGCATCGGGCAGCAAGCCTTCGGCAGTTTCAAAGTGGTGAATGAAGCGGTCACGCCCGTCGGGATTCTGCATCGGGTCGATGACCACCACCGTATCACGCATGATGTTCGCGACGCGCTCATCGCCACGAGAGGCCAGCAGGTGGTAGGCGGTGAGCATGGCCGCTTCCGTGGACGATATCTCATTGCCATGAACACCGTAGGACAGCCAGGTCACGGCCGGCTGGGTTTTGATAATTTCGCGCGCCTCGGCGGGTGAGGTTCGGCGAGGGTCTGCAAGCCGTTGCATGCCCGACTTGATGACCTCGATGTTAGCGAGGTTTTCAGCTGATGTCACCACGGCGTAAATGAGTTCCCGGCCTTCCCAGCTGCTCGCATAGGGTTTGACTGAAAGTCGCTCGGGTGCAGCCTTGGCGAGCGCTTCAAAATAGCGGACGGCGTCGCCGTGCCAGGTGATCCGTTCACCGGGGTTGTATCCCAGCACATCTTCAAATGTGGGAATGGCCGGGTCGTAATCTGCATTCGGCCAGAAAACAAAGTCATCCCCGGCGTGTGCGTGGACTGAAAAAAAAGCGATTAGCAGAACAACGGCTGTCAGGGCTTTGCGTCGCAGGTCGGGTTTCATGGGTTCTCCAGTTAATGATGATTTGCGTGCGCCAGGGAACCTCATTGACCGATTTTATCGGTACCGTTTCACGGCAACAACAGCGGGTTTCCTGGGGGTGTTTATCACCGCATCACAACGCGTGAGGGTAACATGATGGCAAGCTGTTTTCCTTTAGTTTCAAGTTGCCGGCTGTGCCCGATGACCGTCCTCCGGTCGAGGCTCACCCGGGAATAAATTATCAACACTGCTATCGCATGTTGCAGTTGCCGGTCGTAAAATTGAACCCGGTGAATGTGGGCCGGATTTTGAATCCGGTAATGAGCGGCATGTAACCCGGCTCTTGACCCCAAAGCGGTGGAGGGCATGCTCGCCGAGATGGCCAGGCGCGATATCGTTACCCACCTTGGTCACAAGATGAAGGCTTTCGAGGCCAACAAGGTGATAACCGAGGGTGGTGAATTCGAAGCAGACCTGATCATGTTCATGCCCGGGATGACGGGCAACCTGTGGTTCGATAATTCGGATTTGCCGCGTTCGGCCGGCGGGCTCATCAAAGCCAATGACCGCTGCCAGGTAGAGGCGATGGACAAGGTTTATGTCGCCGGAGATTCCGGTAGCTATCCCGGGCCGGAGTGGATGTATTTGCGAAAATACCGTTGAGGGGGCATACGGGGGTCAGGAATATCTGAGGTATGCCGACCGGCCCAGGCATTGCGGACTTCATTCCAGGGGCTTACTGCGCAGCTTCTTCAACTCGCTGCGTTTTCTCTTCGTGTCCATGCGGCGTTTTCGGGCAGCCCGGCCGGGCCGTGTAGGGATCCTTTTGCGTGGTGCACGGAGCGCAGATTGAATAAGCTCCACCAGTCTTGACAGCGCCTCGGTGCGATTTTTTTCTTGCGTTCGAAAATTTTGCGCCTTGATGATTACCACGCCATCGGCCGTGATGCGCTGGTCCTGTTTCTGCCGCAAGCGTTGTTTGACAGACTCGGGAAGGGACGACGCCCGAATGTCAAAGCGCAGGTGGATCGCGGAAGACACTTTGTTGACATTCTGGCCACCCGCACCCTGCGCGCGTATCGCCGTAATCTCAATCTCATCGTCCGCCAGGCTGACGTTTTTGCTGATTTCGAGCATAAGCCATTGTAGAGCATAAACCAGGCGGGCAGGGCGCCTGCGGCGCCGGAATTCCGATTCCAGTTGGCCCCCGGAGTTGCCCGCGTCGCCCGGACCGGGGCCCGCGGAATTCAATTGGCTCGGGGAGTTGCAGTAAATTGGCGGAGGAAACCGGGTAAATCGCTGCTGCAGGTTGAATGTATTCAACTAGGCATGAGCTGCCCAGGGCGGTTCTTCCACCAGGTATTCATAGGCCCTGGCAAGGTTTTCACCGGCAGCGCTGCTCATTTCTTTCCCCAGCCCGAATTTATAGGCCCTTATGGTGAGCAGGTAGGCGGGCGGTGGTTCGCGCCGGTAGATTTGTTGGTAGACCGACAGTACGGATGCCGGACTCATGGCGTGGGTTGTAAAGCTGTCATCTTTTCGGGCAGACAAGCGCTGTAATTCGAAAGGTTCTTCGCAATTGATCCCGGCATCAACGAACAGCACATACTCACGCTCCCTGAGATCCGTCGCGTGTTCGATCTGCAGCTGAAAATCGGTCAGCAGGTCAACGTTCAGTGGCGGATTTTTCTCCAGCAGATCATACATGGCCGTGCCCAGCGCATCGTCCCCGCGCGATGGGTTGCCGTAAGTCAGCACCAGGACGGGCGCAACTGCAGCTCCATGGTTCATCTGTTGCCTAGATGGTCCTGTCAATCTGACCTGTTGTTCGCTTTTCAAGCCGGTCAACTAGTTGTCCGCCTGCATCTACCAGGTTCAACTCCATCGGCATTTTGCCGATCGCGTGGGTGGCGCAAGACAGGCATGGGTCGTAAGCCCTGATGGCGACCTCGACCTGGTTGAGCAGTGCTTCACTCAGCCGCTTGCCGTCGAGGTACTGGTTGGCCACTTTGCGGATCGATTCATTCATGGCCTGGTTGTTGTTGGTGGTCGAAACGATCAGGCTGGCTTTGCTGACGATGCCGTCGCCATCAATCTCATAGTGATGGAAGAGGGTGCCTCTCGGCGCTTCGATGACGCCGGTGCCGACAGATTGCAACTCGCCCTTGGTGCGCAGGTCTTTGCCCATCAAGTCGGGGTCTTCCAACAGCTCGGCGATAGCTTCTGCACAGTGCAGAGTCTCAATTAATCTCGCCCAGTGATACGCCATGGTGGACTGCACCGGCAGGCCGTCGCCCAGGCTCTTGAATTCCTGCCTCTGCGCTTCGGCCAATGGCGTGGAGAAGAAATCACAGTTATTGACGCGGGCCAGCGGGCCAACCCGGTACCAGCCCTCTTCTTCGCCGCGTGCCTTGATGAACGGGAACTTCATGTAGCTCCAGTCCTTGACGCTCTCACGCAGGTATTCGGTGTAGTTGGTGTAATCGATGTGATCGAAAATCTCTTTACCCAAACTATCCCGGGCGCGCAGGCCACCATGGTAGAGTTCAAACGAACCATCATCGTTGACCATGCTCATCATGCTGGTATCGATGCGTGCAAAATCCATGTGGTAGTCGAGCTCTTCGTAAAAGACTTTCTTGACCAACTCAACCGCGGTTTGCGCCCAGCTAAGGTTCTGGGCGATGTCCTTGCGCAGGTAATCGACTTCTTCCCTGCTCAGTCCTTTGTTGATGCCTCCGGGTATTGCGCCGGTCCCATGCACCCGTTTGCCGGATGTCACGCGGATGATTTCCTGGCCGTACTTACGCATCATCACGCCCTGCGTGGCGATCTCGGGGCTGTCTTCGATGACCCCAACGATATTGCGGTGGCGGACTTCATCATCAAAACCGAATAACAGGTCCGGAGAGCACAGGTGGAAGAAATGCAGCGCATGCGACTGTAGTGTCTGGCCGTAGTGCATCAGGCGCCGGATCTTTTCGGCGGTCGGTGTCAGTTCGGTCGCACCGACGATCATATCCGTTGCTTTGGCGGCGGCCAGGTGATGACTGACGGGGCAGATGCCACACAACCTCTGGACCAGCACAGGCAGTTCCCAGTAAGGCCTTCCCTGGATAAATTTTTCAAACCCGCGGAACTCCGTGATATGCAGACGGGCCTGCCTGATATTGCGGTTCTTGCCCTGTAACAGGGTGACCTTGCCATGCCCTTCGACCCGTGTTAATGGTTCAATAACGATGCGTTTCAGGCTCTCGGGGTTTTCGGCTGTTTCCAGTGCAGATGTCATTTTCTTTCTCGCTGCCAGTCCTCGCAGACTAGTCGTAATGAATAAGGGAATAAGGAAAGTCGATGGTGTTACCGTTGATGAGGTCGGTCAGGAATTTCCAGAAGGTGTCGGCCGAAGGCGGACAGCCGGGCAGGAAATAATCCACCCGTACCACTTCGTGTATGGGGTGGACCTTATCGAGCAACAGCGGAATCTCAACGTCATTTGGAACGTGCGGGTTCTCAATGCCTATGCCGAGGATATATGCCTCTTCAAGGCACTCCTTGATATCGAACTGATTGCGCATCGCCGGCACGCCACCGTTCACCGCGCAGGCCCCGACGGCCACCAGGATATCGCAGTTGTTGCGGAATTCGCGCAGATCCTCAACGTTATGTACATTGGCTACACCACCCTCTATCAGGCCAATATCGCACTTTCCAATGTCCTTGATATCGGTGATCGGTGAGCGGTCAAACTCTACCAATTCCACCAGTTGCAAGATGCGTTCGTCGATATCCAGCAGGGACATGTGACAACCAAAACAACCGCATAAAGGCGCCGTGGCCACGATCAGTTTTTCTTTGCTGCCGTATTCGTTTACCAGTGGTTTATTCATGGCTTTTATCACTTATAAATGGTTTTTCCGGTTTGGAATGCGCGGCCACATCACCGACAACGCTGATGGGCTTGGTGTCGTAGAGACGCTGGCCGACCGGGGTTTCATAACCGAGGTGCTTGGGCATGATGGCGCCGACCGGACATACCTCTACCGCTTTGTCAGTAAACTCCAACTCGCTTCCGCCGAGTTTGCCGTCGGGTGAATTGAATACCAGTTTGCTGTCGATGCCGCGGCCGGATATGGCAAAGACCGACTTGCGGTCGACCTGTTCGCTGGCACGCACACACAAGCCGCACAGGATGCAGCGGTTGTGGTAGAAAACGATATCCGGGTGTGACGCATCGATGGAGCGCTTGGGGAAAAAGTGCGTCAAATGCGGACTCAGCATGCCAATGTAATAAGCTACGGCCTGCAGTTGGCAGGCACCGCTCTTCTCGCAGGCAGGGCAGGTATGGTTGCCTTCAACGAACAACATTTGCAGCAGCAATTCACGCCTTTGCCTGATTGCATCAGAGCTGTTGTCCACTTCCATGCCGGCTTCGGCCGGGAGTGTGCAGGAAGCCTGGTGACGCCCATTGACATCCACGACGCACAGGCGACAGCTGCCGTGCGGTTTGAACTCCGGGTTATGGCACAGGTGCGGAATATATTCACCGGCCCTGAGCGCCGCGTCCATGATGGTGTCACCCTTCTTGAAAGGGATATCCTTGCCGTCCAGTCTGAAGGTATTTTCAGTATTCATCTGTTCGCTCCACGTAAGCGCCTTCATCTTCACGCCCGGTCAAAAGCCTGGAAACATCCAGCGCCTTGGTCATATCGAAAGCGGGTGTGTGACTCGTGTTGTGCAGGCGTGTTGCATAGATACCCGGGAACTTCGCCAGCGTATCGAGTATCGGGTTGGGTGCGGTTGAACCGAGGCCACAATGCGCAGTCTTCTTCATGACCTGGCCGATACGTTCCATTTCCTTTAGGTCGTAGCGGGTGGCATAGCCAACCATGACTTTCTCAACCAGGTCGTTCAGCAGCCTTCCGCCAACACGGCATGGGGTGCAGAACCCACAACTTTCATGGGTGAAAAACCGGGCGAAGTTCAGCACCATTTTCAGCAGATCGCGCTGCTGGTTGAAAATCATGAACGAACCGCCGGAGGAGACGTCCTCAAATGCGATCTTGCGGTAGAACTCCTGCGGTGGGATCGTGCTTCCGGCAGCACCGGAAACCTGGACGGCCTGCGTGTCGCTGGCACCACAATCGACGAGAATCTGCCTGATTGTAACGCCAAACGGATATTCGTAGATGCCCGGCCGCTCGCAATCGCCGGAGATGCTCAAGAGCTTGGTGCCACTGGATTGCGAGGTGCCGACGGAGTGATACCAGTCCGCGCCGAAGACGGCAATCTTTGCCGCCGCAACGAACGTTTCGACGTTGTTGAGCGCCGTGGGCTTGTTCTTATAACCACAGGTGACCGGGAAGGGCGGACGGTCGCGCGGTATGCCGCGCTTGCCTTCCAGCGATTCAATCAAGGCTGATTCCTCACCGCATATGTAGGCGCCCGCACCCATGTGAATCTCGATATCGAAATTAAAGCCCTTGTGGCCGAGAATCTTTTTACCGAGGAGCTTGGCTTCGCGGCGTTCCTGCAGGGTTTTCTCCAGCGCCTCACGCATGTACAGGTATTCTCGCCGGAGATACAGCAGGCCCTTTTTCGCACCGACGATGCCGGCGGCAACGGTCATGCCCTCAAACAATTCGTCGGCATAGCTGTTGAGCAGCACCCGGTCCTTGAAGGTGCCCGGTTCGCCTTCGTCCGCATTGCAGACAACGTAGTGCTTGTCTGCTTCCGTCTCGCGGCATAGGCGCCATTTCAGGCCCGAGCCGAAACCGGCGCCGCCACGGCCGCGCAGGCCGGAATTCTCGAGTCTCTCCAGCATGACTTCGCCGCCGGTCGCGGCCAGCGCACCGATGGCGCTGCCCTTGATGATGTCATCGTTCAACAGCTTGTCTTTGCGCCGGATGTTGTCTTTCACGACAAACAGGGATTTGGGCCAATTTGCTACCGGGATACCTGCCTCGATACGGCCAACCATCTTGTGAATGCGTTTTTCGGTCAGTTTTGATACCACCAGCCCATTGACCAGCATGGCCGGTCCCTGGTCGCAGATGCCGGTGCAGGAAGTCAGGCTGACGGTGACTTTTCCGTCCGCTCTCGGAACATCGGGTTCGACGCCCAGTTTTTTGCACAGGCTTTTGAACAGCAACTGGTTGCCGAGCATGCGGTCGGTGATGTTATCGCTGAAGCGAATGTCATATTCGCCACGGGCCGTTCTGTGCAGGAAAGAATAGAAGTCGATAACGGCGTTGATTTTCATTGGCGGCGTCTTCAACCGCTCGGACAACAGCTGAATGGCTTCCTCGGGGACATGCGAATACTCGTGTTGGATCGCGTGAAGGTACTGCAGCAGAAGATCTGGAGCTTCACCGATTTCAGAAAAAATATCGCCTATGAATTCTTCAATATTTGGCATGGTGCGCATACTCCCGGACAGAAGAAACGGCGCTTTGACAAGAAATATATTCTCTCATTTCGGCATCCTTACTGTCGTAATTGATGGCATTTGAATGAATACAATCTAGGTGGAGTTTTACATGTACGGTGGGCACTTTAACTGATCTAAATCAGTATTTATTCCGATATTCCAGTGCCGGAAAACAGCCAGTTATGAGGTCTTGGACCTGCCGGTCAAATGGCTGTAAAACGACATATTTAAATTTTGAAAAACAGATAAATGTGTTAAAATTACAATGCATCTGTGCGGTGTTTCCAACCGTTGGTTGCACCAAACTTTCAGGCTGCCTTAAACCGCTGCTACATATGCAACGGTTGTCCTTCCGCACGAGCAATAGTTGCCGCTGGCAGCATCTGAGATTGCGTAAGATTGATCCATGTCAGTCAAAGTTGATCTTTTGCCCGTAACGGCCGTGTTTCAATGGTATTTACCCGCTCCGGCTGGTCTAATGAAAAGTGGTACAAATTCTTTTGTTACGCCCCGTGCGCAAGAAGGAGCTGTCAGCAGTGGGTAAGCTGCGACATGATTCAAAACTGATTCGAAAGGCCTGGATTTGTTTCCTGATGGCCACTTTCGTGTCCGCTTTAGCGGTTGCCGCCGATGAACCGCGAAACTCCCAACCCCAACAGCCGGATCCTGCTGTCGAAGCCAATGATCGCCAGGCTGTTTTGCTGGATGTGCAGGGCCCGATTGGCCCGGCAACAGCCGAATTTGTGACGGGTTCCCTGGAAAAGGCGGCCGCGCTGGGCGCCGAACTGGTTATCGTCCGCATGGACACCCCGGGTGGCCTGGACGCTTCGACTCGCGATATCGTCAAAGCCATCCTCAATTCACCGGTACCGGTGGCAACCTTTGTTAACCCCGGCGGCGCGCGTGCCGCCAGTGCGGGGACTTACATCCTTTATGCCAGCCATATTGCGGCAATGAGTCCCGCCACCCATGTTGGCGCGGCAACGCCGGTAGCCATAATCGGCGGTCAACCGTCAGGCGAGCAGGAGGAACCCGCAGAGGGCGAAGATGATTCCGCAGCCCCTGCATCCCCCGCTGATGCCATGAGCCGCAAAGCCGTCAACGATTCGGTGGCTTATATTCGTGGCCTTGCCGACCGCTACGGGCGCAATGCCGAGTGGGCGGAACTGGCGGTGCGCGAGGCCGCCAGCATCACCGCTGAAAAGGCACTGGAAATCGGCGTGATAGACCTGATTGCGAACGACGTCGGCGATCTGCTGGAGCAGGTGAATGGCAGGACCGTCAAGGTAAAGGGCCGGGACCTGGTGCTGCAGACCGGATCCTTGCTGGTCGAGGAACTGGAGCCGGACTGGAAGAGTGAACTCCTCGCTGTAATCACCAGCCCGACCATCGCCTACCTGCTGCTTTTAATTGGTATCTATGGCCTGATTTTTGAAGGTTATAACCCGGGTGCCGTGCTACCGGGTGTCATCGGGGCCATCTGCCTGCTACTGGCCCTATACGCATTCCAGATGTTACCGGTCAACTACGCCGGGTTCGCGTTGCTGATACTCGGGATTATCCTGATGATCGGTGAAGCAGTGGCGCCGAGTTTCGGCGCCCTGGGAATTGGTGGCGTCATCTCGGTGGTGATCGGTTCAATCATTCTTATCGACACCGATGTCCCCGGTTTTGTCGTCTCGAGGCCGCTGATAGGCGCACTGGCGCTGGTCAGTTCGCTCGGACTGATGGCGATCATCGGCGTTGCCATGAAGGCAAGGCAAAGACCAATGGTTGCCGGCCGTGAAGAACTCATCGGCGCGATGGGCACGGCGCTGACGGATTTCGAGCGCCAGGGCAACGTATTTGTCCACAGTGAACGCTGGAATGCCATCAGCACATCTCCACTGCAGGCGGGGCAGGAAATAGTGGTCACCGGCATAGACGGGTTAACCCTGCAAGTGCGGCCTGCTGGCCGCTGAGCTCGGTTTGATATGAAAAAGGAGAACAGACATGCTTGATTATTTCTTTGGCATTATTATTTTTGTCCTTCTGAGCATCCTGTTCAGCGCGATCAAGATTTTGCGCGAATACGAACGCGGCGTGGTGTTTCAACTTGGCCGGTTCTGGAAGGTCAAGGGGCCGGGACTGATTGTCATCATTCCCATCGTCCAACAGATGGAGCGCGTTGATCTGCGTGTCATCGTCATGGACGTACCCACCCAGGATGTCATTTCCAGGGACAACGTCTCGGTACACGTCAATGCCGTGGTTTATTTTCGCGTGATCGAGCCGGACAAGGCAATTATCCAGGTGGAGAAATACCTTGAAGCTGTCAGCCAGTTGGCGCAGACCACCCTGCGTTCAGTCCTGGGCCAGCATGAACTGGATGAAATGCTGGCGGAGCGCGATACCCTCAACAAGGATATCCAGGCGGTCCTGGACCGCCAGACCGATGCCTGGGGTATCAAGGTTTCAAACGTCGAGATCAAGCACGTCGATCTTGACGAAAGCATGATCCGGGCGATCGCTGCACAGGCGGAGGCGGAACGTCAGCGGCGGGCCAAAGTCATCCACGCCACCGGTGAGAAACAGGCGGCGACCGAGTTGATGGAAGCTGCGAAGACATTGAGCGCCGAGCCCAATGCCATCCAGTTGCGATATTTGCAGACGCTGACGGAAATCGCCGGTGACAAGAGTTCCACCATCGTGTTTCCGCTGGATTTGATTGAAAAAGTCAGGAAAACGATAGGCGATTCCTGATTCACAATTCCGTTCGGAACTGTTTAGCAAGGAATTTCTATGGCTGCACGTCTTCAGTTCTTCGGCGCCGCCGGTGAGGTTACCGGTTCCTGCCACATGATCACGGTTGGCGGTCAACGATTGTTGCTGGATTGTGGCATGATCCAGGGCGGCCGCAAGGATGAGGCGCGCAACCGGAATCCATTTCCCTTTGATCCCGGGGCCATTGACGCCGTCATTCTTAGTCACGCCCACAT
>JABDPJ010000140.1 GCA_013042835.1 Lysobacterales bacterium
CTCAACTACCTTTCCGCCAACGAAGTGGATGCCGAGCCGGACAGGATCACCTATACCCAGTGGTTGAACCACGACGGTAAGTTGGAAGCGGATTTGACGGTCATCAAGTTTGATGACGGGAAATACATGGTGGTCGCCACCGACACGGCGCACCGTCACACCGAGGCCTGGATGAAAAGGCATATCGGTGCAGACCAGCACGTATTTGTCACGGATGTCACCGCGGCTTATGGTCAGCTCAACATCCAGGGGCCGCGATCCAGGGAGTTGCTGCAGTCGCTCACGACCGCGGACCTTTCCAACGAGGCGTTTCCGTTTCGCGGCGTCAAGGAAATTGATATCGGCCTGGCGCGTGTCATTTGCGTGCGGATTACCTACCTTGGCGAACTCGGCTACGAGTTGAATATCCCGGCCGAGCAGGCCACGCATGTCTACGACCTGATTGTTGAGAAGGGCAAGGAGTTCGGCCTGCGCCATGCCGGTTTGAAGGCGCTCGCCAGCCTGCGCCTGGAGAAAGGTTACCGCGATTACGGGCATGATATTGATAATACGGACGACCCTTACGAAGTCGGTTTGGGATTTGCCGTGAACCTTGATAAGGAATGCGACTTTGTAGGCAAGGACGCCTGTATCAGGAAGAAAGCCGAGGCCCCTTATGCAAGGCGCCTCGTGCAGGTGCTGCTGAAAGACCCGGAACCGCAAATGTACCACGCCGAGATCGTGCTCAGGAACGGCGTACCTGTTGGTGATATCCGCGCTGCCGCTTATGGGCACACGCTCAGGGGAGCGGTCGGACTGGCGATGGTGGAAGGCGAGGTGGTCAACAAAGCCTGGCTTGATGATGGTGAATGGGAGGTTGAAATTGCCGGCAAGGTCTACCCTGCGACGGTTTCATTCAGGCCGATGTATGACCCCGCTATGGAAAAGGTCAGGGCTTAGTTTTAGCGTGGTTATGGCCGCCCTGTCGCGCAGAAATGATTATCCATATGGCGAATAGAAATTTAGAAGGAAACTTGGACTTGCGGTTGCAGTCCCTATTATGAAGACACGGGTCACAAAAAGTTTTCAGGAGCCTCGATGAAACAGATTAAATATCCTTTACTGGCAGTCCTTTTTACCGCCGTTTTTATGTTGCCCAATGCCTGGGCCGCGACACTCGTGGTTGCCAACAAGGCAGAGGCGACCACCTCGCTGATCAACCTGGAAAGCGGCACGGTGGTCGCTACCTTGCCCACCGGTGAAGGTCCGCATGAAGTCGGTATTTCCCCGGACGGGCAGTCTGCCTTGGTCAGCAATTACGGCCGGCGCGGCAGTCCCGGCAATAGCCTTACCCTGATCGATATCGCCTCCGCAAGCGTGGTGAAAAACATCGACCTGGGCGAGTACAGCCGGCCGCACGGTGTCGAGTGGATCGACGAGGGCACGGTCGCTGTTACCGTGGAAGGCAACCAGGCCTTGATCGTGGTTGATGTGCAGCAAGGCAGTGTGACCAAGGCCATCAAGACCGATCAGGATGTATCCCACATGGTGGCGCTGGACCCTGCAAGAAACCGGGCTTATACCACCAACATGGGCTCGGCTTCGCTAACCGTGATCGATCTCGAATCGACAAAACGGCTGGAGAATATCCAGACAGGTAAAGGTGCCGAGGGGCTTGCGGTATCTGCCGGGGCAGGGCGCATCTGGGTGACCAACCGTGACGATGACACCATCACTGTGCTCGATGGCGATACGCTAGAGCCGCTGAAAACTCTCTCCTCGGAGGGTTTCCCTATCCGCGCCACTGCCACTTCAAAGGGCCAGGTGCTGGTTACCCGGGCCAGGGCAGGTGACCTGGTGATTTACGATGCCGCCAGTTTTGACGAGATCCGGACAGTAGCTTTTGACATCAACAGCATGGGCTCTGAAGATCGTCTGTTTGGCGACCGTTTCGGTGACAGCTCGGTTCCCATCGGCGTGGTGGTCGATAACGCTGGCGAGCGCGCGTTTGTCGCGCATGCCAATGCCGATGTCATCACCGAGATCGACTTGGCAAGTGGCGATATCGTGCGACTGCTGCATGCCGGCAAGGAGCCGGATGGCATGGGGTACTCGACTGTTAATGCCAGGATGCCTTGATGAGGACAGGCTTTGAAAATCATTATTCGATGACACCGGTGCGCCGGGGCGGTCACATTGGTCGCCTATCGTTAAGCAAGGAAATTTGAAGTGGAACTCATTGTATTTGACCTCGACGGCACGCTCCTGAACCAGGAATCCGCCATCTCGGATTACACCAGTGAAACCCTGAAGTTGCTCGCCGAACATGAAATTGCCTATACGGTCGCGACGGGCCGTACGCTGCATGGCGCCCGGGCCATCCTGGAAGGGCATCAGTTCCTGCTACCCCAGGCTTATAAAAACGGCGTCATGATCTGGCACCCGGAGCAAAGGCAGTTTTCAAGCGGCGCCATGTTGACGACGGATGAACTCGACCACATCGTCCACGCCTGTATCGGGCAGGGTGTGACACCCTTCGTTTTTACGCTGGAGGAAGACCAGGAGAACAGGGTCTACCATCCAGCGTTGCAATCAGCGATCGAGGAACGGCTGATCCACAACCTCGGTATCGAGGACAATATCTCGCCGCGCCCCTTGCACGAACTGCCTGCTGACGCCGCCATCACCCACGTCAACGCCATCGGCCCAAGCGAGGCGATCAATGCGGTGCTGAACAATGTCAACGACGAACCACACCTGGTGGCCTATTCGGGGATCGCCTGGGAAGGCCGGCAATGGCGCTGGTTGGATGTGCATCACAGTGACGCCAGCAAAGGCGGCGCCATCGAGGTGATGAAGGAATTGCTGGGTGTCGAACGTGTCGTTTGCTTCGGGGACAACGACAACGACCTGAGCATGTTCGAAATGGCCGACGAGAGCTACGCGCCGGCCAATGCCAACGATGCCATCAAAGCCGCCGCCACGGCAGTTATCGGGCACCACGATGAAGAAGGTATTGCGCGCTTCTTGCGGGAACGGTTCCGGCTGGAGTCGGGCTGAGCAGTTCTTCATCTACGGAAAAATTCCGAAGCGCTCGCTGACGCTGCAATGACTGCGTTGACTCAGTCATAGCCGAGTTATATTGTTGGTTGCCGTGGCATGAGCTTGCAACCATTTACGTCGGTTTAGAGTTGTCATTGCGACGAATTAAAACCCGTTACTCAGGAAGACAATACATTGATCATTACGAACATCGAACAGGTACCAGGCAAAACCATACTGCGAGAACTCGGGTTGGTACAGGGCTCCACTGTGAGAGGCAAGCATCTTGGTAAGGACATCGGCGCATTCTTTAAAGGCTTGGTCGGCGGCGAGATAAAGGGCTATTCAGAATTACTGGTCGAAGGCCGCGAGGAAGCCATCTCGCGAATGAAAAGCGAAGCAGAACGCCTTGGAGCAGACGCCATCGTGAATGTGCGAATGACCACATCCAGCATAACCGGGGGCGCTGCCGAGTTAATGGTGTTTGGCACGGCAGTGAAATTTGAGCTGTGACCACTACCGCAGAAGTCATCGATGAAGTGAACCGCACCCTGGCCACGGCGCCGGCGTGGTTTCACGATGTGTTTGGCAGCGGTACCATCTGGGAAGTAGTGATCGGCAATAGCCTGCAAGTGTTTGGTGTGGGTCTTGCAGGGTGGATGGTCGCGTTCATATTAGAAAAGCGACATGTTCAATCAATGAGCAGGCGCGAAATTCCGCTAAAAGACATTACCATTAACAACCTCAAAACTTGTCATTTCAGCGAACCACAAGCCGCAACCCTGCTGATCGGCTCGGTCGTGGTTGCGCATGATTATTTTCGAACCCTGATTATATTTTTCAGAAAACTGGTCGGCGGCAACATCAGGCATTATGAGCGCCTGGTTGACCGAGGTCGCCGCGAGGCCCTGATTCGTCTTAAGGAAGAAGCCGACCTGTGCGGTATCGACCGGGTGATTAATGTGCGATTTACAACGACTGCGATTTCAGGACGTTTTCTGCATGCAGTTGAGATGGTTGCTTATGGGACCGGTATTCAGAGCGGCGAGCGGCGAGAATGACAGGGTCAGAGAAGTCTTTCGAATTCCTGTAACAACAAGCGCTTAGCTGTTTGCTCCAGAACTGTAATCCATGTACCCAGAATAAAGTGTTACCCATGTGACCGGTAAGGGCCTAGAAAAAATGGTGGGCCCAGTAGGACTTGAACCTACGACCAATCGATTATGAGTCGAGTGCTCTAACCAGCTGAGCTATGGGCCCGTTTTGTGCGGTGTGCAATTGTACTTCTACTTATCCTAACAAAGAAGCGGTTTGCGCGAAAATTTTCCGCGACTGACCACCTGGAATCCTATTCGCCTTCGTATTCCGCTTTCTTGCGTTCCTGGATGTGTTCGAGGTTGCGGCGGTACATCATGACGACCTTGTCGACGCCCGAAGGCTGCAGGCCGCCGGTATTGCCGGCCGTGGTGTAGGTAGCGTAGATGCCGGACGCCGACATCATTGCCGCTGAGATCAGCTGCGGGTCGTAGCCCTGGTTCTTCATTTCATTGGCCAGGTCGATGAAGCGGTGTGTACATTCGTTGTGACTTTCTTTGTCGCCCACGTGTTGGTTTCCTTTGATTCTGCTTGGTGGCGGCAATTATAAAGTGTTTGCCCGCTTGAGGGCAGGGGTCAACTGCCGGCGATTACGGGCACGGCAGTTGATCAATATTGGTCAGGCGCACCAGGTTCAGCGTACCGGAGCCGAAGCCTTCCTCGGTGCTGCTGTAGGTAGCGGTGCCGCCTTCGCAGGTCAGGTCCAGTTCCAGCGAACCCCATGGGGCGTAGTCGACCGTGAGCGGGTTGAAATCCGGCCCAAAAATACCGCCGCTCGAGGTCTGCATATCGTCGAATACCAGTTTGCCATCGCGGACTTCACCGAGACCGAAGAACCAGCGCCGCTTGCCTTCCGGATCGTAGCTGAACCAGTACACGACTGCCCGACCGTCGATCAAAACCTCGACATTGTAGCCTTCGCCAGCGTGACTGACGTCGTACCAGGAGCCGCTCAACAAAGCCTCTTCACGCACCGGCGGCATCTGCGGGATGCCGCAATCGACGCCCATCAAGCGTGTTAAGCGCGCCAGCTGCATGCGCCCATGCTGTGTGCCGATCCGGTAGCTCATATCGCCCTCATCGCAACCCGTCCATACGAAGCTGGCCGAACCGACGACTTCTTCGACGATATTTTCAGGGTTGAATCCCGGCCCGAATTCGCCGCCGGAGACGTTGTACAGCTTGGCGAAAACGATACGGTTGCCGCGCACTTCACCGGGGGCGACGTACCAGTCCTGAGCGCCTTCGCTGTCGTAGGTGAACCAGTACATCACGGCCGCATTATCGGGCAGTATCTCAAGCAGGAAGCCCTCGCCGGAATGCGTCTGGTCGTACCAGGCTGAAGTAATGCCGGGTTCCAGCAGGAACGGCGGCGGCAGGGCCTCGTTCGTCAGTTGCAGTGAAATGGTGCCATCGGTTCCGCCTAGGTCGGACTCATTACCGTTGCTGTCCTCGTAATTTTTCCAGGCGCCGTTTTCCCAGTCGGCGACCGTTCCCGGGTTGCTGTCGATACCCATGGCGGTCATGTCCCTGAGGAACAGTTTCAGAACGGCCTCGGTATCACCTGTTATCAGGCCGCTGTTGAGGTCGTCACCGGGGAAATTGAAGCGGATGTTGAGGGCATCGTCCTCGTAGTTCATGTAACCGTTCGGGGCTTCCCCGGGCTGGTTGAGCCAGTCGGCCGCCTCGATAGTGGTGGTCATGGCGACATTATTGACGCGGGCACTGGCATTGAAATCCAGCGTGTAGGAAGCCTGTCCCGGAAACGGCACGACTTCACCGTTTTCACGCCAGCGCATCGGTTTGTTGAACGCCATCCAGAACTCATAACTGTGGTTGAGTTGCAGGGCCTGTATCTGGTGGCGGTAGAGTGAGCGGCTCTCGTTGCTCAGCGGGTCCCATTCGGCCTCGTAGACCAGCGCGCCGCTGTCCACGTCGATAATACGTAAAGCCTTGACGGCAGGTGGGCCGGACTGCCGGTAGTAGGTGGCGGCAAACGACTGCGCCATTTCTTCCCTTACCCGGCGAATTTCTGATTCCGGCAGGATGAAGCCGTCGTGGCCGTTTTCATTGACTCCGCCGTAGTCGGCCCCGGCGCCGGGCAATGGGGCATGGAAATCCTGACCACCGCTGGGTTCGGTTTCCAGTGTCCACGACGGCACCTGGTAGGTGTGGGTGAAGTATTCATCGGTTGTGCCGATGCCCTGGTTCAAAGCAACCGAGCCGCTACCCGCGTAGGCGTACCATTTGGCGGCCGGGAACGCCAGGTGGTGGTTGGTAAAAACCGACAGCACCCTTTCGGTCTGGTTGGTGAGGCGCGTATTGCTGTTGCGCACCCAGAAGTGTACCTGTGAGAACGAGTGCACATCGGTATACATGCGCAGGCGGTCGATTGGCCCCAACTGCGCTGCGGCATCCAATGCCTGGGTTTCAGGCTCGGAGGCCGGCGATGCGCCGTGGTGGACAATGGAGCGCAGGTCCGGCGACGAGCGGGCCGAATTGGTGGCCCAGAAGGGGTTGTTGTTCCGGTTCAGGTCAACGCCGTTGAGAAGATCGAAAGTCGTGTAGAAATCTTCATCGGCGCTGAGCATGTTCTTGCGGCGCATGCGGCCGTCGCGGGGTGAATAATCCGGGTCGTCGGGGTCCGATTGCATGTAGCTTAGATTCGGGTTGCGCTGGGTTTGCAGGAAGCCGTCGATATTTAGCGACGGGATCACAATCACGTTGACGTTATCGCGCAGGTAGTCGTAGAAATGATGGTCGCTCTCGTGCAGGGCGAACAGCTCAAGGATACCGGTAACCACCTCGGGAGACTGCCATTCCCGGGCGTGAATGCCGCCGTTGGTGAGCGTGGCGGGTTCCGGTAATCCGTCTATCGTCAACAGGTCGTTGTCGCCCAGTCGATAGGCCAGGATGGTCCGCCCGCTACGGGTCAGTCCGATCGGCTCTTCATGCACCCACTCGGTGGTTGCCGCCAGGTCCTGGTGGCGGGCGTGCAGTCCGGCGTATGTTCTGAAGCCGTCAAAGGGCAGGGCGGTATCAACCGGTATCGGCACCGGGTAGCCAAGTGCGATTTCGTCCGCGTCGGGGAATGAGCGGTTTTCCACCCACTCGGTCACTACCTGCGCACCGAGTTGACTGCTGGCAAGCAGCAGGGCGATCAAAACTGTCCCGGGCAGGCGCTTCATTGGTTCACCTCCCCGGCCA
>JABDPJ010000143.1 GCA_013042835.1 Lysobacterales bacterium
GCATCCTGCTCCTTCCGGCGATCGGTGTGAGCATCAATATGATCTCGATGTTCGCGTTCCTGGTCGTGCTGGGCATGGGCGTCGATGACGCCATCGTTGTGGGCGAAAATGTTTACGAGTTCCGGCAAAAGGGTATGGGTCACATGGCGGCGGCCATCAAGGGCGCAAGGGAAATCTCCAAACCGGTTACTTTCAGTATTATCACGACCATCGTCGCTTTCGTGCCATTGCTGTTCATGCCGGGGACGACGGGCAAGTTCTGGGCGCCGTTACCGGCCGTGGTCATTATCGTTCTGGCCATCTCGTTGCTGGAAGCGCTGTATATCCTGCCCGCTCACCTGGCCCACAGTTCCAGTGAGCCGCACACCGGGTTCGGACGGCGCATTCATGCCATGCAGCAGTCTTTTTCAAATGGCTTCAGTCGCTTTGTCGATACCCATTACCGGCGCTTGCTCGACATGTGCCTGCGTCATCGCTACATCACGCTAAGCTCCGCCATCGCCATCTTTATAGTTGTCGGGGGCTACGGCACCAGCGGCCATATGGGTATGATCATGATGCCGCAAGTGGCAGCCGATGAAATCGAGGCGGGTATTCGCCTTCCGGTTGGCACGACGCCTGATCAGGCCGCCAGGGTGGCGGGGTTGGTAACCGATTCCACACGCCGCATGTTCGAGGAGCACAATTTGTACGAAGTCGCCGAAGGCGTCAAAACCAACGTCCGGCGCGGCAGCTTCATCGATGTCGAAATTGTCATGAGGCCGCCGGATGAACACGATACCTCGGCCGAGGAAATCATCGCATTATGGCGTGACCAGATCGGCGATATCGAGGGGGTCAGCCAGATCACGTTCGAAGCCGAGAGAGGCCCGGGTGGTTGGCGACAGGACATTAGCGTTGACCTGAGCCATTCGAACATCGAGACCCTGGAGGCGGCCAGCCAGGCGCTGCTGCTGCGGGTGCAGGAATTCGAAGGGGTGACCAACGTCAACGACAATTACGACAAGGGTAAAGCCCAGTTTGATTTCACCCTGTTGCCGGAGGGTAAAAACCTCGGCCTGACGCCGGCGGACGTCGGCCAGCAGGTGCGTGACGCGTTCTACGGCGCGCTCGCTTTAAGGCAGATTCGTGGAACCGATGAAATCGAGGTTCGTGTCAAACTGCCCAAAGAGGATCGCAAGGATATCCAGTCATTTGCAGACCTTGTCATCGTAACGCCTGCCGGCGCCGAGGTTCCATTGCTCGAGGTGGTCAATGTGAAGCGCGGGGCGGCTTTCAGCTCAATCAACCGGCGTGATGGCCGGCGCGTAATTAACGTCAGCCTTGATGTTGAACCCAAACGTCAAGTGTCGCGGGTACTTGAAGCGATCCAGACAGAAACACTGCCGGACCTGCGCGCGGATTTCCCGGGGCTGACCTGGACCTTCGAGGGCAGCCAGGCTGAGATGCGTGAATCGACCGCTGCCTTGTGGGGCAGCTTCGGACTCGCCATTGCCGTGGTCTATGCGCTGCTGGCGATCGCCTTCAGCAGTTACCTGCAACCACTGATCGTCATGACCGCGATCCCTTTTGGCGTCGTCGGAGCAATTATCGGGCACATCATTTTGGGTTTCGACCTGTCATTGATCAGTTTCATGGGTGTGATCGCGCTTTCTGGCGTAGTGGTCAACGATGCCCTGATCATGATCGACTTTGCTAATCGGAAACGCGACAGCCATTCCGCCTTCGATGCCATTCACATGGCGGGCCTGCGACGCTTCAGGCCGATCATACTCACGACGTTGACGACATTCGGCGGCCTGACGCCCATCATCATGGAAACATCGAGGCAGTCGGCCTACCTCGTGCCAATGGCCATATCCCTTGGTTTCGGAATTGTTTTCGCAACGGCAATCATCCTGGTGCTGGTGCCATGCCTGTACATGATCCTCGAGGATCTGAAGTCCCACGCTGGCAACACCCGGACCGCATAATGAATGTCTTCGAAGCGCTGCTTCCAGTCGAGCGCAAGTGATATTTGCTTCGAAAACCCGTTTGCCGGAGAAACGCGATTTCAACATATTCGACGGTTCTTTTGGCATTTGCGGGTCTAGCAACTATGCTTAGCGGCTACAAAGGACACAAAGAAACCAGCCCTTGTCATTTTTAAAGAACTAAAACGACGCAAGGTTGGCAACCGAGTAGTCGTTGGCGGCACTGGATATTCCTGGAAAGCGATTAAAAACTTCAGATTAATTGGTTGGATTCGGTCCCAAATCAGGATACATCATGCAAATACTGGGTATAGATATTGGCGGTAGTGGAATCAAGGGTGCCTTGGTGGACCTCGACAGCGGTGAATTCGCCAGTGACAGGGTACGCATTGAAACCCCCGCCTCATTTGAAATCGAAGCCGTTACGGAGACCATTGCCACGCTGGTCAATGAATTTGATTACGAAGGGCCCGTAGGCATAGGGTTTCCGGCTGCGGTCGCGAACGGTATCGTTTTGACTGCACCTACAGCGCACCACGTGCCGGGCTGGGTTAAACAATCGGTCAACGAACGCTTTTCAAACGCAACCGGTCACAAGATCACGGTCCTGAATGACGCCGACGCGGCCGGCCTGGCGGAGATGCGTTTTGGCGCGGGGCGGGGCGTTAATGGCGTCGTTATCACCGTTACCCTGGGTACAGGTGTCGGTGGTGGTCTTTTTATGGATGGCAATCTGGTGCCGAATCTCGAGATCGGCAAAATTTTCCTGGAAAGCCATGATGACGTGGCAGAACAATACATGGCGGGCCGAATCAAGAAAGAACACGGTCTGAAATGGTTTGAATATGGAGAGCGTCTGAATGAATTCTGCCTTCATATCGAGCATATATTTTCACCGCAACTGATTATTATTGGCGGTGGCGTAAGTAAGAAACATAAAAAGTTTCTGTCTGAGGACCAGTTAAAGCGAACCCGCATCGTGCCGGCGAAATTGCGCAACCAGGCGGGAATTGTTGGTGCGGCTATTTGGGCAGCCGAAAATGAATGAGCCGGGGCTATAAAACTCCGCCGCTAAAAAATTCCGGCTTCAATACCAGCGGCTACAGTCATACCGAGTTCTTCGCATTGATCCACGAATGACGGTTGCCACTCACCACGGCAGATGAGTGGCTCCTGAACCTGCCGCCAGGCCAATCCCTTTACAATACGTTCGATACTGACGAGCGCTCCCCGGCCGTCGTTGCCGGCCCGAATGAACACGGCAAATGGTAACGACCCGGTTTTTTCAAGACAGGGATAATAAGTGCGGTCAAAAAAGTCTTTCAAAGCACCACTCATATAACCGAAATTCTCGGTTGTTCCCAATATGATGGCATCAGCAGCAAGCACGTCTTGCGGGCCGGATTCAATTGGTTGTTTAAGCATGACCTCGATTCCGCTGATATCCGCGTGGGTTGCACCTTTAACAACGGCATTGGTCATCGCCCGGGTATGGGGGGATGGTGTATGTGAAACGATCAATAATTTCTTCATTCGGCCAAGAGCATCATGGGTAGAATCATGTGGTCAGTATAAAGTGTCGGGGTACCAACTCTGGCACTTTACTATGACCCCCTTCCCCTTCCGGTTCAGCTATCCCTGATGGGTACGACCAGCACGGGCAGTTTCGACCTGCGGATAATGCCGGCCGAGTAACTGCCGACAAGCACGTCATAGACGGCGCCGTGGCCATGGGAGCCGAGTACTATCAGTTCCGCCTCGAGGCTTTCGGCCTCTTTCAGCGTGGTTTCCACGGTCGGGCCGCGGACCAGCAATGCCGTTGCATCTATGCCGCCGTCCCTTAGCTTCTTTGCCAATGCCTGCACATCCCGGTGTTCCCGGCGCAGTTCCTCGGCAACCTGTGTACGCACGACTTCGGGGCCGGCATCATAGCCGACAAAATCGGGTTCGGGCTCCGCGGCATGGAGAATAAAGACGGCTGCACCATTGAGTTTTGCGATCCGGCCTGCGGCTTCAACAACTTTTTCGGATGCCGGGGAAAGATCTACGGCGACCAGGATACTCATGGATTACCTCCAACCGCCTCGTGGGCAGCCAATTCTCGTTGCACGAGCCCGTAAAATGCCTCGGTAAAACGGTCGGCGTCCTCGGCGGTCATGTGCGACCACTCCGGCAAATAGTAGCCCTGCATTTCCTCGTGATCCTGAAAGTGTAGACCCAGCGCACCGGTCTGCTCAAGTAATACGTCCCAGGTCAGATCGCGAGGTGCGATGTCAATTTCACTGACGGCATAATGGCCTTCATAAGGCATTTGAACAAAGATAACCTCGGCCCCTTTCGCCTGCAGTTTCCTGGTGGCGGCGGTAGCGCGATCAAGTTGCTTTTGACGGGATTCAAGAAGCTTTTCCTGTACCGGAGGCGGTAATTCAGCCAACGGCGTCCAGTTTTGCGCCCAGATCTTTTTCGCCAGCTCACGATACTCTTCGTCATAAACCAACTTGTCCCACAAACGGGTATTCCGGTCACGCTCCATGTTGGACAGCTTGCGCACATCCAGGTCAACTACCACACCATCCCTGGCGGGTAACGGCTGACGCCGCAAAATGGTTGGAAAGGCAAAGTCGTAGTTGTAGAAAGCAAGGTATGGTTCAAACAGGACGGAAACCTTGTGCCCGAACCATTGGGTCGGCGATTCTTGCGGGTAGCGGTCCAGGGCTGACCGGCGGTATTCGTAACCGGAAAAGAAGAGCCCCGGCGCCACACCGACGAGAAGTTTGCCAGTAAAATTATCGTCATCCGCGAGGCTTTCCATCACCTTGACCGGGGCGGTGCCCTCCAGCGCCAGTTGTAATGGGCGCCGATTGTCAAGCCGCTCCCAAATCGAAAGCTGCATGTTGAACAGTGCGCGGGACGAACCGGTAAATACCCAGCCGTCACCGGCGCCGTTGTTGATGCGGCGGCGCTGTTCCGTCCACTGGCCATCTGAATTGCGATAGGCAGGTGTGACACCTTCACTGCGCACCCAGGACTCCCAGGCGACCATCAGAATGGCCGTTACTATAAGGGCCACCATGGCGCTGCGGCCCAGCACCGGGACGGGACGTTCAAAAACCGGCTCTGCCTTTGAACCGGACATATCAGAACTGGAAGTAGATGAAGGCACTGCTTTGCCCCTGTGAAATGATAATGAGCCACAACATCAAACCCCAGGCGCCGGCCAGTAGCCAGCGGGGTGTTGCTGCGGCAACGTCGTGTAAATAACGGTTACGCATGAACCAGTGAATGGCCAGCATGACGACGGTCACGCCGGTCACCAGCAATACATCGATCATCGGCAGTACTTTCTTGCCATCCATATTGAATGTCAGCATGGTATCGATCATGCGCCAGGCGGTCGCGAAATCCTGCGCCCGAAAAAACACCCAGGTGATATTGACCAGGAAATAGGTGATCAGCGCCAATACGAACCTTGGGCCCCAGCGTTTCCAGAAGGTCCCGCCGCCAAAATGCTTGGCCAACCAGCGTTCCAGTGCCAGAAAACCGCCGTGCAAAGCGCCCCATACCACGAAGGTCCAAGAAGCCCCATGCCAGAGGCCGCCGAGCATCATCGTGGTCATCAGGTTGGCGTAGGTGCGCAAGTTGCCCTTGCGGTTGCCGCCGAGCGGAATATACAGGTAGTCGCGCAACCATGATGAAAGCGAGATATGCCAGCGGCGCCAGAAATCGGAAAAACCGACAGCAGCATAAGGGAACCTGAAGTTGTCAGGGAGCGAGAAGCCAAGACACAAGGCAACACCAATCGCGGTGGTCGAATAACCGGCAAAATCACAGAAAATCTGACCCGCAAAAGCCAGCGTTCCCAGCCATGCATCCAGCGGGTGGAGCATTTCACTGGCCCCGAACACTTTTTCAGCCGCCTGTGACAGCAGGCCGTCGGCGATAACGATCTTGTTGAACAGGCCCAGGGTTATCAATGCAAATCCCCAGGTCAATTGCTGGCGAGTTGCAACTTTTGGCAGTTTGAATTGCGGTATCAGCTGGGTGGGCCGGACGATCGGGCCAGCGACCAGTTGCGGAAAAAATGTCACGAACAACGCGAAATCGAGAAATGATTTGGCCGGCGCCGCGCGTTTCAGGTAGACATCCAGTGAGTAGGCCATGGTCTGAAAGGTGTAGAACGAAATACCTACCTGCAGCACGATATTCCAGTCGGGCGCCCGGTAATCAATACCGATGCTGGCCATCAGGGCCTGGAAATTCTCAAGAATGAAACCACCGTATTTGAAGTAGCTGAGCATACCGAGATTCACCAGGATGCTGACAAACAGCAGCATACGCCGGCGCGCCTGGCGGGTTTCAAGATAGAGCTTATTGGCTACGAACCAATCGACAACCGTCGATAGCCACAGCAGGATGACAAACGGCGGGTTCCAGGCTGCATAAAATATATAGCTGCCGATCAACAGGTTCGTCTTTTTAATCCGCCACGAAAATGGCGCATTGTGCAGCAGGAGCACAATGATGAAGAAAACGACAAAGGTCAGTGAATTGAAAAGCACGAATTTTTCTCCTGAAACACCGCTGGCCTAGGCCGGCTTATTGATTTTTTTATTTGGAGATGTTCTCAAGGGTCCGGTTTCAGTTATAACAATAACCATTCGCCTTTAATCTAGCATAGTAGACAAGCCGTAAAATTGCGAATGAACCAAAAGGGGGTAGAGTAAAAACTTCCGAAGCAACATATGTGCCTGTTGCTTTGATCGGGAGTTATTACTTTGGTCTGGTCCCTTGAGGTGGGACGGCTAAATTCAGCTGTCAAACTTTATTAATGAATGCTTTGCTTTTTATGTTATCTCCCTTTGACCGAGCTTCTACACTCGCCGGAATTGGGGAGCATAAGATCAAGCCATTGGCTTACGTACAGGAAATAAAAACTTTTGCTGAAACGCCCGCTCCCCAACGGTGCATTCAGTTCAAAATCCAGGTGGATGGATTCAGAGCGCCTTGAATGATGAGATCAATGGTGTGCTTGAAATATTAATGCCTTGGAACCGCATGTCGGCTTTCTCTGGAGTGGCATTATAAATATGGCAAGCGTCACAAAACCTGAATGGGTTTGAACCCAAAAAGTCAGGAAAACTCAGCCACCATTTTGAATTGCGCCGTGTTTCACCAACCGAATTTCATTCCCGCCACCCGGTAATGGCAGGAACTCAGCTTCATCAGTCATTTTTTTTATCAGAAAGATACCCATGCCACCGAAGGGGCGATCCTTCAGTGGGGTCTTTAACTGGGGTGCGTCAATTTGATCCGGATCGAATAATTCAGCACGGTCGCGAATCCTGACAATAACCGAATTTCCGATGGCTTCCATGCGAATTTCAACGTTACCTTCAAGATCCCCGTAACCATGAATAATGACATTAGTTACCGCTTCGTCGACCACCAGACGCAAATCCCCCAACGCACTATCGCTAACTCCGAGGCTCGCTCCTGCCCGGTCGATATAAGATCGAATTTCCTGAAGGTTATCGAGGCTGGCCTTGACTGAAAGGTCTAAACACGGCTCCGCACTCAATTCCCGAGCCTCTAAAAGGAACTTATAGCGTCTTCGCGATCCTGGTAGATGTCCAGGTAAACATCGAAACCCAGCGTTTTGATTACCCTGGCCACGGCATCTGTGGGGTTTAGCAATTTCAGATACCCGGACTTTGCCAAACCTGGCGAAGGATCGTCGTTAAGCATGTTGGCTATTGCATGAATGGCCCTGAAACCCGCACTACCCATGTATTCAACACCACCCAGATCAAGAAGAATATGAGTGGAGCCTCCTTCAATCACTTCAGAAGCTTTGTCCTGTAATGTCTTATGGGTTGCTGCATCGATGTCTCCTTCCACGCCAAGAACGGTTACTGGAACACGCCCCTGCGCCTGTTCAACCGATATATTCAATGTAGTCATAGAGTTCCTCTTCAGCTTTGTGTTAAATATTTCTAATATAAAGTTAGCACATTAAGCTGCACAATGTCTCGTAGATATGCTCGCTGCAACCACTAGTCAGCCTGCCTCATCCAACTCGAGGTATTTCAAAGCGAGCATGGTGATATCATCAGATTGATCGGCTTCACCGCGAAACCGGTGAATGGCATTGAGCATGCTGCAGAGAAAACTTTCAACGTCATCGCCGTCCGGCGTGGCGGCTTTCAGGATTCGTTCCTCGCCGAACTGATGCCCGGCAGTATTTTTAGCTTCATTTACGCCATCGGAATAAGTGAAAATCAGATCACCTTTATTCAAGGTGGTTGTCTCAACTTCATAATTCGCAGCAGGAAACAGGCC
>JABDPJ010000148.1 GCA_013042835.1 Lysobacterales bacterium
CATGATCCTTGCCGTACAGCAAGGGTGGCAGGTTACGCAGGGCCAATTGTACGGGCTGGCTCTTTTCCTGCCTGATCCTGGCGATCCAGCGCGGTCGCTGCCTGTCGATTTCTGCCTGGTCAAAGGCAGGGTTGCGCACGATATCGGCAAACAGGTTCAGCGAACGTGGTAACTTGTCGCTCATGGCGGACAACCTGACGGACGACATGTCCAGGTTCGAACTGGTAGAGATTTCGGCGCCCAGCTGCTCGGCCTCGAGACTGATTTCCAGCGCGGAGCGGTTAGCCGTGCCTTCGTCGAGCATCGACATCGTGAAGTCAGCGGTGCCCGGTTTGCCGAACGAATCGGCGGCATAACCGGCATCGAATTGAAACACCATGTTGATGACCGGCACAGCGTGCCTTTCAGCGAGTACCACGTCCAGACCATTGCTCAGTTCGGCTCGCTGGATTTCGGGGAATGTCAGGTCCGGCAGGTTGCCGACCGGTGGTAGCCCTGCGCTGCGGTCAATCTGCGATTCGGCCGGTGCATAGTCACCGAATGGAATCACGTCCAGCTGGTAACGGCCCTTGCTCAACCATTTTGCCGCGGTATCCCGGACTTCCATCTCCCCGGCGGCGTTCATCCAGTCGTTACTGGTGCGATAGAAGCCGGGGTCACCGGCATATAGTTCACCCCGGGCCAGCGCCGTCGCCTTGCCCGAGAACCCGCCAATTTGCTCGAGGCCGCGAATCATCCTGGCATTGGCTTGTGTCTTTACACGGTCCAACTCGGCCTTGGATGGGCCAAAACTGAGAAAACGGGTCAACTCAGCATCAATAATCGCGTTAACCTCATCCAGTGAAGTGCCTGCCTTGAGCTTGACATCAATAGTGAAAATGCTGGCCAGCTCATGATTCTCGACATAAACCGCAACCGTGTTGGCCAGCTGGTTCTTATAAACCAGCGCCTGGTACAGTCGCGAATTCTTTCCGGAGCCAAGTATGGAGGCTGCCAGGTTAAGTTGAATGTTCTCTTGCTTGGTCCGACCGGGAACGGCCCAGTAACGATAGGTGCGGGTATGCGGAACGCGGTCATACATGACCTCGTGGGAGTCAACCGTGCGCTCCGGTACCATTGCCATCATGCGTTTCACCGGTGGTCCGGCGGGAATGTCGCCGAAATATTTTTGCGCCAGGGCCGTTGCCTCTGCCGTGTTGATATCACCGGCCAGTACCAGCACGGTATTGGCCGCACCATAGTAGTCCTTGAACCACTGGTGCACGTCTTCTAGTGAGGCGGCGTCAAGATCAGCCATCGAGCCGATGGTGCTGTGGCGATAGGGGTGCCCCGGAGGAAATACACCTTCGAGATAGCGGTATTCCACCTTGCCATAAGGCTGGCTGTCGCCCTGGCGTTTTTCGTTCTGTACCACGCCCCTTTGTTCATCCAGTTTTTCCTGCGTGACGGCGCCGAGCAGGTGACCCATGCGATCTGACTCGAGCCAGAGGGTCATCTCCAATGCCGGGGTCGGCACGTTTTCGAAATAATTGGTGCGGTCGAACCACGTGGTGCCGTTCATCGCGGTTGCGCCGACCTGTTCCAGTGGCTCGAAAAACTCGGCATCGTGATTTTCTGAACCGTTGAACATCAGGTGCTCAAAAAGATGGGCAAAGCCGGTTTTACCTTCCGGTTCATCCTTGGAGCCAACGTGATACCAGATACTGACGGCTACGATTGGCGCCTTGCGATCTTCGTGAACGATTAAGGTCAGGCCATTGTCAAGCGTGACCTTGTCAAACGGGATATCGATTCGTGATGAATCCTGGGCGACCCCTGTGGCGCACACAAATGGTAGCGACATCAGGATGAATTTGAATGACTGCAAAAACTTCATGCATTGTCTCCGTCTGTAATAAAAACTTGTTGGAATGGTCCTGACATGACTCGTCGGCCAGTTGCAATCCTCGAGCTGCGTCGAACGTCATAATAAACCGGGGTTACTGATATAGGCATGGAGAAATAACCGCTCGTCCTAATCCGCTTGAATGGTCGTAACCAGGACCAGAGCACCAAAATAAGGTGTATCAAAATACTGCATTCTGTCGGTCTGCACCTGGCGGCTTTGGTGAAGGGAAAAAACCTGGTATTGGTCGCTATCGACTGCGTTGAAGGCAGGGTTTGAATAGACCGCTTCAGTTACCGTAACCTGCAGTTTTTCGCGCAATTCCAGGTCCAGGTCGAGGTGTAAAAACCGGCTGCGTCTCAGTTGCACGCTGCCGTCAAGCCGGTACAAATTGCTGCGATAGGTGGACAGCGGGTCGTCCGCAGTCAGGTCGGCTACCATGACTGGTGTCGGCGGACGTAGTTGGTTGTCGAGAACTTGTTGGTCATGAATATGCACGGGCGGATAATAATCCACGCGGTTTTGTTGCCAGGCCGAATACAGCAGGGGCCGATAACCCTTGCTGGAGCGTAACCGTCTCCAGACATTGTCCATCAACTTGCTTTTGCCGGTAATGACCTGCAGGTCATCCGGTAAATCTGCCCGGTAAATATCGGCTTGCGCTGCAGGTAAGCCAGGTGGGGGATCGACTTGCGCAGTGTCCGGTAACTCCCCGGCGGATGGCTCTTGCTGCAGGTCCGGAAAGCCTGAAAAACTGCGCAGCTGTTCTACAACTGCCGGCTCTGCTACAACATCGAGGTTGCGAAATACAATTACTTCGACGCGATAAGCGCCTGAATCCGCCGCAGCGGCGGAGCAGAAAAGCAGCAATAGCAAAGGCATCAGGCGTTTCATCGGGCCTAGTTTAGATGTTTTGCCTGCGATGACCAAGAAGATTGACGTTCGGGCAGCCACCACGGGTGCTGAGCGCAGCGCGCCGGGGTCAGGGGGTAAGCCTGTCGAGGATTTCGCCGGTCAGGCGGACACGCTCTTCGGCCGATTCCACATCGAACAGGATACGCAGCTTGGAAGGGCCCTGCAACTTGTAATCGAAAGGCTGTTCTTGAATCATTTCAAGTAATGCGGCGGGATTTGCGGTGGTGTCTTCGGCAAACTCGAAACGCCCGCCCGTTTCACCGAAATCAATGCGGCTGACACCAATTGTACGCGCCTTCTGGCGCAATTCAGCGATCTGGAAGAGGTGTTTTGTTTGCGGCGGCAACAGGCCGAAACGGTCGATCATCTCAACTTGCAGGTCCCTCAAGCCGGCTTCACCCCTGGCGCTGGCAATGCGTTTATAGAGCGTCAGGCGTACATGGATATCACCGAGCCAGTCGGCGGGGATCAGGGCAGAAACGTGCAGGTCAACTTCCGTCTCCTGGTGCAGGCTGCCTTCGAGGTCAATTTCCTTGCCCTCACGCATTGCAGCGACGGCGCGTGTCAGCAGTTCGCTGTAGAGGCTGAAACCCACCGATTGGATCTCGCCGCTTTGCTCATCGCCAAGCAGTTCGCCCGCACCACGAATTTCGAGATCATGCGTGGCCAGTGTGAAACCGGCGCCAAGCTCCTCGAGCGAAGCGATGGCTTCGAGACGCTTGTGCGCGTCACGGGTCATACTGCGCTTGTCCGGCACGATCAGGTAAGCGTAGGCGCGGTGGTGGGAACGGCCGACGCGGCCCCTGAGCTGATGCAATTGCGCCAGTCCGAACTTGTCGGCGCGGTTGACGATGATCGTGTTCGCGGTCGGAACATCGATGCCATTCTCGATGATTGTCGTACATACCAGGACGTTGATGCGCTGGCGATAAAAGTCCAGCATCACGGCCTCCAGTTCACCCCTGGGCATCTGGCCGTGCGCCACCCGTATGCGGGCTGCGGGTATGAGTTCAGAGACTTCGCGGGCAATCTGCTCGATATTCCTGACTTCGTTATGCAGAAAAAACGCCTGGCCGCCACGCTGGATCTCGCGCTGCAACGCTTCCCGCAGGAGCGCGTTATCCCATTGCGAAACCAGGGTCTTGATCGCCATGCGCCTGGCCGGTGGCGTGGCAATAATTGACAGGTCGCGGATGCCCGACATCGCCATGTTCAAGGTGCGTGGTATGGGCGTTGCCGTCAGTGTCAGCAGGTCGACTTCGGCCCGCAATTGCTTGAGGCGTTCTTTTTGGCGCACACCGAAACGCTGTTCCTCGTCCACGATTACCAGGCCGAGGCGTTTGAAGCGGATATCTCTTTGCAGCAGCTTGTGCGTGCCGATCACAATATCCACGGTGCCGGATTCAAGCTCTTGCAGTGTCTTGTTCAGTTGTTTTCCGGTGCGGAAGCGCGAGAGCAGTTCCACACGTATCGGCCAATCTGCGAAACGGTCACTGAAATTGGAAAAATGTTGTTGCGCGAGAAGCGTCGTTGGTACCAGCACAGCGACCTGTTTCTGACCCTGGACCGCTACGTAGGCGGCGCGTAACGCGACCTCGGTTTTACCAAAGCCGACATCGCCACAGACGACACGGTCCATGGGCTTGCTGGAGACCATGTCATCAAGCACGGCTTCAATCGCGTTTAGCTGATCGGTGGTTTCCTCATACGGAAAGCCCGAGGCGAACTCGGTATACATGGGTTTGTCGAGCTTGAACTCAAAGCCCTGCCTGGCCTGCCGCCGGGCATACAGGTCCAGCAACTCCGCCGCCACGTCGCGGACCTTTTTGGCGGCGCGTTTGCGCGCCTTGGCCCATTGCTCGCTGCCCAGGCGGTGCAGGGGGGCGGTTTCGGCGGCGCCACCAGTGTAACGGCTGATCAGGTGCAGCGAGGTCACCGGCACGTACAGCTTGTCTTCGCCGGCATACTCCAGCATCAGGAATTCGTTTTCGCGCTCATCGATCTCCAGGGACTGCAGGCCCCGGTAACGTCCGACGCCATGATCCTCGTGAACGACCGGGTCACCAGGCTCCAGGTCTGACAGGCTGCGGATAATTGCTTCCGGATCGCGTTCCGAAAGCTTGCGTGTCGTCCTCGGCCTAACCCGCCCGCCAAACAACTGCGTTTCTGTCAGGACAGCAACGTCACTTGCGGCGATAAAACCGTGTTCCAATGGCAGCACTGCCAGGCCCAGGCGCGCGCCCGAAGACAGGAATTCGTGCCAGGATTCGAAACGTTGCGGGCGGAGCCCGAAGCCGCGCAGCGTTTCTGAGAGTACTTCACGCCGCCCGGTGGTGTCTGCCGCGAACATGATGCGGCCAGGAAATTCATCACAAAATTTCAGCAATGCAGCGGCGGGTGCGTTGCCCCGGTCATGGATATGGAGGTCAGGGGCGGGCAGTGTCTCAAAAGCCAGGGTATTGGTGGTCTGTTCGTCGCCGGCCAGCAAGTTGATGGAATTGAGTTGCCCGAGCCGCCCCAGGATGGTGTCCGCTTCAAAATAGAGTTCGGCCGGGTCCATTACCGGTCGTTCAACATCGTGCCGGCGTTGCTCCCAGCGTTCTGAGGTGGATGACCAGAAGTCGTTGGCGGCTTCCCCGATGCCCTGCTGCAAGACCACGAGCGGTGCTTCAGGCAGGTAATCCAGCAGGCACTCGGTGGCGTTGTCAAAGAATAGCGGCAGGTATTGTTCCAGACCCTGGGGATGCAGGCCCTGGCGGATATCCTGGTAGAGGGCGACTTTGCGCGTATCGACGACGAAGCGGTAGCGAAAGGCCTTGCGGAATGCCTCCAGCGAAGCTGCGTCGCAAGGATATTCGCGCGCAGGCAGCATGTCGAATGCCTGCAGGTGATCGGTCGAGCGCTGCGTTTCCGGGTCAAACTCTCGCAATGAGTCGATTTCCTCGTCGAATAAATCGATTCTCAACGGTACTTTTCTACCGGTTGGAAACAGGTCGATGATAGAGCCGCGAACGGCGAACTGTCCCGCCTGGTAAACCGGATCGGCATGGCTGTAGCCGGCCTGGAGCAGACGTTGACGAAAGTTTTCGATCGCCAGTTGCTGGCCGACTTTGAGTTGGATGTTTCTTCCCAGTGTATGGCTTCGCGGCGGCAGGCGCTGCATCAGTGTGGCTACCGGGACCAGCAGCAAACCACGCTTTGTTTCAGCCAGCGAGGACAACGTAAACAATCGTTCGGCAATGATGTCCGGGTGCGGGGAGAACGGGTCGTAGGGCAGGGTCTCATGATCAGGGAAATGCAATACCGGCAGGCCGCCATCGCCGAGCAGGCGGATATCCTGCTCGAGTACATGTGACTGGTGGCTGGAGCGGGTGACGACCAGCACCATGCCATCGTTCGATCTCGCTGCGGACCACAACGCCAATGCGGTGCTGCTGCCATGCAGCCCGCTCCAGTTCGGATTGTCGCTTTCGAAACGAGCCTGTAACGGGCTCATGGGCCCCGCGTCAATCATCAGCCGTCAGGGAAGGTACTGGCAGGCTTGCCCAGAAAGTTCAGGATCAGCCAGAGTATGATCAGCCCCAGTGACATGCCCAGCCACCAGGGCGAGCCGAGCGCGGTCAGGATACTGCCGACCAGTATCGCTGTCGCACCAACCGTCATCGCGTAGGGTAACTGGGTGCGCACATGCTCGATGTGGTCGCAGCCCGAAGCCAGCGAGGACAGGATGGTCGTGTCGGAAATGGGCGAACAGTGGTCCCCCCAGACCGCGCCGGCGAGTATGGCCGAAATGGCAGAGTACAGGATGTGCATATGCTCTGCGTCCGCCTGGCCCTGTGCCACCAGCACCGCCCAGGTCAGCGGCATGACCAGCGGGAACAGGATACCCATGGCGCCCCAACTGGACCCCGTGGCAAATGCGGTCGCGGCAGCCAGTAAAAAGACCATCGCCGGCAGAATAAACGTGGGTATGGAATCGCCCAGCACGCTGACCAGGAAGTCGGCTGTTTTCAAAATATCGGTTATCTCGCCGAGCGACCAGGCCAGGATCAGTATGATCATCGCCATCAGCATGGCGCGCACGCCGTGGTACCAGGCGTTGACCACCTCTTCGAGATCCATGATTCTCTGCACCAGGGAAAGCACGGCGGCGGTCATCATCGAGGCCAGTGAGGCCCACATCAAGGCCGTGTAGGAATTGGCGTTACCAATGATGTCCTTTAGGGTCGGGTCGCTGACGTCACCCAGTCCTTCCCGGCCCGTGACATAGAGCCCGACAACCACGCCCAGGACCATGACGGCAACCGGAATATACGCATTGAATGCTCTCTGCGGCTTGCCGTCGACGGGTGCGATGCTCTCTGCCTCCTCGTTGCTGGCCCTGTCGATGGCCGGGTTTTCGGAACCATGCGCAAGCGCGTGCCTTTCCGCTTCCAGCATCGGCCCGAAATCACGCCCCGTGATGGATACCATGAACACGAACGCGATTGCCATAACCGGGTAAAAGCTATAGGGCAGGGTATTGAGAAACAGCAGGTAGGCTTCGGTGTCGAGACCTTCCATTTTGCTGAGCGAATCCCCGATCAGGCCGATTTCATAGCCGATCCAGGTCGTGACGATGGCGATACATGCGACGGGCGCGGCGGTCGAGTCGACTATGTAAGCCAGTTTTGCCCGCGAGACCCGCATGGAGTCCGTCACCGGCCGCATGGTGTTGCCGACCACCAGCGTATTGGCATAGTCATCAAAAAATATGGCCAGCCCCAGCGATGCGGTCGCTACGCAGGCATGCCTGGCTGAATCGGCCCATCTGACAATGTGGTTGACGATACCCTGCATGCCGCCGTTGCGAGAAATGATACCGACCATGCCGCCGACCATCATTGAGAACAACACGATTGCGCTGTGATCCGGGTTTGCAAGTGCATTGGCCACGAACACCTGGAAAGTGTCCAGCAGGGCTTTGCCCAGTCCGCCCAGGCCAAAATCGTTGATGATCCAGGCACCCATCCAGATACCCAGGAAAAGTGCCGGGACCACGCGCTTGGTGATCAGTGCAACGGCGATGGTGAACAGGGGCGGCAATATGGCAAGCCAGCTCCCGGCGGCTTGCGGCCCTGCTTCTGCGGCCTCTGAAACGGTGCTGAATAATAGAAGAGAAATTACATAAGATATATATTTTAAATTATTGTTATTTATCATTTATGAATGGCTCTCTCGCACCGCGTTTAGTGCTTTTTTAATACGTTTTCCAAACGCGCTGTAATCGCCTTCAGGCAATGCATACATGCCTAACCAGGCCGTTTCAGCAGCATTGGCCTCTTCGCTGGCTGGCTGCCTGGCGGCTTCGCCGGACATGGATTCAGCCAGGCGGTCCACCTGGTATTTCATCCGCTGGTCGCGGTCCTCCTCGGGCGAAGGCAAGCCGGCGATGAACTCCACGCGTATGCTCAACGCCCTTGCATCAGACTTTAGCTTGTCTGCCTCACTGTCGCTCATGCTAACCATGTTGCCGGCCAGAATTTCTGCACAGGCCTTATCCATGCTGCACTCGAACGCGTCATCACTGCTGTCTTCGGGCCACGCCTTGCTGACCTTGGCCGCGGTTCTTTTGTTGAGTTCGCCCTTGGCTGTTTTACCGCTGACTGTCAATTCGTGCAGCAGAGCGGATTTTTGCCACCAGCGCTCCCGGTCAGCGTTCAATTGTTGCTGTTGCGCCTTTTCAACCTGCTGCTGGTAATCCGCGACCAGGTCCTGGAATGACTGCAGCAGCTTGCGGTCAGGGTGGGGGATGTCCTTCCAGCTATCCTGCAGGCCCTGGACTTTACCATGCAGAGCGGCGAGGTCCTGTTTGGAGGCCAGGATTTCCTGCATGCTGCTGCACAGGGCTTTTTGTGCTGCCAGCCTTTCATTATCGGCCGCCCGAATGCTCGCCTGCTGGTCTTTGAGTTCCGCGAACAGCGGGTCGAGGTGCTCACGGAACTGGTTCCAGAGTTCCTGTTCCTTGCTGCGCCACAGGCTGCCTGCCGCTTTCCAGTTGGATTGCAGTGACTTGGCTTCGGCAATGGCTTCGCTGCGCTCCGGTAAATGCACCAACTGGCTGGCTGCGCGGATCAGTTTCATTTTTTCCTTTTCAACGTCCTGGTAATGGCCTTGCATGGCGGCATTGGCCTTATCCAGCGCAGCTTTCAGTTTCTTGGCTATTTTCTGACGCTGGTTTGCCGGCACTTTGTTCAGGTCATGTAATTTTTTTCGCCCACGGTTCAACCCCTTACCCAGGGCAGTCCAGTCGGGTGCTTCCGCCTGCGCCAGTTGCTCCAGGTCAGCACAAAACGTCGCCAGCGACTGCGCATGTCGGGACTGGATTTCACTGCGTTTGTCGAGATATGGCTTGGCCGTATCGAACGCAGTATGCCCGGCGGCACTGAATTTCCGCCACATCCAGGGAGCGGCACTGAACTGCTTTTCGCCCGGTATCTGCTCGCTCTGCTCCAGCGCTTTCCATTCTGCCTGCAGGCTTTTTATGCGGTCGAGCAGGGCGTCCGGATGCAGGTCTGCCTGTGGCAGGACCTCCATTTCGGCAATCAGCCGTTTGCGGATCTTGTTGTTTGACCAGTGATGCCAGTCGCGGAGCTCGCGCAGACGGGCCTGCATACCCCACATTGTACTGTTGATCTTTTTCCATTCGCTGTGCTTGCCATGATCCTTGCCCAGCTTCTGAAGCCTGGCGCGGGTTTCCAGGGCTTTGTGCAACTCGCCCTCAGCCAGTTCATCCTTCATCAGTGACAGCAGTTCCTGTGCCTCGCTGACATCCTTTTCGAACTGCTGGTGCTGTGCTTCGAGTTTTTCATCCAGGCCTCGCAACACGGCGTTGGCTTCATTCCAACGTTCAAGGTCCTGCGGGTGCGGCGGACTGCACTGTTTCCAGGCTTTTTCCAAGTGGGATTTAAGCTTGCGAACACTTTTGGCACCGGTGGTTTCTGCGTTCTCTTCGGCATAACCGGTGATCGCGGTCAAGGCCTTGGCCAGGGCTTCGGAGGCTTGTGGCGCTTCAATCATCGCGGTGGTTGCGCCTGCTGTTGCCACAGGTTCAACTTTGGCTGGGCGACTGACGGGTTCCGCGGGGGCAGCTTTTTCCGGGACGGTCTCAGGCGTGGCCAGGCGTTCGGTAATCCTTTGATAGCGCTCAGTCATTTCGGGTGTAACCTGGCCTGCTATGCGCTGCCACGACTTGTGCAGGTCCGCGCCCGCCTCAATTTTCTGGCTGTGTTTGTTAAGCGCCAATTTCTCGAGACCGGTGCAGATTTTCAGCGCTTCGGCCTGCACGGCATCCGGATCTTTTTGAGCAAGTAATTCATCGTGCAAGCGAGCCTGCAATTTGTCATGCAGTGCCTTGTCACGTTTTCTCAGGGCCCCGATCACGCGTTTCAGCGTGGTGTGCTGGCTGATGCGGGCCGCTGCAAACTCACGGTTGTCAGCATCGCTGTCAACTATGCAGCAATCACCCAGGACACCCTGCCTTCCCACCTTGGCGATGGCAGCGCGGCGCAATTCAGCTTCGGGTGCTCGCTGCGCCAGGTGTTCTATCAGGTCACGGTCTGATGTCGTTTCGACGACCTGCATACGTAAGTCCAGTGCCGGGCGGGTTTCGCTGGAGGAGGATGCCAGTTGACGGATACGCTCATGCAGCAGGGTCTGCACATCGCTGTCTTTCTCCACCGCATGCAGCTTGAGAATATTGTCAAGCCGGTGGAGGCGTTTGATAGCCGCGCCCCGTACCCGTTTGTCCTCATCCGTTGCGGCGATTTCGACCAGGTTGCTGATAAGTTGCGGATCCTGTTCAGTAGTGACGGACTCAAGCCGAATATCGGCATTCTTGTTTTGCCACTTGGGCTTGAAGATACGTTGCTTCCAGTTCATGTCGTCAGGCTGCCAATTGGGATAGGTCGGAAAAATGCTTTTCCAGTAGCTGGAATTGCTCATTCGCGGTTTGTACGCGCATTAGATCATATACTATCTGTTCTGTGTCAGGGCGCCCTTTGAGGTACCAGCCGATATGCTTGCGGGCGACTTTGACACCGTGTGCTTCGCCATAGAATTCATGCAGTCGGCACAGGTGTTCGCGCATGACGCGATGCACTTCCTGAGCTGGCGGCGGGGGTAATTGCTCACCCGTCATCAGAAAGTGGTTGAGCTCCCTGAATATCCACGGATTACCCTGGGCGCCGCGGCCTATCATCAGGCCATCCGCACTCGTGTATCGCAGTATTTCATCGGCTTGGTCGACGGTAATGATATCGCCGTTGGCAAACACCGGCAGTGAAACTGCGTTGCAGATCTCGCGGATTGTGTCGTACTCAGCCTCGCCGCGAAAACGGTCGGCGCGCGTCCGGCCGTGGACGGCCAGTGCACTGATGCCACAGGATTCAGCAAGCCGGGCGACTTCGACGCCGTTGCGGTGTTCCCGGTCGGGACCGGTGCGTATTTTCAGGGTTACCGGTACCTCGACACTGGCAACGACGGTCCTGAGAATGTTCTCCACCAGCCCGATATCCGACAACAATGCCGAGCCGCCGAGTTTGCCGCAGACTTTTTTGGCCGGGCAACCCATGTTGATGTCAATGATCTGGGCGCCGAGGCTGACGTTGTATTGCGCGGCTTCGCTCAGCCGTTGCGGTTCGCTGCCGACGATCTGCACAGCAAGCGGCGCCGGTTCGCCATCGAAGTCGCTGCGCCAGGCAGTTTTGCGGGTGTGTCTAAGCTGAGGGTTTGAAGTGACCATTTCGGTGACGACATAGCCGGCCCCGAGTTCCCGGCAGAGTTGGCGGAACGGTCGATCGGTCACACCTGCCATCGGCGCCAGCGCAATGGGATTTGTCAATTTGTAGGGTCCGATCTGCATGGCGGTATTCGTGCGTGCGTTCTGCTTTGGCCTCAGCTCAGGGCGTCAAAAATCTGGAATCCTGCCACCCAGGTGCCGATGGCTGAACCCAGGTTCGAGAAAAAGAATACCAGCAAAATACGTGTCGCGGGGTTCTTGAACCAACCCTTGACGGTCGTGGCATCATCCCTGAGCCTCTCGAGGTCGGAGACCTTTGGTTTACGTAACCAGGATTCCACGGCCCCGGTAACCATTCCAGCTGCAATTGCGGGATTCAGCGAGGTCAGGGGAGCCGCGATCATGGCGCTCAGCACCGTCAGCGGGTGCCCGCGCGCCATCAGTGCTCCGACCGCGGCGCAACCGCCGTTGATCAGGACCCACAACGTGACCAGTTGCCAGCCGAGTTCCGGACTGCGGGAAAACCCGATCCAGAAACCGGTCAGTACCAGTGCCGCTATGACCCATGGAATAAATTTGAGCCAGCGCGTGGGCGGTGGCAACTGTGACAGCTGTTCCACCTCGGTTTGCGGGTCCTCCTGATCATTGCCCAGGTATTTCGCCAGTCCCTCGAGGTGACCGGCGCCGATGACAACGAGGATACGCTTGCCGGCGTTTCCCCTGTTTTCCTGGCGCAGTCGTGCCGCCATGTAACGGTCACGTTCACCGATCAGGGCTTCGTATAACTCGGGTGATTGTTCGGCGAATTCCGTGAACGTGGATTCGAGGATGTCACCTTCCTTGAGCTTTTCTATCTGGTCTTCGTCTATTTCTTCTGAACTTACCGTGCTCATGACCAGGCCGGTTGACAGCACCAGTCGCTTGTACCAGGGAACCGCCCGATAGCTTCGTTTCAGGGTGGTGGCCAGGTCACGGTCGACGAGTTGTAATGGCAGGTCGTGGGCAACGGCGGCGTCTGCAGCGGCCTTGAGTTCAGCCCCAGGCTCGATACCGAATTGGTCGGCAATGCGGCGCTGGTAGGCGCCCAGCGCCAGGTTGGCCATGACCAGGCCCGCCTTTTTCTCGCGGATTATGCGGTACAGGTCCATGTCCTTCCACTGCTGCTGCTTGGTCAGGGCCTGGTGGCGGGCAGGACACAATTCCACGGCAATGGCGTCGAACTGGCCGCTGCCGGTCATTTCTTTAACCGCTTCTACGCTGGCACGTGAAACGTGCGCGGTACCGAGCAGCAGGTAGTGGACACCGTCGCGGGTGATTTCCCGCGTGGGTTGTTCACTGAGTAGCGTTTCGGGTGTCGCCGTTTCCGGCGTTGCTAAGGTATTTGAGTCAGGCATCCGGCTTCGGGAACCTCAATCGAGGGTTCCATGCGTCTTAAAAGGCCGCAAGGATAGCGCAGAAGCAGCCCGCGTGCCTATTTTTCTATGACTGCACCCGGGTGCAATACCGTGAACAGCACAAGGTCATACTCAAAGTAAACGCTGTAGGTGTCATATTTCCAGCTGGAAATCGGCGGATCACCTACTGCTGCGAGCCTTTCAAGCGGGGTACCGAATTTTGCCTCGACGGTCGCTTTGTTTTGGCCGTTCTTGGGCAATTCCATGCGATCAGCCTGGCGCACTTCATCAATGATCAGTACGTCGGCACTGACGGCTTGAAATGCCATTACCAGCATGAAAGCCAGAACAATCCTTGTCATCGTCTTTCTCCACGTAGTTCAGCGTTGCGGTGCAGGGAGAATAGCATAAAAACCATTAATGACTTAAATGTTCTGTTCCAACAAGCGCAAATAGGACTGGTAACGCCACTCGCGTATACGGCCCTGATCGACCGCTTGCTTCACCGCGCAACCCGGTTCAGAGGCGTGAATGCAATTATTAAAACGGCATTGGCCAAGCCAGGGTTTGAATTCGATAAAACCCGACTCGAGTTGCTGGTTATCCAGCTTCCAGAGACCGAACTCCCATACGCCGGGCGAATCTATAAGGTAGCCGCCGCCGGGGATTTCGTACAGCATGGTAGAAGTCGTGGTATGGGTGCCCTTGCCGGTTGCCGTGGACAGGGCGCCGGTCTGGATATCCATGTCTGGCAACAGCTGGTTGATCAATGAAGATTTTCCTACGCCCGACTGTCCGACCAATATGCTGGTCCGGTTCCTGAGTAACTCGTGCAAGCCGGCAATACCCGGCTCGGTCTTGCACGAGGTTTTAACTATGGTGTAACCCAAGGCCTCGTAGTCCGGCATATGCGCCAGCACCAGCGCTCCGGCCGCAGTTTCATCCGCGGCTACTGCGAGGTCCGTCTTGTTGTACACGATCACCGGCTCGATACCAAGGCTGTGCACGGCCAGCAGGTAGCGTTCCATTAAATCCCGCGAGGGCAGGGGGCGAGTGGCAACGACGATTAAAACCTGGTCAAGGTTGGCCGCAATGACCTGCTGACGGCCGCGGTCATCCGCACGCACAAAATTGTTCTTGCGCGGCAGGATGGATTCAACGACCAGTGAGTCACCGTCCGCCTGTGCAACCTCGACCCGGTCACCGCAATAGGGCCGCCCGACTTTGCGCCGGAATTTGCAGGGTTTACGTTCGCCGTCGGGCAGCAGCACGACGCCGTGGCCGCCGTAAGAAACCAGCACCAGGGCATCAGTTTGGGATTGTATTGTCACGCGGCTATTTTTGTTTTACTCATGGGCTTATTGTAACCGCCAAAAACAAATTGAACATGGCGCACAAGCGCTTTGATCGGTATAGTGCGCAAAACATCCAAAAATGAACGCATGGCTGACGACAAGAACAAAAGACTGATCTGGATCGACCTGGAAATGACCGGGCTCGATACCGTGAACGATACCATTATCGAGATTGCCACCATCGTGACTGATGGTGAGTTGAATATCCTCGCTGAAGGACCGGTTTGTGCTGTCAAACAGGACGAGGAAGTATTAAAGGCGATGGACGAATGGAATCGCAGTCACCATACGGACTCAGGACTCTGGCAAAGGGTGAAATTCAGCCCCCATGACATGGCCTCAGCCGAAGCAACCACTATCGCGTTTCTGGATCAGTGGGTGAACAAAGGCAGCTCGCCAATGTGCGGCAACAGTGTCTGCCAGGATCGCAGGTTCCTGCACCGGTTGATGCCGGAACTGGAAGGCTGGTTCCATTACCGCAACCTGGATGTCAGCACGCTGAAATTGCTCGCCAGCAACTGGATGCCCGATATCCTCAAAGGTCACGAAAAGGAAAACCGCCACGAAGCCCTGTCCGATATCCGTGAGTCCATCGCGGAATTGCGCTATTACCGCAAGTTCATGGGCGTATTCGGCGGCCAGGTCAGCGGTTAGCCGCTTAGCCGCTTGGCTTAACTGCCCGGGGGCAACTTTCTTCCCGGCTTCAACCAAGTTCGCCAACCACCGTCCCGAAACAGCATAGCCTATATCAATGTTGCGTCTGCTGTTCCTCGACCCAGACTTCGATATGCGCGCGTAACTGTAGCAATGGAATGGTTCCGTTTTCCAGGATCCTGTCATGGAAATCGCGAATGTCAAAATCTTCTCCAAGCGCATCTTCCGCCATTTTACGCAGGGCCAGGATTTCCAGGCCGCCTGAATCATAGGCGGTGAGCTGACCGGGTAATATTGCGATCCGGTCAACCATCTGATCGCCAAGGTTTTCGGGAAACCTGCCGGATTCCATCATGAACTCGATCGCCTCTTCACGACTCCAGCCAAACAGGTGGATACCCGGATCGACGACCATGCCTCTCGCGGGCCAGGCACGTCGCTGTATCGGTCCCGTGGTCGTGGTGTACAGGCCCATCTCCTCGGCCAGTGCCTCTGAGTAACGTGCCCAGCCTTCGCCCGGACCTGAAAACCAGATGATCTGCGTGACGGGGTGCAGGCCCTCTACCGATTGACCGACGGCAACCTGCAGATGATGGCCGGGCCAGGCTTCATGAAAGGCCGTGGCTTCAGCATTACCGCGCGATTGATTTTCAGGTTCAAACAGGGGAATCCTGTACTCGCCGGGGCGATCTGCGTTCCCCGGCCGGTAATGCGCCGACATACCCTTGCCTTCCTCGTGCTCTTCAAAGGGCACCACCTCCACGGCAACGTCCGGCATCCTGCCTAGCCACTCCGGCATTTCAGATTCTGCACTTTGAACCGCATCGCGCGAGAACTGCAGTAACTCATCCTTGTTTGCAAAGCTGTCAGCGGGATCGGCTTTCGCGCGCTCGATGATAGCCCTGAAGTCATCCAGGCCATAAGCCGCCTTTCCCAGTTCCAGGACGGCGGCCTTGTTGGCCATGACCGTCGCCTGGCCGAGCTCATAGACTTCCTTGCCGCTGCGGTCCAGCGTTGTATAGGCTTGCAGCGATGCCTCGTAACAGGCCAGACCGTCGGGGTTGGCTGTTACCGAGAGTTCGGATCGCGCCTGCTCCATGTAGCTGACGGCAAGGAAGTCTCTGTATCTTTGCAGGGCCGGAACAATTTGTTCGACAACAATCGCCCGGGTCGCCGCGGCAAACTCTTCATCGCTATCGCGCAGCGCGGGTGAATAGAATGGTGAGTCGTCAGTGCCCAGCGAGAGCAGGCCTTCTACCTGGTCGACGACCCGCTGGACGACCGTCTTTGGCGCGGAGTAGCCAAGCTCGAGGCCGGCTTTGAGGTTTTCAATTTCCTGGTCGATGAAGGCAGCCATTTTGGACCAGCGGGCGATGGACTGCTCCCTGAGCTGCGCTGTGCCAACGGGTTGCAACTGGGCGATCTGGGCATAGCCGGAGTGCCAGCCTCCCATCTGGTTGACGTTCCATAATTCAGTCCGGCAGATTCTTTGCGCCACCCGGGCGCGCAGTTCCTGGTCCATGTAGGCCCAGGTGATCCATTCCATGCGACCCTTGAGCAGGGCGGGGTCGACCAACTCCAGCGCTGCGAGCATTTCATCGATGGCGGCTTCGGCTGCCAGCCTGGCTGTCGGACTGTTATCCTGCATGCCGTCGTGGCGCGGTAGCTCGATACCCGCAAAGTAGGCGGTTTCCGGCTGTTGCTCAAGCGTCCACGCGTAGTACCTGTCGGCAATCCCGGTGACGCCGGCCGCAGATTCATCTGCATAATTGACCTCCGCCGGTGCGGACATCACTTCAGTGACGGGCGGGGTTTCCTTTTCGCAGGCGCTCAGAGCAAGCACCAATAAGGCAGCAAATACAGGTGATAAATTACGTGGTGTCAGGTTCATATTCGGTTATCCGGGTTTTTGTTGTTCAGGTGAAGCCACTGGCATGATAATGGACGCGGCGCAAATATAAACCCCCGAATCGGGATTCGCGATTCGGGTTCGACGTTTTCATGTCCTCACAACCAGCTGCGGACTGTCTATCGCCACGTGATCTTTTTCCTGTAGGATACCCGGCATTGTTCTTCACAGGACGAACAGCGCCGGATACATGGATTCCGCGCCGCGGAGAGAAACGACATGAGTGGATTAAGGTTTTTCCTTATCAGCAGTGTTTTGCTGTTCGGCCTGGGTTTATTGAACCCCAGCTCCGCAGACCAGTCGCTCGACGCCACCGAGTCAGCGATCGTTGACTGGAGTGAAACCCAAACCGGGGAAGCCATAGAGTTGCTGGAGACGCTGGTCAACATCAACAGCGGCAGCCTGAACCAGCAGGGTGTGAGAGAGGTTGGGGCGGTGTTGCGCACCGAACTGGATGCATTGGGTTTTGAGACACGGTGGATCGATTTTCCGGCCGCAATGAAACGGGGTGGCCACCTGTTCGGCGAGCGTGCCGGCAACCGCGGAAAAAAAATACTGCTGATTGGCCACCTGGATACGGTTTTTGAGCCGGATGACGCCTTTCAGACCTTCTCTCGCGATGGCTCAATAGCCACCGGCCCCGGAGTTGAGGATATGAAGTCCGGTGACGTCATCATCATCTATGCGCTCAAAGCCCTGCAGCAGGCTGGCGTGCTTGACGGTTCCCAAATCATGGTCGCTTTCACGGGTGATGAGGAATCCACCGGTAAACCCTTGAGCCTGTCCAGAAAGGAATTGATCGAGGCCGGCAAATGGGCCGATGTCGCACTTGGTTTTGAAGCTGGCATTGATAGCGAAGACAAAGAATGGGTCACTATTTCACGCCGCAGTTCAAGCAACTGGTGTCTTGAAGTCAGTGGTAAGCAAGCACACTCGGCGGGTATTTTTAACGACAGAACGGGTGCCGGTGCAATATTCGAAGCAGCGAGGATTTTGCAAGAGTTTTATACGCAGGTGAGAGGCGAGCAATACCTGACCTTCAATGCCGGTACGATCCTTGGCGGCACCGATGTGGTTGGCGATTGCAGCACGCCGGAAGGCAAGGCGTTTGGTAAAACCAATGTTGTTCCTAACCGGGTCATCGTCCGTGGCGGCATGCGCACAATTTCGCAACAGCAACTGGACGAGGCGCGCGCGGCCATGCGTGCGGTGGTTGCCAGGAGTTTACCGAAAACCCGTGCAAGCATCACTTTTACTGACAGCTATCCGCCGATGGCGCCAACCGCGGGAAATCACCAATTGGCGGAGATGCTTTCCAGGATCAACGTGGATTTGGGCAGGGAGCCCATGCCCATACTGGACGCCTCCAGGCGGGGCGCGGCAGACATATCATTTGTCGCGCCTTATACCGACGGACTGGCGGGAATGGGAGCCTACGGCAAAGGCGGGCACACACCGAATGAATCGCTCGACCTGGATTCCTTACCTGTCGCCATACAAAGAGCGGCGATCCTGATTTACCGCCTGAGCCGCCAGGCACCCGCAACGATCAATTAAGTTGCAGAACCCCTGCGTGCCAGCTGAATGCGTTTGATGTTTAGCAAGAGTAGAATAATCACTTACATCTCATCAGTGCTGGTGATGGTATGAACGCATTGATCGTTATTTGAGGGAGAGAAAATGCGCTGGAAAGGCAGAAGACGCAGTAGCAACGTCGAAGACAGGCGGGGTCAGAGCGCGGGCATCGGCGCCGGTTCAGGATCCGGCCTGTTGAGCTTTATTCCCATGCTGGTGCGCTCAAAAACCGGGCGGATCATATTGCTGGTTGGCGTGGTGGTGTTTTTTGGCGGCAGGATGATGGGTATTGACCTGCTGCCATTGTTGCTGGGCGGCGGTGGAGGCACCGTCTCGAGTGAACCTCGCGAACTCACCGCCCAGGAAATAGAAATGGGCGAATTTGTGTCCGCCGTGCTGGCCGATACCGAGGACACATGGCAGGTAATTTTCAAACAGCGGGGTGCTACCTACAAGGAACCGACCCTGGTCTTGTTCAGCAATCGTGTTAACTCCGCCTGCGGTATGGCCAGCGCCGCGGTTGGTCCGTTTTATTGCCCGGCCGACCAGAAGTTGTATGTTGACCTGAGCTTTTTTCAGGATTTGAAAAATCGTCATGGCGCACCGGGAGATTTTGCCCAAGCCTATGTGATCGCTCATGAGGTTGGACACCATGTTCAGACCCTGATGGGAATCAGCAGCCAGGTCCAGCAAGCCAAGCAGGGCAGAAGCAAGGCGCAGGCCAATGCGCTTTCTGTCAAGCAGGAGTTGCAGGCGGATTGCTTTGCCGGCCTGTGGGGGCATGCGGCCAATACCGAACGGCAGATTCTCGATCCGGGTGACCTCGAGGAGGCACTGACAGCGGCGAGTGCGATCGGTGATGACCGTTTGCAACGGGAATCCGGACGCGGGGTCGTGCCTGACAGTTTTACGCATGGCACGTCGGCCCAGCGTGTAGAGTGGTTCAGACGGGGATTTGAATCGGGCGATCTCGCAGCCTGCGATACCTTCGCCCGCTAACAGGGGAACACTTGAAAGCCACACGGTAATGAAGCGGGCCACCGCCCCGGCATGGCCGCCTATATGGCAAGTACGACTACCAGCAGCAAATGGTTGCAGGTCCTGGCACGTTTGGGCTCAAGGCTTGTTGTTGCGTTCGCTTTTGAGCTTCTTTAGTACCTTCAGGCCTTTTTTGCGTTGCGCCGAGACTATTTTCAGACGGGAATCGATATCTTTTCTGGCAGCTTCGTTTTCGGTAGTGGCCAGGGACTCCTTCAGAGCAGCTTTTTCACGCCGCAGCGCCCTCAAAACCTTCTTGAGTGATTTATATTTCGCAAGTTGCTCCCGGTGCTCCTCACTGAGAAGGATGTTCAGTTTCTCTAGCAGGCTTTTGACGCTCACGGTTGCGGCTCTCCATGGGGTGTTTCGATTATCGCGGCAATTTCATGCTCATCCAGCGCGACGCTCTGTTCGGCGGTCTGATCAACACGGTTCGATGAGGAAAAGAGCACCAGGCCGGCTTCGATGAGGTCCCAGCAGGTATCCTTGCAGTAGGAGATATCGTTCATTAATGACGTTGCCGATCGTACATTGACCAGGTTTTTTCTGATTGACCTGTCCAGGCCGCTGCTGATCCCGTTGATCTTCTCTTCGATTTCAAGTTTCAGCGGGTCCAGTTGCAGCGGTATGACCTGTGTATCGCCCTCTGGAGTGCTGCGGCTGGCTTCGATTTCCCTGAGTACCCGAACAATCAGGAACCTTAACTTGTTGTATTCCTTGATGAGGTAAACATTGTCGGACTTCAGGGCGCGAAGCAGGTTTTTCCTTAGGTGCTTGACGCCTTTGACGGCTTCGACGACATGTTGTCCGGCGCCGCGCAATGCATTCAACTCCTCCTTCAGGGCACCCTTGGCATAGCCGCCGCGGGTATGGATGATGAACTCAACGATGGCCCCGTAAAGTGCCTTGATCTTGCGTTCATAGAGGTCTTCAATATCATTGTCGATCACTTCCTTCGATTTCCTGATGACGTACCTGGCTTTCTTTCCGGACTGAAATACCTCACGTTGAATACTCAGACCATTGGTGATTACGTCCACAGCAATATCATACAACCTGATGGTTTCATTTCTGACCGCTTCGGTTGCCGCGTCCGGCACTTCCTCGAGCGATTCATTGAGGTACATGGGACGCTCTATTTCCGGTTCCTCGATTGGCATAAGCTTTTCAAGAAGCTTTACCAGCAATCCCATCAACGGCAGCATGACAATGATGCCGATGATATTGAAAAGGCTGTGGAAGACCGCCAACTGCAAGGTGTAATTGTCTGCTGTGATTCCAAGCCGGGAACTGATCCAGCTGACCACGATAATCAGCTGGAATATGCCGAGTATGGCAATCAATCCAGTACTCAGGTTAAACACCAGGTGGGCAACCGCGAGGCGCCTGCCGTTAACACCCGAACCCAGCGCGCCGATAATGGCGGTAATGGTGGTGCCGATGTTTGAACCAATCGCAATCGCGAGCGCGTTTTCATAACTGATTTGCTGGGCGGCAAGGGCGGTTAGTGTCAGCACCAGCGTTGCATGACTGGACTGCATCACGACTGTCGCAAGGATACCGATACCGGCAAAGGCGAACACGCCGCCATAACCTGTCATGGCGTACTCGGCCAGGTTGATGCCCTGGCCGAAGGTATCGAAGCCTTCTTTCATGTAGTGGATACCCAGGAACAGAAACCCGAGGCCGGCCAGCACATAGCCGCTGCCCTTGAGGTGCCGGGCCTGTTGAAACATGAGGATGACGCCGAACACGAGCATGGGCATTGCGTATGCGGAGAGGTTAACCTTGAGTCCGAACCCGGCGACCAGCCAGGCGCCGGTCGTGGTTCCAAGGTTGGCGCCGAAAATGATGCCGATCGCGGATGTCAGTTCCAGCAGTCCCGCGCTGAGAAAGGATATGGTGATCACTGAAACCAGTGAGCTCGATTGCATGATGGAGGTCGTTACCACTCCAAACAGCATGCTTTTTGGCGTGTTGCTGGTGGACTTTCTGAGGATTTTCTCCAGCGTGCCTCCGGTGAAGGTCTTGAAACCCTCTTCGAGTGAAATCATTCCAAACAGGAATACGGCAACGCCCGCAGCTATCGTTTTGAATTCTTCACTCAACCAGAATCCGTATCCCAACGTGAGAAAAATTACGGGTAGCAGAAGTCTTCGAAACATCGGGTCAGGCCGTGTGTTCAGTGTCCAATCCGGATAATCTAGCACATCGCATGCTAATCGATTTGCTTTTTGCCATGACTGCCCCGAAGTTAGTATTCGAACCCATGATCAAGACAAGGAGAAAACCATGACTATAGAGCTTGGCAAGCTACCGTATGAACAGGACGCGCTGGAGCCTCATGTTTCAGCCAGAACGTTCTCGTATCACTATGGCAAACACCATCGCGCTTACGTTAATAAACTCAATGAACTCATTGCGAATACGCCGCTTGCGGATTTGTCGCTTGAAGAAATCGTTGACAAGGCACGTGAATCGTCATCAACAGGCATCTTGAACAATGCCCTGCAGACATGGAACCACGCGTTTTTATGGGACAGCATGGCACCTGACGGTGGCGGCGAACCTGAAGGCCGGTTAAAGCAAATGATCGAGAGCAGTTTCGGTGATGTCAGCAGCTTCAAGGAGCAGTTCGCGCTCGCAGCGCTGTCACAATTTGGCAGTGGCTGGGTCTGGTTGGTGCAGGAAGGTTCGAAGTTGAGGATCATGACAACAGGCAACGCCGAATCGCCGCTGAATACGGATAGCAATCCGCTGTTAACCCTCGATGTCTGGGAGCACGCGTACTACCTCGATTACCAGAATGATCGCAAGGGTTACACGGATACGTTTCTGGAGCACCTCATCAACTGGGATTTCGCCGCCGCAAACCTGCAGGACTGATACCTGGCAGTACGGCGTTACTGCGCCGGTTAAATGATAGTGAAAGCCAGCCTGCGGGCTGGCTTTTCATTGTGATGGGCAAAAACGTTTTAGCGCTGGATACTGAGAATGAAAGCTCGGTGCCCGAAACGGTGCAACCGTATCCACGGGGCAGGGCAATACTCAGTATTTTCTGGTGGCCTTTTTAAGTTCCTGTTCAAGTTCATCAGCGATCGTACGTAGCTTTCTGACCGTGTTTCCCACCCCGTAAGAGGCCTGCAGACGACTCAGTTCCTGTGCAATGCGGCGAATCCGATCAGGATAGGATTGTGCTTTCAATTCCATAGATTCCCTCCTTTTCAAATTATATCAAAGCATTCCCGGTCCGGGACGGCCCGGCTTCACGACAGCTGTTGTTTGAATTGTCCTGGTCGTAAAGAAATCGGGACGAAATGCGTTGCGGATACCCATCATGAAAAATATGTGAATAGCCGAGAAAGTGTACAAATAATATTGACAAAAAATAAAATAAGTTGTACATTTTGTTGTGAAAGATCACCGGCGCGAAACCAGGGGATTTACCGAATGAGAGTCGCGATGGTTTCAACTAAACCGCATGAGGACGCAGGTCCTATGGTCTTTTGCAATCTGCCAGTCCTATCACTCCTTCCGGGATCCCATGTTGAATTTTCAGCGGAGAAAATAGCATGATTGACACGTTCTGTTCTGAACTCCTGAAGCACTCCACCCTGGTCCGTGACCTGACACCCCAACAGTGTGATGATCTGTCCGAAATCATGGAAACGCGCGAACTGAAGGACGCGGAGGTGCTCATTGAGCAGGGAAAAAGAAGCGAAACGATGTTCATTATCGCCGAAGGTGGCTTGGCAGTTGAGCGTACGACGTCCGGCGGGGATGAACTGGTTCTGCACATACTCAAGCCGGGTGACCTGGCGGGAGAACTGGGCTTTATAGACGGTACAGAACATTCGGCGACATTACGGGCCAAGGGCAACACAATCGTTGTTTGCCTTAAACGTTCCAGCCTTGAAAGCATCCTGTCTTCAAAACCGGACCTCGTTTACGGGTTCATGCGAGGTGTTGTTCGCACCGTCCACCGGATTTTGCGTGAAATGAACCTGCAATACGTGGAGCTCAACAACTACATTACCAAGACGCATGGTCGCTACTGATCGGGGCCTGCCCGACTGCTAATTCAATTCTTTGAGAAAATGTCAGACAATAAAAAAACCGCCGGATGGCGGGTTTTCTATTGCATGGCGTCCCCTGGGGGATGAACGAAAACCTTCCATGGTTTTCTCCCTTCGGGCGCACTACGTGCGTTCAATTCGCTCCCGGCGAATTAGTCGAACCCTAATATCCCGTTTCACGGGATAAGGTCCGATCACTTTGAGACCACATATAAAAAAACCCCACCTTTGCAGGTGAGGTTTTGTTATATGGCGTCCCCTAGGGGATGAACGAAAACCTTCCATGGTTTTCGCCCTTCGGGCGCACTACGTGCGTTCAATTCG
>JABDPJ010000154.1 GCA_013042835.1 Lysobacterales bacterium
GCATCACCTGGACAATATGGACAGGATGATGCCAAAACAGGGCTATGCCCGCCTCGATCCGGATACGATAGTCAGCCCGGAAACGATGCCGGCCGCGTTGCGGGCGGCGGGCGCTGCGGTCAAAGCAGTCGACATGATTATGGCTGGCGAGGTCAACAATGCTTTTTGCAGCGTACGGCCACCGGGCCACCATGCTGAAAGCGACCGTGCATTGGGTTTTTGCCTGTTCAACAACCTCGCGATCGGCGTCACCCATGCCCTCGAAGAATATGGATTGAATAGGGTAGCGGTGGTGGACTTCGATGTTCACCAGGGCAATGGCACCGAAGACATCTTGCTGGGTGACGACCGGGTGCTCTATTGCGCCAGTTTTCAGCATCCATTTTTTCCTTACACGACCCTTCCCGAAAACAGCGAGCGGGTGATCTCCATTCCGCTGGACGCGACTGCAAAAAGCGCCGAGTTTCGTGCCGCGGTGACGGATCACTGGTTGCCGGCGCTGGAGCGCTTCGAGCCTGAAATGGTATTTATCTCGGCCGGCTTCGATGCCCACCAGGACGACGATATGTCGTATGTCAGTCTCACCGACGCTGATTTTCGCTGGGTTGCCGAGCACCTCGTTCGCATCGCCGGCGATCATGCGAATGGCCGGGTCGTGTCAGCCCTGGAAGGCGGTTACGAGTTACACAGTCTCGCAAGGTGCGTTGACGCCCATCTGCGCGTGCTGATGGACCTGGCCTGAAACGAACCCCGGGTTCAAGCTCTTACCGCTTTTTATACTGCATTTCCAGGCTGTCTAACAGGAACACCAACCGGTCCACCTGCTGCGAGATCGACTCGCTCAAAGGCGTTCCCGAACCGTGGCCGGTGGTCCCGCTGGTGCGCAACAACACCGGCTTACCGGAGGTGTTCTGATATTGCAGGGCGGCGGTCATTTTGCGGGAATGCATCGGGTCCACGCGGCCATCATTCTCACCGGTCATGAACAAAATGGCCGGGTAGGCCGTTTTTTCCAGGTTGTGGTACGGCGAATACGCATACAGGGCCCTGAAGTGGTCGGGGTTATCAACAGTGCCGAACTCCGGAATATTGAAAGCCCCGTTCGGTGACAGTTCACTGCGAACCGAATCATATATACCGACATGTGAAATACATGCCTGAAAATCAGCCGGGTGCTGGGCAATCATGGCGCCCATGAGCAATCCCCCGTTGCTGCCGCCTTCGATCGCCAGTTTGTCCACCCGGGTGTATTTCGCCTCCACCAGGTGGGTCATGACCGCATGAAAATCATCAAAAACGTTTTGCTTTTTGGTCAGCATGCCCTGCCGGTGCCAGTCTTCGCCATACTCACCGCCACCTCTCAGGTTGGCCTGCGCAAAAATCCCACCCTGTTCCAGCCAGGCTTTCCTGGCCGGCCGGAAGGCGGGCGCCATGGATATGCCGTAGCCGCCGTAACCAGTCAACAGAAGCGGATTGGAACCGTCGAGTCTGGCGTCCTTGGCAAGAATGATATTCACCGGAATTTTGGTACCGTCCCGCGAGATCGCAAACTCACGGACAACCCTGTAATCACCGAAGCTCACGGCACTGGTGCTGCTGAGCGGGTGCCTGGATGTCTGTGTGCCGTCGAACAACAACCAGCTGCTTGGAGAGAGGTAGGAAGACTGCCGCACCATGACACCATCGTCCCAGGGAACGATCTGACCTACGCCCGCAACATCGAGTTCTGGCGCCGGCAGTGAACTGCCGTTGAGGTCAATGACCTCGAGCTCCTGCGGGCCGCCGGAAAGGGATTTTGCATAGATGCGCCCGCCATGCACGATGAAGGTGGGGTCACCATAGAAATCGGAAGCCAGCGCCTTGTCATGCGCCTCAAAAAGCGGCACCGATGCCGTCTCGGGCAGCTTACTGATATCCATGCGCATGAAGCGGCCCTTCGGCGCCGACTTGCGTGACAGGATCAGCAGGGCGTTCGCATCGATAAACGCCGCCTGCACCAACTCATCCTCATATTCACTCAGGCGGTGCCAGGCGCCATTGGTTTCCCGCAGGTAAAGCTGGAACCTGCCGCTGTCGCCGAACTGCATAGTCAGCAAAAGTTTTCCGCTTGGCTCGTGTGCTGTTACGCGGATTTCAGCAATGCGATCAAATAGCTCACCAATCTCATAACGGTCCGCTGATAGCGGTGTCGCCAGTCTGCGGTGCCACAGCTGCTGATGAAAATTCTGCTCTGCCGCTGATTTTTCACCATCCCGCGGGTAGCGGGTGTAATAAAACCCGGTACTGTCACTGTCCCAACTGATATCACCCCCGGCGGTCGGGCCATTGACCCTGGGCACGATTTCATCGATTCGTTTACCGGTCTCCAGGTCAATGATGTGCAGGTCGGCAACTTCCGCACCGGCATTGGTCAGTGCGATGGCGAGAAGTTTGCCGTTGGGAGATACCTTGTACCATTCAATGGAAACGCTGCCGCTTTCATCCGCAGTATTGGGATCAAAAACAACCTCTTCGGTGGCCGGGTCACCGTCGGCATCGATCTGTATCAGGAACGGCTGTTGTCTGGGTGGCGCATATTTCATGAACCACGCCCGGTCACCGATCCTCTGGGCCGCGTAATAGCTGACCGTATCGGCAGACACCACCTGTTCCACGCGGCGCGCGATCTCCTCGCGGTTTGGCAGTCCATCCAGGTATGCTCGCGCCACCCTGTTCTGGCCGGCGCTCCAGGCCTTTACCTCCGGTGAGGACCAGTCCTCAAGCCACTGGTAGGGGTCGGCAACCTCAACCCCGTGGTAGTTGTTTGTGGTGGCCTGCCGCCGCGTTTCCGGATAATCCGTTGCCAATGCCGGCAAAACCAGTGCGGATAACAACAAAACAGTCAGGTAGCGCATAGTACTCATCTCCGGAAGTTCGCTATAGAAGCCGTCAGCATGGAAGTATAGATGAGAGCGCAAACGCTCACATGCTCAGTACCCGGATTGCTGTTCCTGATCGCTCACCAACAAGCTGCCCGGACAGCCAGGAGCAGGAATTTTGTAACCATGTCGCTCGAACAGGCGTCTATCTATGCATAAATCAGGGAACAGAAAAAGTGAAAATTGCAGACACATCCGCGCAAGATGTCGCAGTACAGGAAACCTCGAAGACCCGTAAACGGGTGCTGATTGCCTTAGGCATGCTGGTGGTTATCCTTGCAGCTTTATGGATCACCCCGTCCCTCCAACGCTGGGCAGGTTCCAGTATCTCCGTACCCAAAGACCGCCTGCGCCTGGCAACCGTGGCGCGCACAGACCTGGTGCGGGACGTCTCTGTTCAGGGTCGCGTGGTAGCGGCCATCAGCCCGTCACTGTTTGCGCCGGCAGCCGGCACTATCACGTTGCTGGTGGAAGCGGGCGCCCAGGTCGTGGAAGGCCAGTCACTGGCCCGGCTCGACAGCCCCGACCTGCAAAACCGGCTGCAACAGGAACAGTCGACCCTCGACAGCCTCAGCGTTGAGCTGGACCGGCAACGCATTGAAACCAAGCAAAAGGCCCTCGACAACCTCAAGAACATTGACCTCACCAGGGTGACGCTGGTGGCCGCCGAGCGTGAGCGCCGGCGCGCGGAATCCGGCTATGATATCGAGGCCATCTCGGAAATCGATTTTGAAAAAACCAAGGACGACCTGGAAACCGCCAGGCTGGCCCACGAGCACGCCGTGGCCGATGCCAGGCTGGATGACGAACGGCTCGTGTTCGAACTGAAAACCCGGGAACTGCAGGTGCAGCGGCAATCCCTGCTGGTGCAGGATTTGCTGCGCCAGGTCGATGAACTCGACATGCGTTCACCCGTCAACGGCATCGTCGGCAACCTCATGGTTGATCAAAAGGCTGCCGTTGCCCGCAACCAGGTGGTGATGTCGGTGGTCGACCTGAGCGCATTTGAAATCGAGGCGCAGGTGCCTGAAAGCTATGCCGACGACCTCGGCCTCGGTATGCAGGCGGAAGTCCTGGTCGGAAACCAGAAACACCCGGCATCGCTGGTTTCTGTTTCACCCGAAATTATCCAGAACCAGGTCACGACCCGTATCCGTTTTGCCGGTGACATGCCACCGGGCCTGCGACAAAACCAACGTTTGACCACGCGCATTCTGATGGAACAAAAAGATAACGTGTTAACGCTGCCGCGCGCACAGTTCCTTGCCCTCGGTGGCAGCCGGGTCGCCTATGTGCTGGATGAAGACAATGTCGCCCACCGCCGTTCCATCGCCATCGGCGCCCGTAGCCTGGCGGCCGTGGAGGTCATCAGTGGTCTTGATGAAGGCGAGACAGTCGTTATTTCCAGCGTCGACCAATTTCGCAGCGCGGACAGCGTGCTGGTGACGAATTAATCAAAAACTCAGGAGTAAACACATGCTCAGCATGCAGAATGTTTCCATGGTCTATCGAACCGAACTGGTTGAAACCCACGCACTCAGGGACTTTTCACTGGTAGTGAACGAGGGTGATTTCGTGTCTGTAACCGGACCGTCCGGTTCCGGTAAAACCACCTTTCTCAATATCGCAGGTTTGCTGGAGCGGTTCACCTCCGGACGTTATGAATTGGATGGCCGTGATGTTTCAAGCCTGTCTGACGCCGAATCGTCAAAAGTGCGTAATGAAAAAATCGGCTTCATATTCCAGAGCTTTAACCTGATCCCGGACCTGAACCTGTTCGAC
>JABDPJ010000155.1 GCA_013042835.1 Lysobacterales bacterium
AGCGAAGGCGAACACCCGCTGCCCGACGTGCAGCAACTGGAAAAAAGCATCATCAACGCCATCCGGCCCTGGGAAGAGGAATTGCAAACCATCCTGGTGAACAGGCTTGGGGAAGAGCCGGGACTCAAGCTGGCGCGGAAGTTTGGTCACGCATTTCCGGCTGCCTACCAGGAGGATGTTTCTCCCGCGGTAGCGGCTTACGACGTTGAAAAACTGGCTTTGCTCAAAGATGCAGGTGATTTGCAATTGAGCCTTTACCGGCCCCGGCTCGATGACGCAGGGCAGAGCGGTGAAAGAGCCGGACTGATGCGTTTCAAGATTTTCAAACGCTCCCAACCGATTCCCTTATCCACGGTTCTGCCAATACTGGAAGACATGGGCTTGCACATCGTCAGTGAAAGGCCCTACAAACTGAAATTTGCAGGTAAAGAGCCGCTCTGGATTCAGGATTTCGACATGTCGTACGGGCAGGGCGCTGAGCTGGACATTGAGACGGTGCGCGAGAGTTTCCAGCAGGCTTTTGAGAACACCTGGCGCGGGATTACGGTCAGCGACGGTTTCAATGGCCTGATCCTTGCGTGTCAGCTCGACTGGCGCCAGGTCAAGGGCATCAGGGCTTACTGCAAATATTTACTGCAGACCGGGATCACCTATTCGCAGGCATACATGGAAGAAACCCTGGCGAAGCATCCGCTGATGGCCCGCCTGCTGGTGGAGTTGTTTGACGCCATGTTCAACCCCGGCCGGGATAGTGAATCCGATGCTTCCAGGAGCCGGGCTGCCAAGACTTTGCGCCGCACTTTGAATGATCTTGCCAGCAGCAAATATTCGCACGACAAAGTTCTCCTGGAACTGCTGGACAGCATCGCTGCAGCCCGTCGCAAAGACCGTGATGTCCAGGTAGCCAGGATAAAGAAAGTTTTCAGGCTTGCCCTGTCCAGGGTCAGCAGCCTTGACGAAGACCTCATCCTGTTCTCGTTTTACGAGGCGGTCAAGGGCACCCTGAGAACCAACTTTTACCAGCAGGCCGAAGATGGCTCGCGATTGGAATACATGAGCTTCAAAATGGATTCCGCGAAAATGCCACAGCTTCCCAAGCCCTTGCCGTTCAGGGAAATATGGGTATTTTCAGCGCACGTGGAAGGCATACACCTGCGCGGCGGCACCGTCGCCCGTGGCGGCTTACGCTGGTCCGACCGTAAAGAGGATTTCAGGACCGAGGTCCTTGGCTTGATGAAGGCCCAGAACGTCAAGAATACGATCATTGTCCCGGTTGGAGCCAAGGGCGGTTTCGTGGTGAAAAACCTGCCTGAAAATGGCAGTCGCGATGAGATAATGGCCGAGGTAGTCCGGTGTTATAAGATATTTATCAATGCTTTATTGGATGTTACCGACAACTTGCAGCAGGACAAGGTCATTCCGCCACCTGCGCTGATTCGCTATGACGGGGATGATCCCTACCTGGTAGTTGCCGCCGACAAAGGCACGGCGACATTCTCAGACACGGCCAACGCGATCGCAATTGAGCGGGGCTTCTGGATGGGCGACGCCTTTGCGTCGGGCGGTTCCGTAGGCTATGACCACAAAGGCATGGCGATAACGGCACGTGGCGCCTGGGAGGGGGTCAAACGGCACTTTCGGGAAATCGGCATCAATATTCAGAAAGAGCCCTTCAGCGTACTGGGCATTGGCGATATGTCGGGTGACGTGTTTGGCAATGGCATGTTGTTGTCCAGGCAAATCCAGCTCAAGGCGGCTTTTAACCACCTGCACATCTTCCTGGACCCGAATCCTGATATCAAGGCGTCTTTCAGGGAACGCCAGCGGCTGTTCAGGCTGCCGCGATCCGGTTGGAATGACTATAACCAGGAGTTGATCTCAAAAGGTGGTGGTGTTTTCTCCAGGCTCGAGAAAAGTATTCCGCTGAGCAGGGAAATTCGCGACTGGTTGGGTACGGAAGAGAAACAGCTGGCGCCCAATGACCTGATTCGCCTGTTACTGAAGTCCGAAGTGGACCTGCTCTGGAACGGTGGTATTGGCACCTACGTGAAATCATCGCAGGAGACCAATGCAGAGGTTGGTGATGCCCAGAACAACTGGTTGCGCATCAATGGCAATGAACTGCGCTGCAAGGTGGTTGGCGAGGGCGGCAACCTTGGTTTGACGCAATTCGGACGAATCGAGTTCGCACAGGCCGGTGGTCGCATCAATACCGACTTTATTGATAATTCCGCTGGTGTGGACTGTTCCGACCACGAGGTCAATATCAAGATACTGCTGAACCAGGTGATGCAGGCCGGACAGCTCGATGCCCGCGGCAGGAACGATTTGCTGGCGCAAATGACCGACGAAGTAGCCTCGCTGGTCCTGCGCAATAATTACCAGCAGACCCAGACCATTTCCATGATGGAGCGCCTGACCGGCGCACGCATCGGCGCAAAACAACATTTTATTTCGGTGCTGGAAGACGAAGGAATCCTCGATCGTGACCTGGAACAGCTGCCCCATGACGAGGAGTTAAGCAAGCGCAGGGCCGGCGGCCAGGGATTGTGCCGGCCGGAATTGTCGGTGTTGTTGTCCTACAGCAAGATTATGTTGTACCGGCAACTACTGGATTCAGATATACCGGAAGATCCCTGGTTGTCAGACGAGTTGAAAAGGTATTTCCCGTTGCCGCTGCAGGAGAAATACAGCGCCTTCATGACGGACCATCGTTTGAAAAGGGAAATAATCGCCACGCAGGTAACCAACAGCCTGGTGAATCGCATGGGCGCGTCGTTTGCCTTGCGAATGCATGAAGATACCGGTGCTTCAGCAGCAGAGGTGGCGCGCGCCTTTACCATTGCCCGGGAGATTTTCAAGGCGCGGGAATTCTGGCAGAAAATCGAGGCGTTGGACAACAGGGTAAATAGCGAATTGCAGATCAGCGCCATGCTGGAAATGTGGAACCTGTTGCGCCAGGCGACACGCTGGTTACTTAATCAGCCCGGTAACCATCTTAATATCCGGGCCAGCATAGAACGCCTTCAGCCCGGGCTAAAAGTGATTGAAAAGACCATAAAGCAGTCGCTGAATGCGATCGAAAAGGCGCAGGTGGAAGAACGGGCCCTGCCGTTAATCGAGGGTGGAATGCCAAAAGCGCTGGCCCAACGTGCCGCCAGTCTGCATTTGCTATATCCTGCACTGGACGTGGTTGAAACGGCCGCTTTGCGCCATACCAATGAGTTGCGCGTCGCAGCGGTCTTTTTCGGTCTGGGCGACGATCTCGGCTTGAAATGGTTGCGTGCAAGTGTTGAAAATTTGCCTGTTGAGAGTCAATGGCATGTGCACGCACGCGGAAACCTGCGCGATGAGCTGTATATTCAGCACCGCAGGCTGGCGGGCAGGATCCTTGAGGCCTGTCCGGATGCCAGGGACCCCGTTGGTAAATGGCGGAAGGACAATGCCGAACAGGTTGAGCGTGTTTCACTGATGCTCAAGGACATGCAGAGATTGCCATCCATGGATTATGCGATTGTGTCCGTCGCGGTCAGTTCGCTGGACCAATTGTTAGTTGAAACGGAGGTACCATGAGCACTCCACTTATACACTTTGTCGCCAGCCAGACAGATTCTGCGGGGGACGTCTCGGCCATGATGCAGAAGCGTTACGGCCAATGCGACGTCAACGATGCAGAGGTGATCGTCGCACTCGGCGGCGACGGCTTCATGCTGCGAACACTGCACCGCCTCATTAACAGGAATTTACCGGTTTTTGGCATGAAAATCGGCAATGTCGGTTTCCTGATGAATCGGTTCAGTGAGGATGAACTGGTTGAGAGGCTGGCCAATGCGAGATCGGTGAGCCTGAATCCTTTGAAGATGGTGGTTATGACTGAATCGGGCACCGAGACCAGCGCGCTGGCGATCAACGAAATATCGTTGCTGCGCCAGACCAACCAGGCCGCGCACATTCGCGTCACTGTCAATGACAGCATTAAGGTTGAAGACCTGGTCTGCGATGGTGTCTTGCTGGCGACTGCGGCGGGCAGCACGGCTTATAACTTTTCAGTCCGTGGCCCGATATTGCCACTGGGTACGGACGCGCTGGCGCTGACACCCATCAGTCCGTTCCGGCCGCGACGCTGGAACGGCGCGATTCTGCCAAATTCCGCGCATGTCAGGTTCGAGGTACTGGATCACTATAAACGTTCGGTGAGTGCAACGGCGGACGCATACGAGGTGCGTGATGTCGTTCGCGTCGACGCCTACGAGGACAAGGATACGGAAATGAAGTTGTTATTTGATCCGGCCCACTCGCTGGAAGAGCGAATATTGAACGAACAATTCCTCTGACCGGTGCGCCTCATCCTTTTCTCAGGTTCTGATAAAAGCTTTGTTATGCTCTATCCATGACACAAGACAACACCAAGCCGCTGGTCGTTGCGATTTCATCGCGGGCGCTCTTTGACCTTGACGAAAGTCACCGGGTGTTCGAGTCCGAAGGGCTGGCCGCTTATGCCGAGTACCAGTTGAGCCGGGAGAATGACATCCTGCAGCCTGGTGAGGCTTTTCAACTGGTACGTAAGCTGCTGGCCCTGAATGAGGATCAGGTCAGTCACCAGGGCGTAGAGGTTATCCTGATGTCCCGCAACAGCGCTGATTCAGGGCTGCGGATATTCAACAGCATCGAACACCATGGCCTGGACATCCAGCGGGCTGTTTTTACCAATGGTGAAAGCCCTTTTCGTTACATGGAGGCCAGTGCTACGGACCTGTTCCTGTCCGGCCATGCCGAGGATGTGCGCAGAACCCTGGAGGCAGGGTTCGCATCGGCAATGGTGTTGCCGGGCGCCCAAAACAGGCCGGATGGTGACCAGTTGCGGATTGCCTTTGACGGCGATGCGGTATTGTTCAGCGATGAAGCCGAGCGAATCTATCAGTCCAAGGGACTGGACGTCTTTTCAAACAGTGAGAAGCAACAGGCGGAAACCCCGCTGCCGGGCGGCCCGTTCAAACCATTGTTGCAGGCCCTGCAAAGTATCCAGTCCGCATACCCCATCGACGACAACCCCATCCGCACTGCGCTGGTCACGGCAAGGTCAGCACCGGCCCATAAGCGGGTCATCCTGACCTTGAGGAAGTGGGGAATCCGTATTGACGAAGCACTGTTTTTGGGCGGCAAACCCAAGGGGCCGTTCCTGGCAGCGTTTGGTGCCGACATATTTTTTGATGACCAGCATGTGCATTGTGATTCCGCCAGGGAGCACGTGGCGACCGGCCATGTTCCTAACGGTGTCAGGAACGAGCCCGACTGAAAATCAGTTTGAGCGTTGTCGGGTGATTGACCGCTGAGATATTGAACCGGTTGGGTTGTCGGCGTTTGCTTGCGTCCTGGTCGTGCTTCTGCCCTGATCTTTGTCCACGGCTTTTAGTGACTGTGGGCAGCACCCGATTTAAAATAAGCGGATTGCTGAACAATAATACCAATTACTTCCGGAGTATCCATGGCTACACTGAATCCAACCGATTTATTCGATGTCCGCAGCCTTTTGAGCGAAGAAGAGCAAATGATACAGGACACGGTCGCCCGTTTCGTCGATGAGCGCGCATTGCCCCTGATGCCCAAGGCATTTGATGAGGCGCAATTTCCAATGGAGTTGATCCCGGAAATGGCGGAACTGGGGCTCCTTGGGTCAAGTATCGAAGGCTACGGTTGTGCCGGCCTGAACGGCGTTTCCTACGGATTGATCTGCCAGGAACTCGAGCGCGGTGACTCAGGTCTGCGCAGCTTTGCTTCGGTTCAGTCGAGCCTTTGCATGCACCCGATCTATGCGTATGGGACCGAAGAGCAGAAACAACGCTGGCTGCCGGACATGGCGGCGGGCAAGGTGATTGGTTGTTTCGGCCTGACGGAACCGCATGGTGGTTCTGACCCGGCTAACATGAAAACCACGGCGAAACGCGATGGCGACGACTGGATAATCAACGGCTCAAAAATGTGGATTACCAATGGCAATATTGCGGACATTGCCATTGTCTGGGCACGGACCGAAGAGGGCATCATGGGTTTTGTCCTGGAGCAAGGCATGACCGGTTTCGAGGCGCAGGAGATTCACGGCAAAATGTCTTTGCGGGCATCGGTAACCTCCGGCCTGTTTTTTGACAATGTGCGTGTCCCTGAAGCCAATCGTTTGCCGAATGTTAAAGGTCTCAAGGGGCCGCTGGGATGCCTGACGCAGGCACGTTACGGCATCACCTGGGGCCCGATCGGCGCAGCCATCGCCTGCCTGACGGAGGTGGTGGATTACACCGCCGACCGCAAACTCTTCGGCAGGCCACTGGCGGCCAACCAGGCTATCCAGATCCGCCTGGCAGACATGTCGCGACGAATCACGACCGCACAATTGCTGTCACTGCATCTGGGACGTTTGAAAGACGCCGGCAAGATGGCCCCGTCACAGGTCAGCCTGGCAAAATGGAACAACGTACGCATGGCGCTGGATATCGCCCGCGATTGCCGGGATATACTGGGCGGCGCCGGTATCACGGTCGAACACAACGCCATCCGGCATATGCTGAACCTGGAAAGCGTCATTACTTACGAAGGCACCGAGACCGTGCACCAACTGGTCATCGGCAGGGAACTGACAGGTATCAACGCATTCTGAATAGCCGTCATCCCGGAGCCGTGAATAGCGGAACCCGGGATCTGAGTGGCGTAACGTGCTTATGGAGAACGTGCTTAAAACTTAGGCTCCAATGATCAGGGGTTCAGGTTCCAGTTCGACACCGAAATTTGTTTTTACTGACGCCTGAACCGCTTCTGCAAGCGCGAGAATTTCACTGCCCGTGGCATCGCCTTTGTTGATCAGAACCAGTGCATGTTGTGCCGACACCGCTGCCCGGCCCATGGAACGGCCTTTCCAGCCACAGTGTTCTATCAACCAGGCTGCACTGAGTTTGACCTGGTCATTTTCCTGGGAATATAACGGCAGACCCGGCAGATCTTTCTGCAACTGCTCTGCCAGCGAACGGCTGACAACGGGGTTTTTGAAGAAGCTGCCAGCATTGCCAGTCACCGCTGGATCAGGCAACTTGCGCCGGCGGATACGGATGACGGCTTCACTGACCTCTGCGGGTCCGGGTTCATCGATACCCATGGTGTTCAGTTCCTCACGGACCCCCTGGTAAGCCAGCTTTGGCACGAAGTGGCGCCGCAAGCGCAAGCGAATGCGGATGATCAGGAATCTTCCCGCATCGTGAGATTTAAAACGGCTGTCCCGATAGCCGAAATGACAGTCCCCGTGCTTGAATTCACGCATGCCGCCGCCGTTCAGATCGAGCGCCTCCAGAGAATCAAAAACATCCGAAAGTTCCACACCGTAGGCGCCGATATTCTGCATGGGAGCAGCCCCCGCGAGACCGGGTATCAGGGCAAGGTTTTCCAGTCCGGATAAACCCTGTTCCAGGCTCCAAAGTACCAGTTTATGCCAGTTTTCCCCGGCCCAGGCCTCCACCAAAACCTCATCGTTCGAATCCGCAATAATTCTCTTGCCGGTGACGCGGTTGAGGATCACCGTGCCGTGCGTGTCAGCGGCGAACAGAATATTGCTGCCGCCACCAAGTACCAGGTCGCATGCCGGGTCAAACCGGTGCGTGGATGTGAATTCCTGCAAATCGTCGGCTGAATCAAGTTCGAGCAGCTGGTCGGCAAAAGCCTCGACCGAAAAGCTGTTGAGATTCCTGAGCGAAGCCTGCCGTGTCCGCTTCATACCGTTGAGATTGCTGCAATGGCCTCAAGACAATCACTGACAAGGTCCGGACCCTTGTAAACAAACCCGGTATAGAACTGCACAAGCGCTGCGCCCAGCTGTATCTTTTCCGCTGCATCCGCACCGCTGGTTATGCCACCGGTGCCTATCAGGGCTATCTCGGCCGGCAGGGCCGCACGGAACGCCTGCAGAACATGGTTGGCCTTGTCCTTGACGGGTGCGCCGCTGAGGCCGCCCTGTTCTTCCGCGTGCCGCATGCCTTTGACAGCATCACGGGAGATGGTGGTATTGGTTGCAATCAGACCATCGAAGGCATTGCGCACCACAGCCTCGGCCATTTCTGGAATCTGCTCATCTTCGAGATCCGGTGCGACTTTGACCACCAGTGGCACGCGCTTGTCAAACTCATCGGCAAGTTCCAGGCGCCGCTGGTTCAACGCGGCCAGCAACTGGTCGAGTTGCCCGACGGCCTGCAGGTCGCGCAAGCCGGTGGTATTGGGCGATGAAATATTGACGGTGATGTAATCCGCATGGGCATAAACTTTCTCCAGGCAGACCAGGTAATCATCGGCCGCATTTTCATTGGGCGTGTCAAAATTCTTGCCGATGTTGATACCGAGCACGCCTTTGTAACGGCGTTTTTGTACCTGGCGTACAAGGTGATCCACACCTTTGTTGTTGAAGCCCAGGCGGTTGATCATCGCGTTGGCTTGCTCAAGGCGGAATATGCGCGGCTTGGGGTTGCCGGGTTGCGGGCGCGGGGTGATCGTGCCGACTTCGATAAAACCGAAACCGACACTACCGAGCGCATCGATGTAATCCCCGTTCTTGTCCATGCCCGCAGCCATGCCCACCGGGTTGGGGAACTCAAGCCCCATGACCGTGACCGGCATATTACTGGCTTTACAGAGCAGTTGGGTGGCGCCCACACCGTGCCCAAGGCGCAGGCCTTCCAGTGCAAGCCCGTGCGCGGTTTCCGGGTCCGCGATAAACAGGGCCTTGCGCAGCAGAGGGTAAAAGTTCGCAAGCATATGCTTACAAATCGAACTTGATGCCCTGGGCCAATGGCAGATCGGTGCCCCAGTTAATGGTGTTGGTTTGCCGGCGCATGTAGAACTTCCAGGCGTCAGAGCCGGATTCACGACCGCCACCGGTTTCTTTCTCGCCACCGAATGCGCCGCCGATCTCCGCACCGGACGTACCAATGTTGACATTGGCGATTCCGCAGTCGGAACCGACTGCCGACAGGAAACGCTCGGCGTTGCGCACATTCATGGTGAATATGGCGGAAGACAGGCCCTGGGGCACGTCGTTGTGCATTTCGATGGCCTCGTCAATACCGCTGAATGGAATGACGTAGAGTATCGGTGCGAAGGTCTCATCCTGCACGATCTGCCATTCGTTTTTAGCCAGTATGATCGTGGGTTCGACAAAGCTGCCGGGACGATCGAGGCGCTTGCCGCCTGTCAGGACCTTGCCGCCCTCACTGACTGCCGAAGCAACGGCGGCCTCAAAATAGCCGACGGCCGATTCATCGGTCAGCGGACCCATCAGTGTTTCCGGATCGAGCGGATCACCTATTTTTACCTGCTTGTAGGCATTGACCAGCGCTTCGTTGACCTGGTCGATGATGGATTCGTGCACGATCAGGCGCCGGGTTGATGTGCAGCGTTGTCCAGCTGTGCCGACCGCACCGAATACAATGCCGGGTATGCACATTTCAAGGTCTGCCGTCTCATCCATGATGATGGCGTTGTTGCCACCCAGTTCCAGCAGGCTTCGGCCCATGCGCTGGGCAACTTTGACCCCGACCTGGCGGCCGATGTTGGTGGAGCCGGTGAAGGAGATCAGGTCGACACGCTTGTCATTGACAAAGCGCTCAGCCAGGTCATGGCCGTCTTCCATGAAGCAATGAAAGATCGATGGGTAGCCGCCTTCCTCCAGGGCCGCGTTACAGATATTCTGTACCGCTATGCAGCAGAGCAGGCCACTGTGGGCCGGCTTCCAGACGGTCGTATCGCCGCAGATCGCCGCAATGAAGGAATTCCAGGCCCATACCGCCACCGGGAAGTTGAAAGCTGAAATAACACCGACAACGCCCAGCGGGTGCCATTGTTCATACATGCGGTGCATGGGGCGTTCTGAATGCATGGTGTTGCCGTACAGCATGCGTGACTGGCCAACGGCGAAATCGCCGATGTCGATCATTTCCTGAACCTCACCGTCACCCTCTGCCTTGATCTTGCCCATCTCCAGGCTGACCAGGCTACCCAGTGCGTCTTTATGTTTGCGAAGTGCTTCGGTACATAAGCGGATCGCATTACCGCGCTCCGGCGCCGGTACCTGGCGCCACTCTTTGAATACCTGCCGCGAATGCTCCACCAACTTTTCATAATCGTCTGCAGAAGCTCCGTAGACACGCGCAATAACTTCACCGGTCGAAGGGTTGATCGCATCCTTGATGCCGGCGTCGGTCGTGGTTGACCATTGGCCATTGCCAAGATAGGCGCCGGGATTAATGTCTTTAATGCCGAGGGCTTTGAGAAATTCCATAGTGTTTCCGCCTTGTGATGTTATGACCCGGCCTTCTGTCCTGGCGCTGGCGCCAGACCGGATTTTGTTCGTGCTTAAACCCGATATTATCGCATTGCCAAGGCGGGGATGCACATCAGAATTCGACAGAAATTCGGCTTTTAGCCAGCGGTCCTGGGCTTAAAGCACCAAACCATGGAACCACCGGCCGAAGTGCGGGTCTTAGCGTGCAACAAAAATGCCTGATCAGGATTGTAATTAACCATGCTATGCTCAATGTTGAAAGGTGAGGGCGCATGACAGCGCTTCCGGCTGTTAAGATTGCCAATTCCGGTAGATTAGCCGAGGTACCATCCCGAAAGGTCAGTTTCGGCGTGGGGCCTGTGAGGACATGTGGAGTGCAGGTCGGAGTGAGTGAAGCGAAAGTTGATCAATTGCTGGTGGAGCGGGTGCAAAAAGGTGACAAGCGCGCCTTTGACCTGCTGATCCAGAAATACCAGCACCGAATCATCAGCCTGGTATCCCGTTACGTATCCGATTCGGCGGAAGCCCAGGACGTCGCCCAGGAAGCATTTATCAAGGCTTACCGGGCGATCGGCAGGTTCAGGGGCGACAGCGCTTTTTACACCTGGTTGTACCGTATCGGAATCAATACCGCGAAGAACTGGATCGTCGCCAAGAACCGCCGCCCGCCGGCCAGCGACATCGATGCTGTCGATGCGGAGCAATACAACATGAGCAGCCGCCTGAAAGAAACCAGCACGCCTGAAAACGAACTGATGCGCGAGGAAATCGAGACCACCGTGTATGACACCATTGCAAATCTGCCGGAAGATCTGCGCACGGCGATCATGCTGCGGGAAATGGACGGTATGAGTTATGAAGAGATCGCCACCACCATGGAATGTCCAATTGGAACGGTCCGCTCGAGAATTTTTCGAGCCCGGGAAGCAATTGATGAGAAACTAAAACCCCTGCTTGGTGGTCACACAAACAGCGGGGAATAAAAAGTGGTATCCGAAAAGGGTACACGGGACAGGGTAACAGACGAAATGAGTAAGGAATCTTTAGAACATCTATCCAGCTTGATGGACGGTGAGGTCTCGCGTGAAGCGGGTTTGTTCATCACGCGCAGATTGTCCGCCGATGACGGCATGTGCGAGACGTGGGAGCGTTATCAC
>JABDPJ010000158.1 GCA_013042835.1 Lysobacterales bacterium
TCCGCGGGTGGTGCCAAACTAGCCGCCTTGACCACCGGAGCATACGCCCGTATCCGCAAGCAGTTCAACCTGCCCATCGGCCGCTTTGAAGGCGTTGAAGCGGTCGTGTGCCGACTGGCAGGCTATACCTATGCCACCTCCGCCCTGTCACGAATGACGGCAACTGCTGTTGACCTGGGCGAAAAACCTGCCGTGTCCTCGGCAATCGCCAAGTACCATGCCACGGAGATGGCCCGCCAGATCATTACCGACGCCATGGATGTGCATGGTGGCAAGGGCATCATTATGGGCCCACGCAACTACCTGGGCAGGGGCTGGCAAGGAGCGCCAATCTGGATCACAGTGGAGGGAGCAAACATCCTGACCCGCAGCATGATGATCTTCGGCCAGGGCGCCATCCGTTGCCATCCTTATGTTTTGAAAGAAATGCAGGCCGCCAGGATGGACGACAAAGTCAAAGGTCTTGAAGAATTCGACAAGCACCTGTTTGGGCATATCGGTTACAGCATTGGCAATGCGGTACGCAGCATGGTTCTGGGATTGAGTTTCGCCCGCTTTGCAGCGGTGCCGAGCGATCGCAAGACCGCCAAGTACTACCGCAAACTGACACGCTATTCAGCCGCCCTTGCATTTGCCTCGGATATTGCAATGCTTACACTCGGCGGCAAGCTGAAGTACAAAGAACGCCTGTCAGCCCGTCTTGGCGATGTTCTGAGCCAGCTGTATATCTGCTCAGCCATGCTCAAGCGATTCGAGATCCAGGCGAGGCCGGCAGCAGACCAGCCGATCCTGGCCTGGGCTTTCCATGACGCCATCAACAAGATCCAGAACGCCCTCGGCCTGGTCGTGGATAACTTCCCGAACCGTGGTATCCGCATGCTCCTGAGCCTGGTGATATTTCCATTGGGGCGGCATGAGCTGCAGCCCGGTGACCGGCTTGGCCACAAGGTCTCCCAGTTGCTGATGCATCCTTCCGAGACCCGCAAGCGCCTTACCGACGGCATATTTGTTTCCGACCAGGCGAGCAACCCCGTCGGTCTTCTGGAACTGGCCCTGCCCCGTGTAATTGCTACTGAACCACTGGAACGACGTCTGCTCAAGGCAGAAGCAGCCGGTAAACTGAAAAGCAGGGATCTGCAGGCTCAGCTGCAAGAGGCAGTCGAACAGTCCATCATTACGGCCGAGGAAGCCAGGGAACTGAAAGCTGTCCGTGCAATGGTTGCGGAAATTATCGCAGTGGATGATTTTGAAAGCAGCTACCTGAAAATGGGTACCAGCGGCGACAGCCCAACCGTTACTGAACAGGCAGCCTGACGCTATATAACCTCAATTGAAACGGAGTCATCCCCGCGCAGGCGGGGATCTCCGTGCAAAAGCCAGTCGCCCTCGAACAAGTGCAACCACCCCCGCACAAATGCCGTCATTCCCGCGCAGGCGGGAATCTCGCAAGGAGCGACGTGCATAAGGGAAAGGCATCCGTTTCCAGAAGCACTTGCGGCGCATGGAGATCCCGGGTTTCGCTACTCGCGGCCCCGGTATGACGATGGATTTTCTGAGCGGGACCTAACTCAAAGCATGCCGGTTTCGAGCCTGGCAGCCTCGGTCATCATCTGGTAATTCCAGGGTGGCTCAAAAGTCAACTCAACATCGACTTTGACAATCGTCGGTATGATTTCTATCTTGCTGCGCACATCTTCGACAATGATGTCGCCCATTCCACAACCCGGTGCAGTCAATGTCATCGTCACGTCAACTTCCCGCTCACCCGCTTCATTTTTTTTCAAGGTGCAGGAATATACCAGGCCGAGATCTACAATATTGACGGGGATTTCCGGGTCATAGCAGGTCTTCATCTGGTCCCAGACCAGCTTTTCTACGTCGTCATCACTGGCGTCATCCGGTAGCGCAGGCGGCAAAACAGGCTCTTTACCAATGGCATCGGCATCAACTCCCGCTACCCGGAACAGGTTGCCATCCACAAAGACTGTGAAACTGCCGCCAAGGGATTGGGTGATATAACCGACGGTTCCGGCGGGCATGGTCAATTCATCCCCGGACGGAACCATGACGACGGCGCAGTCGCGCTCAAACTGGCAAGGTTGGCTGGTATGGCTGAACATAGGCTAAAGCCTGTTATCCCATCTTGGCCTGCAGGTAGTTCTTGATACCCATGCTGTCAATCAGGGCCAGCTGGGTTTCCAGCCAGTCCACGTGCTCCTCCTCGGAGGCAAGGATGGAATCAAACAGATCACGGCTGACGAAATCACGAACTTCCTCACAATAGACGATAGCTTCTTTCAGCTCAGGCAAGGCATCCATTTCCAATTGCAAATCACAATCGAGCATCTCGCGCGGGTTCTCACCAATCCTGAGTTTGCCAATGTCCTGCATGTTTGGCAGGCCCTCCAGGAACAGAATGCGCTCAATCAACTGATCAGCATGCTTCATCTCATCCAGGGATTCTTCGTATTCGTGATCGGCCAGTTCGGTTAACCCCATATCTTTATACATGCGGGCGTGTAGAAAATACTGGTTGATCGCAACCAGTTCATTACGTAAAACGGCATTGAGAAACTCAATGACCTTGCGGTCGCCTTTCATCTTGCAGGACTCCTTAAGAAACCAGATCTAAATTGGACAGGACTGAACCCCAGTCGGTTCGGCCGGGCAGCAGCGCATTAAAAAACCCGTGTAATTTTAGCAGGTGTAAGACCAACCCGCATCCTGCATTAACGGCAGGGTACTCAGGCTATCTGCATGACTGTCAACAGGCCGGTGGTTTCCCGCTTTTCTGTCAGCGACTGTACAAGAACCTCGATGGCCGTCTCCCGGCAACTGCCGCAGGTGCTGCCGCAACCAGTGGTCCTGCTCAGCTGCTTGAAAGTACGTACGCCATCATCAACCGCATTTCGAATATGCGAATCGGTTACAGCATTACAGACACATACGTACATAAGAGCTTCCTAGTTGTTGACAAGATAATTCTAAATGCAAATGAGAATTATTGTCAATTAGCTTTAGAATAAGCCTAACAAGGCGTGATCAACAGGTGCTTTACAGTGCTCATGGGATGTTTCACGGGGTGAAATTGCAGGCCATTTGTTAATCTCAGTCTCGCATCACCGCAGATTTGCCACGCTGATACATTATGGCTCTGTACTGGATTTGTTGCTGTTTTTTTGGCTTTAGTCCTGCTCTGCCATCACGAATGGTTCGAGCAAAGTCAGGGCTTGCCTGTACACACGGCGCTTGAACCGGATGACATTATCTGCCGGATACCAGAAATCGACCCAGCGAAAGTCCCGAAACTCAGGCTCGCCGGTGGTTTTGAAATTAAAATGCACATCGTCTTCAACCAACTTCAACAAGAACCATACCTGTTTCTGCCCTATGCAAAGGGGCTTGCTGTTCGTCCGCTGAAAGCGGCGCGGCAACTGGTAACGCAACCAACCCGGCGTAGAGCCCAGCAGCTCCACATGTTCTTTTTGCAGGCCGGTCTCTTCGCGCAATTCACGATACATTGCCTCGACAGGGGTTTCATCGGTATTCATGCCGCCCTGGGGAAACTGCCAGCCATCGTTGTTTGAGCGTTGCGCCCAGAAAACACGGCGGTCATTGTTCATGATAACCATGGCTACATTCGGTCTGAATCCGTCCGGATCGATCATATCTGCATATTTCTTCAAAATCTGTTCATAGCTGGTGTTATTAGCCAGCCCAATACATGCGATAATTTTATCTCGCACTTATTCGAACAATGTTAATCAATCCTGCAACATGATTCCAATCACATTACGCCGATCATTGCTGCTTTTTTTACTGCTGTTGTCAGTCAGCAGTATATTTTTTGCCAGCGCCAGCGGTTCCGTATCCCTGGGCTGGTCTGAATGGCTGGCCGCCATCCAGGATTCCGGCAGCCGTCACGGTGAACTGATCTGGCGTTTGAGGCTGCCACGGGCAATGGCTGCCTGGGTGGTGGGATCGATGCTGGCCATGTCAGGTTGCCTGATGCAGGTGCTGTTGAGAAACCCGCTGGCAGACCCTTACGTGCTCGGTGTATCCGGCGGTGCTGCATTTGCGACGTTGATTGGCATGGTCTTCGGCATCGCCGTCAGTTTTCTTCCCTGGCTGGCGATATTGGGCGCACTTGTTTCCATATTGATCGTATTCGGGCTCGCCAGGGGGACCGGCCCGTGGAGCGGGACCCGCCTGTTGCTGACCGGGGTTGTGACCGCGTCGGGCTGGGCCGCACTGATTAGCCTGGTGCTCTCGCTGAGCCCTGACAACAGCTTGCGCGGCATGCTGTTCTGGCTAATGGGTGACCTCAGCTATGCAGTATTACCCTTGTGGTCGCTTGCCGTACTCGGTGGCAGTTTTATCCTGACGCTGGGCCTGGCGCGCAGCCTCAATGTGCTGGCGATGGGTGAAACCACGGCCCGCTTGTTGGGTGAACCCACACGCCAAATGCTTTGGCTGGTGTATTTGCTCGCTTCGGTCCTGACAGCGACCGCAGTATCCATTGCCGGCAGCATTGGCTTCGTCGGGTTGATCGTGCCCCACCTGATGCGTCTCCTGGTGGGTTCCGACCACCGTATCCTGATCCCTGCCGCCACGCTTTTCGGTGGGTTGTTCCTGGTGTTATCCGATACGCTGGCCCGAACATTACTGAGCCCGCAGCAGTTACCGGTAGGTGTTATTACCGCCCTGCTCGGCGTTCCGCTGTTCCTGTTGCTGTTGAACCGTGCGAGATTGAAAGGCGTATGACTGACCTGGTATGCCAATCGCTTGACGTCAGCATCGCCGGCAAGAAGGTTTGCAGCAGGCTGGACCTGAAACTGGCGCCGGCGCAGTCCTGGGGTATGCTGGGACCCAATGGTATCGGTAAAACCACGCTACTCAAGTGCATGGCGGGATTGAGCGAACCGGACAGCGGATCCGTGCTGCTGGAAAATCAGTCGATCAGCAAACTGCCCCGGCGAACCGTTGCCCGCCTGCTGGGCATGTTGCAGCAACACACCGTGTACATTTTCGATGCCAGCGTACTTGAGACGGCGATGACGGGCAGGCACCCGCACCTGGGGCACTGGGAGCGGGAAGGTGCCCTGGACAAGCAAAAATCACTGGATGCGATCCGTGCCGTTGACCTTGAAGGATTTGAATCCCGCAGTGTCACGGGCTTGTCGGGGGGTGAAGCGAGGCGCCTGGCGTTTGCCTCGCTGATCGTGCAGGAACCCGCGATTCTCTTACTCGATGAACCTACCAACCACCTCGACATGAAACACCAGGTTCGCATCATGAACCATGTCGGAGAGCAGGTTACCAATATGCAACGGTCAGCCATGATCGCCCTTCACGACGTCAACCTGGCGGCACGGTATTGCAGCCACATTCTCATGCTCTTCGGAGATGGCGATTGGCAGGCTGGACCGGCAGAAGAGTTGCTGAACCGGAAAAATCTCGAACGCCTTTACCAATGCCCGGTGGAGTCAGTCCTTACTTCAACAGGAAAGCGTTTTTTGCCTGGCGGGCAAAGTTAACAACCCAACATGGCGCCCCGGGTCGGGGGATTCGGCGCTGCGAATTAACGTCCTGCGGGATCATTCAACCCGGGATTTTAAACGGGTATACGCCTTGCCAAGGTGCCACGCGCCAAGGCCCCAGACCAGCATGACGGGGACATAGATCCATGCCACCTGGCCAATTGACAGGCCGGCCGTCATCATTCCCTTGAAAATCCAGCTGGCGGTGACGTCACTGCCCCGGTAAACGACCGTATCGATAAAATTCTTGCTCTTGTACTTGGTTTCACGGCTGACGACCGTAAACAGCATTTCCTTGACCGGACCCAAAAGGCCGTAATTGAGCGCCCTTTGCGCAACCTGCACAGCGGCGAACAATACCAGGCCCAGCGAACTGCCTAACAGGGTAAAGCCTGCAGCCAGAAGGATTGGCGGCAGGATAGCCGTGCGCGGCATACCGAGGTAAATCACCAGGCGGGAAGTGATCAGGAACTGGAACATGAAGGCAATAACCTGAACAATCAGATCAACATAACTGAAGAAGCGGGTACGTTCGTCGAAGCCAACGATGTTCTGATCGACAAGAACCGCCATACCGTTATACAGGAAAGTCGCAGTCAGGTTATGGGATAGCATCAACAGGCAGATCAGTAACAGGTACCTGGATTGAAAAACACGCACAGCGCCTTCCCAGATGCTGCCGCCAATAACTTTGGCTGGCTTGTCATGGTGCTGCTGACGCTCAAAACGGCCCAAGGCTATTGCAAACCCCGTCGCAACCAGCAGGCAGCAAATCGCCAGCGCCATGACACCGCCGGAGCCGATATTTCCCACCCAGTTGGCGGTAAGCAACGGGCCCGAGATGGCGCCGAGACTGCCACCCGCCATGATGCTGCCAAACAGGCGCTGCGCCTGGTCCGGCTGAAAAATATCCGCCATGAAACTCCAGAATATCGAAACCACGAACAGGTTGAAGACACTCAACCAGACGTAAAAGCTGTATTGAATCCAATCCCCGGTTGCATCACCCTCGAAAGCAAATGCAAAAAAGGCCAGGTTGGATATGAAGAACAGGTAAATGCCGGGTACGAAGCGACCCCGCCGGAACTTTGAAACCAGCCAGCCAAATACGGGGACAATCAGTAACATCGATACGAATGTCGCCGAATACAACCAATGCAATGAGTCAGCGTGATTGGCCGAAACTGTGCCGCGAATCGGCCGTAGCATGAAGTAGCCGGCCAGCAGGAAAAAGAAGTAACAGAATGCCAGCAGGAATCGCGGCCACTCCCCGCGCTCGATGTTGATCAGGTTCAAAGTACGCTATCCCTGCATGATGGACACAGTCTGACCCGGTCGCAGTCTCTCGTTGCCCCTGACAATAACGGTATCGCCATCGACCAGATCGCCACTGACCTCGATATCGTCACCCGCGTCGATCCCGGTTGTCACCACCACCTTCCGCGCCTGCTTGTTTTCGTCTACTACAAATACTGAAATCCCTTCCGGACGCAGCACCAATGCATCCCGGGGCACAACAAGCGCAGTCCTTTCATCCGCCGTCGGAACTGAAATGCGCACGGTCTGCCCAACCGGGAAACCGTTGGCTTCAATGTCCAGCCTGAGTTCGAACTGATGCGTCTTCTCTGAACCAACGGCCACCACGGTGCGCACCGTACCCGTCGTGCTTGTCGAACCGGTTTTTACCTGTAATCGCTGACCACGGCGCACATAGGGGTAGTACTCCAGCGGCGCCCTTGCGATCACTTCAAGGTGCTGCTGATCAACCAGGCGCACAATATTTCTGCCGTTCTCGACACGTTCACCGGGCATCATCAGACGCTCGACAACGATACCGCCGAAAGGCGCGATGATAAGGGTGCGGGACAACTGATCCTCAAGCTGGGCCAAGCGGGATTTTGCGACCCGCAGATCACCACGTGAGACGTCCCGGTCTGAACGGGTTTCCTCCAGTTGTGTGGCCGCGGCAAGATTGGATTCCGCCAGTTGCTCATATCGCTTTTCTTCATTCTCAAGAAATTTTAACCGTGCCTGGGCGCGCTCAACCTCCGCCTCCAACTCATTCTTCCTCAGCCTGATCGAGGTATCCTCGATGCGGGCAACCGGTTCTCCTGCAGTCACGACTGTTCCGACTTCCGCTACCTCGAGCAAACGGCCGGTCACTTCCGCGGCAAGCCTCGCGTCGTTGCGGCTGATCACCGTACCCGCGACGATCGATTGCGGCGCCAGGGGCCGAACCATGGCCTTGGCGACCCGTACATTGGCAGCCGGCGGCCCGCCTTGCGCGAGCACGGCAGTCTGAGCACCCGAGCCCACAACGATTGCGGCAGTCAGCCATAACAGTTTTTTCATCAATTTCTTATCCATTTGGGAACACCAACAATCCTCAGGCCTGCGCCGTCCGTGTGCCCGGAAACTGTATCTCATTCGAGCGCAGCAGGCTGGGAAGCAGAATCAACGTGAACAGGGCGCTGACCAGCATACCACCCACGATAACGGCGGCCATGCCCCGGTATAGTTCGGTTCCGGATCCGGGAATCAGCATCAGCGGCAACATGCCAAAAATACTCGTCATCGTACTCATCAGGATGGGCCGCAGGCGCAACCTGACCGCACTTTCCACGGCATCCCTGCGCGACATGCCTTCGCGCTCGCCATCACGTGCGCGATAGACCAGCAGGATCGCATTGTTAACCACCAGACCCAACAGGATCACGAATCCGATCATCGTCAACAGGTCCATTTTCTGGCCGCCTGTTGCAAATAGAGCCGCATCGACCAGGCGCAGTGAAATGATTCCTCCGACCGTGGCCATGGGAATGGTCAGAATGACGAGTAATGAATCCTTGAACGACCTGAACAACGCTGAAATCAATAAATACAGAATCACGATAGCCAGGGAAAAGCTTCCTGCCATGCTTTTCAACGCCTGATCCAGGGCCTCGGCCGTACCGCGCATCTGGATGGAAGCGCCCTGGGGCAATACGGCTATGATTTCCGGCACCACCTGCTCATCAATGGCAGTGATAGCGTCTTCCAGCGCCATCGTCGATGGCGGCGTGACCTGCAGCGTCAATGTGCGTTTACGGTCCACCCTGCGAATTTGCGAGGGACCCGCAGTACGCACCATCTCGGTCAACTCTCCAATCGTCTGAATCTCGCCATTTGCAGTGGCAACCGGCATGGCTGCAAGTTCTTCGGGTGTATCCCAGTGCTCTGCCCGCAATATGACATTGTAGCGGCGCGTGCCGTCAAAATACTCGCCCATAAAGGCGCCATCACCCATGGCGCGGATGATGGTCGCCATGCGCGCCCGGTTCCAGCCGACTTCTGCGATCCGGCGGTCATCCGGAATCAGGCGCAATTCCGGTTCTGCCTGCTCCAGGCCGGGTAGCGGCCGGACGTTGGCTCCGGGTAAGACCTGCCGTATGGTGCCGAAACCAAGCTGGCCGCCCTGGATCAACGAGTCGAAAGAGTCCGCCTGCAAATCCACGTTAATTTGCCGCCCGCCGCGGGAGCCACCGAAAATCGCCCGCCGGCTCGCAAAGGCGATGGTATCGGGAAAACCGGCGAGTATTTCTGAATTGAAAATGCCGATCAATTCATCGACATCCGCCGGGTCGCTGGCGCGGCCGCCGATGAAAGTACCGAAACCGGGCGACACACCGAGAAAATAACTTTTCATCTGGATACGGTGTTCACCGTTGATGTGCTTGGCAAGCCTTGAGTCAATGACCTCCATGACCTCACGCTTGGCGGTCTCAACCCCAAGGCCGGGTGGGGATATCATGAAGCCAAAGATAAAATTACGTTTGCCTTCGGGCAGGTAGTCAGCGGGAGGTTTGAGTGCAGCCAGTAAAAGTAGCGGTGTAATCGTCAACCCTGCAACCCAAAGACGACGGCGTTTCGGCGTGGCGGTCCAACTCATGATGTGGTCCGTAACCCACCGCCACCAGTGACGGTGTACGTCCTCGATGGCACTGCCCTTGACCAGGTTGGCCGCAGCCGTGGGTAACACGGTCACGGCAACGATCAGGGATGCGGTGACGGCAGCCGAAATAGTAATTGCCAGGTCACTGAATAGCTGGCCCGCCTCGTCGCGCAGAAACACAACCGGCATGAAAATAGCGATAGTTGTTGCCGTGGATGCAACCAGGGCTCCCCAGACCTGTAAGGTACCGCGTTCCGAGGCTTCATTGCCTTCACGGCCGCTTTCGCGCTGCCTGAAAATGTTCTCCAGAACTACGATTGCCGCATCCAGCACCATGCCGGTGGCGAATGCAAGGCCTGCGAGAGAAATGATGTTCAGTGTCCGGCCGGTAATGTTCAGTACCATAAACGCGGAGAAAAGGCACAGAGGGATCGACAGGGCCACGATCAGGGTGGCGCGAAATTTTCGCAGAAACCACCACAGAACCGCGATCGCCAGCGTCATACCCAGAAGCAGGTTGTTGCGAACCATCTTGATCGAGCCGGTGACATAAATTGACTCGTCATAATTCTGCTCAATCTTAAGACCTGCGCGGTCAAGCTCATTGGCTGCCAATTCCGCAACAGTTGCCTTCAGAGCCGACATGACCTCCAGAACATTGACGCCCGATTCGGGGGTGACGTTAACAGCGATGGAGGGCCCGCCATTCATATGCAGCATGGTGGCTGGATCCACCATTGTCATTTCGATGCGGGCGATGTCCTTGAGCCGTATTGGCTTGCCTTCGCGCCATTCAAGCACCAGGTCTCCGAGGCTATCAACAGCGTATTTACCGCTGAAGCGGACTGTATATTGCCTCCTGCCTACCTCGTTACTGCCGGCGGATACATTCGCATTCGCCCCCAGTTCTCCTGATACCGATGTCAAGTCAAGACCGATGCTTGCCGCCTTGTATGGGTCAAACGTGATCCTGACTTCATGGGTTCGGCCACCGAACGCGCCGGTCCTGGAAACGCCGGGAACACGCTCCAGGCGTGTGATGACGGTCTCCTCAAGGAAATCCTGGTAGGATTCTATCGGTCGTTCATTGCCGGGTTTCTTGCTGACTGCGAACCAGGCCATTACTTTCTCAAAGCTGTTCCCACCAACACTGATCACCGGTTCATTGGCATCGACCGGGTATCTTGGAACCTGGTTGAGACGGTTCATAACCTCGATCAACGCGCGGTTCATATCCGTACCGATAGCGAATTCCATCTGAATGGAGCCGCTGCCGAAACTCGAACTTGACGACATCCTGAGCAGACCCGGAACACTGCGCAGAACATCTTCCTGCGGCTCGATGATTTCAGATTCAATTTCGCTGGGCGCCGAGGCACGCCACGGGGTTCTTATCGAGATTTCGGGCCGTTCGATCTCCGGCGTCATCTGGATAGGCAGGCGCATAAGGCTCAAAGTGCCGAAAATAACCACCAGGATACCTGCGACAATGACCGCAACCGGATTACCCAGGGAAATACGTGTTAAGGTCAAATTATCATCCCTCGTCGCTTATTGGCACCTGTTTCAAAATCAGGCCAGTGACCAAACAACTAACCGGAGCGCCCGATTTCTCCACGGCCGTCGGACTGCTATTCGGTTTTTGCCAAACAGGAGCATGGAATTCTAAAGCACTGGCAACGAAATTGGTAAGCCTGATAACAGGATCGCTTTCAAACATGCTGTCGGCTTTACTTTCCGGTCAGCCACGTAACAATCATGGTCAGGATAGTGGCGTCCCCCGGGTAGCATATCGAAAAACTGGAAAACCAATCCTTTTCAGTCCGGAAATTTGGCATCCACAACGGAACCCCAGGCAGAGTTAAACCAGATAAGCATGAACTAGCCAGTGAAATATTCATGCAACCGGAATCCGGATCTGAAGTTGCATGGGGTGGAGGGCCTGCGGGTTGTCGATGCCTCCATCATGCCCGAGTTGATCTCGGGTAATACCAACGCCCCCTCGATGATGAGCGCAGAAAAATGTGCAGCGTCCATGCTGGCTGAAAATTAAACACCTGAGGCGCATGAGCCTTTGCGCGGCTCAGGATTGAGCGACCCCGATCATTGGCAGCGGGACGTGGATCACCAAACACACCACGCGCAGCAACTCCATTTCGGTTACCGCTATTTTCTCATCTGCCATGACCGTGGCTACCAGGGCTTTCACAAGGGTTTCCTTGTCAGACGGCTTCAGCTGGTCGAGGGCAGAGAGGTTTGCGTCCAGGGTCTCCTTCCAGTCCGGTATTTCCGGCATTGGAGAACTGTCGCCGGTGTTCAATATTGTGCTGCCAGCCCGGTAGGCACTCTCTGCACCGGCCTTGTCACGGTTGCCCTGCAGGGCAAGCACTGCAACTACCTGCCGGGCTTTTTCGATGACCTGCGATAAAGATTTTTTACCCGAAAGCCTGACCCTCTGCGGGTTGACAGATTCCCACAGGTGCTGGGCTATTATCTTTGCCATCAGGTACTCAAAGACATCGGTTTGACCGTCCGCTTCGCTCAGGGCCTTGACGGTTGCCAATACCTTGTTGACATGATCCGGCGGCCGCCGCTTTAGCTCAGGTATGGCAATTTCAAGCAGCGGCAGGCGTTGTTCACGCGCCAACTGCGGAGCGGCGCTCAACAATCCCCGCACGCGCGCTTCGCTGT
>JABDPJ010000164.1 GCA_013042835.1 Lysobacterales bacterium
GAATATTCAGTCTGCAGTGCAGTGATGGGGTGCACGGCATTCGCCTGCCTCAAACTGGCAGCAGATACTTCTGACAGCCCGAGGTACCTGACCTTCCCTGCGCTGACCAGGTCAGCCATGGCGCCAACGGTGTCCTGCAGGGGAACATCCGGATCGATCCGGTGCAGGTAATACAGGTCGATATAATCCGTACCGAGTCTCTCCAGGCTGGCGTCGCAGGCTTGTTTGACATACTCCGGCCTGCCGTTCAGACCGGACTCACCGGGCAGGAACCCGAACTTGGTGGCGAGGATGACCGCCTGGCGCACGTGTTTAAGTGCCATACCAACCAGGGTCTCATTGTGGCCGTTGCCATAAACATCGGCTGTGTCAAAAAAATTCAGACCCGCATCAAGTGCCGCTTGTATCGTGGCCTGTGACTTTACGTCGTCGGTCGGACCATACCATTCCGACATGCCCATGCAGCCAAGGCCGATAACCGAGGTAAACAACTCACTGTCACCCAACTGTTGTCTTTCAAGCATGGATACAAAATCTCCGAAAATGGCAAAAATAAATTCAGGTTCATTTAGAATATGTGTACCTGAGTTCAACATACAACATCGAGGGGGGAGTTATTATGCGTTTTAAATTGCTTCTGATCATGTGCACCATGATTTTTATTGCCGGCAACGCTGCCGCCGACGGCATACCAGTCAAACCCGGCAAGTGGGAGATGACTTCCACGATGACCATGACGATGATGCCGCAGCCGCAAACCAATACGGTGACCGAGTGTATCAAGACCGACCACATCGACCCTGAATCCTTCAATATGGACGAGGAAAACCCCTGTTCCATTGAAGACGTAAGCATCGACGGAGATACCCTGGCATGGTCGATCGTTTGCCCGACCCCGGCTGGTCAGATGGACGGACAATGGGAAATGACTTCCAACGGTGATTCCCTCAGTGGCCGCGGCACGATGTCAGCGGAGATCAGCGGCCAGAAGATGGGTTTCGACATGACCTGGGACGGCAAGCGGATCGGCGATTGCGACTGACCAGGTGAACTGAAGGGCAGGAAAATGAGCTCTTTGTTGATCAGAAACGGCACCGTTGTCACCGCTACCGACCATTACCAGGCCGATGTCTGCATAGAGGGTGAAACGGTTTCCATGATCGGGGCCACGCTGGATGTCGTGGCCGAGCGGGAGATTGACGCCACCGGTTGCTATCTTTTTCCGGGCGGCATAGATGCCCACACTCATATGGAACTGCCCGTCATGGGCACCCGATCCAGCGATACTTTCGAAACCGGCACGCTGGCGGGCCTGCACGGCGGGACCACGACGATTATTGATTTTGCCAACCAGTCCAGGGGCGGCACCCTGGAAGCAGCCATCCAGGAATGGCATAGAAAAGCCGATGACAACGCAGTCTGCGATTACGCCTTTCACTGTGCGGTTACCGATTTCAATGCAGACAGCCGCAAGGAAATCCCGAATATTATTCACGACCATGGCATCAATTCATTCAAAATCTTCATGGCCTACAAAGACACGTTGATGATTGATGACCTGCAGATTCATCAACTGATGGAAGAAGTGGCCGAACACGGCGGCATCGTCACCGCCCACACCGAAAACGGCGATATGATAGAGCGCAACATCCACAACAACCTGGCAGCGGGTAACAAGGCGCTGAAGTACCACGCGCTCTCGCGCCCCGCATACTGCGAGGCCGAAGCGGCCGGCCGAGCCATAGACATGGCTTATGAAACCGGCTGTCCCTTCTACATTGTCCATACGACCTGCGAGGAAACGCTGGAAATGGTCAAGGCGGCAACGCTGCGTAACCAGAAGGTACACGTAGAGACCTGTATCCAGTACCTGTTGCTGGATGAATCCTGGTACTCAAAGGAAGGTTTTGAAGGCGCAAAAATGGTCATCAGCCCGCCTTTGCGCAAAAGGAAGGACCAGGAAGCCCTGTGGGCGGGCATGAACCAGAACCTCGTGCACCACGTGGCCACCGACCACTGCCCATTTTGCCTGGCGCAGAAAGAGGCCGGCAGGGAGGACTTCACCAAGATACCCAACGGTGCGCCGGGTGTTGAAAACCGCTTTGAACTGCTTTTTAGCGAAGGCGTTGCCAAGGGCCGCATCGGCCTGAACAAGTTTGTCGAAATGTCATCCACCGGTGCTGCAAAGATATTTGGCCTGTTTCCACGCAAAGGCACCATCGCGGTTGGCTCCGATGCCGACATCGTCATATTTGACCCGGAAATCCAACATACGATTTCCGCCGACAGCCACCATATGAACGTCGATTACAACCCCTACGAGGGCTGGCAGGTGCAAGGCAAGACCCGCACGACCATTCTGCGCGGTACCGTCGCGATCGATGAGGGAGAAGCACTGGTATCCAGGGGCTTTGGCGAATACCTAAAGCGCCCACCGCGAAATAGCATTTAGCCTGACTCAGAATGGTCAGAATTGAACGGGCCTTAAGGCGCTCTGACTAAAACGACAACTGGTCAAACTCGCCGAGGTTCTTCAGAAAACTCTCGGCGGCAAAATTGATATCACCCGCGTCGGTTGCATCACTCAGGCGGCGAACGCTGTCAGCGATGGCCAGCCACCAGCGCATGTGATCTGCGCTCAGTTGTGCAGCCACCGGGATCAGGTCGTGCATGGTGCTGATATTGCGGGCTGCGGCCTCCTTGATGTTGAACATGCTGTTGAGGTCCAGATTGCCCTGATGCAACTTCAAAAACAGGCTTTGTACAAGTTTCGGATCCAGATCCAGCGATTGTGTACTGGCAGGCTCTGCGTGCTCCTCGAGCAGCGCAATATCCAGGTGGCTCAGAATTTCACGCAGCGCACCGCGCAGGCTTTGCCGCAAGGCGTCCTTTCTTTCGTGCTCCAGTCGACGCTGGATAAGCGAGAACAAGCCGACCAGGAAAAATCCTTCCAGGCAAAAACCAATCAGTTCGGGCAGCAGGCTGTCCTCGAACGCACCCTGGCTGCCGGTCTTCATGAAAAGGTAGAGAAGATAAAACCCGGCAGTTCCGAACAACAGCAGTGGCGTAAAAACCAGCAGGCGTTTCAAGTCAGTCGTCCTTTTCAGGCAAAGACAGGGCTTTTACCACGGCGGCAATCTTGCGCGCTTCGGCCCGGGTCAGATCCAGCGGGATATTTTGCAGGTAAACCACAAGATCCTCCCTGATGGGCACCGGAAAGATGTCATGGGGGCTGCGCGGCGGGTTGAGAACCAGTTCCTCCCTTGCGCGGGCCTGACCCGGATCGTCACGTGCGGCAACCATCACCGTCTCCGGTTTGTCACCTTCGACGCTCTGAAATTGACCCGGGTCAGCGGTCCAGTTGATGAAGTCCTTGAGTGCGCCGCAAAGGCGTTCCTTGTAGAGCTGCACGGTTTCCGGCCGGATGGTCGAGCCCTGCAGCTTGTGAAAGCGTGAACATAACTCGTCAACATCCACGATACGCAAATCCGCCCGCTCGGGTGACTTCAGTTGCACCAGCAGTTGTTCGGCGGCCAATTTGCGTGAACGCGCCGTCGCCGGTTTGGTAATACCCGTGACCGCGCTTTCCCGCAGGAACTTTAGAAACGCCGTTTGTGAATAGTCTTTATCCGCCATTTTAAGGCCACATCCATCCAAATGTTCCAGCCGTCACACAAGCGTAGACAAATCCGTCAGTCATGGACTTCAGGGTAGTCTTCCAACTCCGCCCGTACCAGATCGAGTTCTGCATCAGTGCAAGTGCATAACCGGCAAAGGCCACGGTGCCGGCAAAACGGAATACCGCCAGGAAATGCGCACCGGGCGCCAGTGCAAGCCCTGCCACGTAGGCCGTGCATAATCCCACCAGCAGGCTATAGATAAACCACAGCAGCAGTTTGCCGCCCATTTTGTAGGAAGCCGGGATCACGGTCAGAAAAGCAACCGGGCCTTTATCCACCTTGGCCTTGAATTCGTCCGTCTCCCGTTGCTTCGGGTCATCAACATGGGGAATGAAATATTCACCCTCGGGAATATTGAAAGGCCGCAGGGCGTCCATGACGTCGTCTTCCGATGGAACGGCGCTGAAGTCGTTGCGGTGCCAGCTCAGCACCATATGGATAATGGAACTTACAATGAAGACAAATACTGCCGAGAGCAGTACCGGCAACCATAATGATAAAGCACTGACCATTTCCTACCCCTGCATCACGCCGCCTGCGCATGTACACGCTCCTGTCTTTATCTTAATTGACGGAGTTGCCGGCGGCAATGTGACAAAAAAAGGGGGGAACGAAACCCGGGGTCAGAGTAAATTTACTCTGACCCCAATTTTATTTTTTGTTGCAACTGGTTTACTTACCGGAGATAAACTTCTCAATGGTTTCCAGCTGTGCCTCTGGGTGCATGCCGGCCTGTTCAAGACAGACGTCACCCTGGCCACTGCCGAGGAAGCTGCCGTGCTTCCACGGGTACATGGAAAACCGCCTGCCGCGCTCGGACATGATCCAGCGGTAGGTGGTCGCAATGGTGAAGCCCGAGAACATCATCGCCGAAGCCGCTACGGAAGCGGGGAATATTTCCTCTCTCTCATCCGCGTCCAGGCGGTCGAACAGTTCGGCGCTCGAGATGTAATAGACATCCAGGTTGATGCCTTTTTCCTGCAGGCCCGGCAGCACGCCCGAGGCGAAAGCGTACGCCACTTCACTGCCCTGGTAGACAATGGTCGCATCCGGCTTGCCGTTGGCCGCCAGTAACTTGTACACACCTTTCACCGCAGCTTCGGGGGGTGCCAGGCCCAGTGCTGCACGGTCCAGGATCACTTCCGAAGGCCTGGTTACATAAGCCGCCATGACAGCCGGGCGTTGCAGCAGGGTCTCGGCGGTCAATGGCCAGAGTTCGTTGGGATCCCAGGGCGTGAGGCTGATCATGACATCGCCCGGGAAATTTTCCTGCAATACCTGTAGCGCCTGGGGTTCAGCATGGGTCGGGCCATCCTCACCGGTCTTGACACCGGCATGGCCGCAAACAATGACAAATGTCTTGTTGGGTTCACCGGGCACGCGGTGCCGCAGTGTCTGCTGGCCGATGCCATGCGTTTTTGCACAAATGGTATTGAGCGGCGCGATGAAAGCCCCGTATGAAGAGCCCACGCCGATCTGGTAACCCATTGTCGAGATTCCCGAACAGATTCCGCCCATGGCGTCCTCTGCGATACCGCCGGCCGAGAACAGCCGCGATCCGGGGTTACGGGTCGGGTGCCAGAATCCGGGATCGAAACCACTGCCGATACTGGAAATATTGGTCGACCCATAAAGGTCGGCCGCGGCAGCTAATATCGCACCGTTGGTCAGCTTGTTCACATGGTTAAGGCCATGCGCCAGGGAACCACGCAGTGTTTGCGCCGAACCTGCTTCATACGTGCATATTTCAGGACGTTCAAACGGTGAAATAGCGTTGTCCTGATATAACCTGCCAAGATCCGGCGCGTTGTCGCGCAGAGGTCTCGGTGACGACTCAAGGCGTTGCTTACATGCAACCACGAAGTCGCCCAGGTGCCTTGTCTTATCCGGGTGCGACTCGAAGACCCCGCGAATAACCATCAACGAATCATAATAAGCCTGCTCAATTCGCTCGGGGGTCTTTTCGCCCTCAAACCGCGGGAACGTCACTCCGAACGCCTGCTCGAACGGCTGCAGCGCCGTAAGGTATTCGTCGCTATAGAACTTGTGGCCACCACCGTGGGATTTCTTGCCTTCGATGCCGTACTTCCAACCTTTGATGGTGCGGTAAACGATACCGGTGGGTTTGCCGTTATTGAGAGCCAGGGCTTTCTTCTGGGCTTCGTTCACCTGGGCAAAATCAAAACCGTCCGGCACGTAAATGACGTTAAAACCGTGTAACAGCAAGAATTCACAGGGATCCCACTGCACGTATTCACCGGGCAGGCTGCCATCGCGGGTTACCAGGTCGGAATCAATCGCGGCCTGGTTCCAGTCAACGTGGAAATAGAGGTTGTCCAGGCCGGACGTGGCAGCGGAGGCCATGGCCTCGGCAACACGGCCAGGCGTCATGCCGCCCTCGCCCTCTATGATATGCACCGCGGGCGCGTGCTCGCCGTGCATGTCCTTCAAGGTCAATGCGAGACCGGTGGTTGTGGCGACACCCACACCGCTGGGGCCGGTTGACAACCATATAAAGGGCGTTTCAGGCGTCGGGTGCCCATCCAGCGGCTTCGAACCAAACCTGGTGAACAAAGGCGTTTTGGTAATCGGGTTCTTACGAAAACCCAGCAGGTCTTCAAGCCGCATCTGCTGCCTGACTTCAGGTAGCAGGTCCGGGTGCGACTGGCGGACGACCTCGTTGCGCAGCGCCCACATGGCGTATAGTCCCAACGCCTTGTGACCCGCGGCGTAAGAAATAATGTCGGCCGTACGGTCCATCGGGTTGGAAATGTCATAGTTCATCTGCTTGAAGACGAGTGACTCGACAATATGGCCGCTGGAGATACTGCCACCCGGGTGCCCTGACGAGGCATGGTTGAACATGATGGCGCACAGGGTCCGGTAAATCAGGTTGTAAAACTCCAGGCTGTCACTGTCTTCGTCCGGCAGGGCGAAACTGGCATTGGGATCGAGTGCAATATACTCGGTGCCCCTATCTTGCAAATCGAGTGAGTACGACATGTGTTATTCCTTCTACGAAAAGTGTTCTTGGGCTTCCATGAATTTTGCGAAGCCCGCTTCGTCAGCGATCGCATCCGCCATGCGCTGCATACCGATTTTGAGATCCTCCATTCCGGTCGCAATCGACAGCCTCAGGTAGTGCATGTTTTCTGCACCAATCTGGCCGAATGATTTGCGGTCCATGGTCGCCACCTGGTAGTTCCACAGCAGGAACATTTGGAACAGCGTCGATGGGCTGGTCTTTTTCTGCATGTCTTTGGGCAAGGCGGCAAAGGCTTCGTCGATCTTCATGTTTCTAACGACACCGGCGATATTGGGGAATACGTAAAACGCCCCCTTGGGCAATTGGCATTCGACGCCTGGCATGTTGTTCAGGGCATTGACGACAAAATCCCGGCGCTGCTCGAAAGCGGTATTCATCTCGGCGATGCTTCCCTTGCTCAGCGGCGACTCGATGGCCACGCGCGCGCCCTCCTGGTTGTAGGGAGGTATGCAGGAGAAATAATTGATGTTCAGGTTCTTGAACAGCAAAGCCTCGTCCACCGATGGAAAGACCACCCAACCGATCCGGCCGCCGGTCCAGGAATAGGATTTTGAGGCGCCGGTTGCGATGAGGGTCTTCTCCTGCATGCCCGCAACGGATGCGATGCTGTAGTTCTTGCTGCCGTCAAACAGGATGTTTTCATAGATTTCATCGGAATAGATCCGGATGTTTGGATCACATTTGCGTTTGATGACATCCGCGATTTCTTCCAGTTGCTCTCTTGACGCCACGCCACCGGTAGGATTGGACGGGAAGTTCATGAAGATCAGCTTGGTTTTATCCGTAATCAACTTCTCAAGATCAGCGCCGGTGAAGCTGAAGCCCAGCTCTTCACGCAAATGCAGTGGCACCGGCCTGGCGCCCACATAGTTGATGAAGGATTCATAGATGGGAAACCCGGGGCTTGGATAAATAATTTCGTCACCGGGGTTGCAGTAGGTTTGCTGGCACAGTCCGATCGGCGGTTTACCTCCGGGGAAAACCACTACCTGCTCGGGCGCGTATTCGAGACCACGCGCCTCGCCAACATACTTGGCCACGGCCTTTCTTAGCGGCAGAATCCCCTGCGGGTCACAGTAATGGACATTATCCTTGTCCAACTGTGCCTTGACCTCGTCACGTACATGCGCGGGTAAAGGAAAATCGGGCTCGCCCAGGTTGCACTTGATGACCTTGTGGCCTGCATTTTCCAGGGCAACGATATAAGGGCCCACCTTGAACGCGTTTTCGGTGGCGATACGAGAGGTTCGATCTGATATGAGGTTCATGAGATTATCCCGAGTTATGCTGACATAATTTTCAGAATCAGTAGTAGTCAAGAAATACGCACAAGCCTGAATACGCCCGTGCTTGAATAGTAGACAATAAACCCAGTTGAAGAATTGCTCTATGATTTAGATCATGTCTTCAATTGACTGTGGCAATCAGGGGTGAAAAATCATGAAAAACAAGGAAAAACCCCAGCTATTTCCCTGCTGAAAGGCAGTTTGGGGAACTTTGTCCAATGGTTTGGAAAAAGGGGGCAAGTCCCCGATGCTGTTGCAGTGAATCTAAATGCAAAAACAGCCCCGGCTGATACTGCCTGTTACCGGCTAAACGCCCGAAAGTTTGTCCTCCACGCTGTCCAGCTTGTCCTGCATGGTTTGAGTGCGGTCCACGCGTGTGCCTGCCTTGATGGTTGTACTGATGCGTGGCGCGCCCATCTCGTGGATCACCTCATGGCACTTTTTGACAACGGCGAAAACTTCATCCCACTCGCCCTCGATATTGGTGCCGTAGGCGTGCAACATCGACTTTAACCCCGCTTCCGTGACGATCGTCTCGCAGGCGGCGACATATTTCGAAACTGATAATCCCACGCCCAGGGGTACAACGCAGAGATCGATAATGACTTTCATTGACCTGTCCTCTTAATTCAGTCTCCAGGCTGGAGATTATGACATTATCAGAACTCCTGGAAACCTGTTAAGACTAAACGTAAAGGACGGCCTCGAGTGAACCAGGTAAAACCCGCAACGCCGTTAAATTTTCATCGTAGCCCGGCTGTTTGTGAGACTATGGTTTCATCGGCAAAAAGCACTAAAATAGCAGCACACCACGGGTGAAAAGCATGCGAAGAGGCAGAAAAAACCGCCAACAAAGCGCCACCGTTGCATCCGCGATCAAGCCGGGTATGCCAGGCGGTCGATACCGGCCATTGACAGCATCAGATGAGAAACAGGTTCACCGGACGGTGTTGGATGTGCTGGAAAATATCGGCATGGCAGATCCGATACCTGTTGTCCTTGAGCGTTCACTGGAGCGCGGCTGTTACCTGAATGAACATGGCCGGCTGTGTTTCCCCCGGGCACTGGTCGAGGACGTCATCGCCAATACGCCAAAAGTCGCACATTTCATGGCGCGGGATCCGCAGCACGACATGCAGGTCGGTGGCCAAAGGGTGTATACCTATGGCGGCGGTGAAGCGGTCAACATGCTGGATGTGGGGGCCTCCAGTTACCGGCCATCCACGTTGCTGGATCTCTACGACGCCGCCAGGCTGACGGACCGGATGAAAAATATCCACGCGTTCTCGCGCCTGGTGGTTGCCACTGAAATCGAGGACCAGCTCGCCTGTGACATCAACTCGGCCTACGTCAGCGCCGCCGGTACCAGCAAGCACACCCAGCTGACTTTCGCCGCTGCTGCCCACGTGCAACCCACGCTGGAAATGCTCTACATGATCGCCGGCGGAGAAAAGAAATTCCGCGAGCGGCCGTTCTGCAACGGCGGCGGCTGCCCGGTCATCTCACCATTGCGCTATGGGCGGGATAACAGCGAGGTCTGCATCGAGTCCATCAAAATGGGATCGCCGGTCTGGGTTATCGTCGCTCCGCAGGCGGGTGCAACGGCACCCGCAGCACTTGCCGGCGCAGTCGTCCAGTCAGTCGCCGAAGCCTTGGCCGGCCTCCTGATGATAGACATGGTGGAACCCGGCTTCCCGGTCGTGGTCGGGCCCTGGCCGTTTGTTTCCGACCTGCGCACGGGCGCGTTCAGCGGCGGTAGCGGCGAAGAAGCCGTGGTGTCGGCCGGCGCCGCGCAAATGGTTAATTTCTACGGCCTGCCCAGTTCCGTCGGCGCCGGCATGACGGATTCCAAGCTGCCCGATTACCAGGCGGGCTATGAAAAGGCCCTTGCTATTGCGCTGGCGGCGCAAAGCGGTTGCAACAACGTATCTGAATCCAGCGGCATGCTTGGCAGCCTGATGGCGCTGTCGCTGGAGTCGCTGGTGATCGATAACGATTTGCTCGGTGCCGTCATGCGCACCGTGCGCGGCATTGAAGTCAACGAACAAACCCTGTCTTACGACGTCATTGAGCAGGTCGTGCGCGGCGAAGGTCATTACCTGCGCAGCCCGCAGACCCTGGAACTGATGCGCTCGGGTTACGAATACCCTGACCTCGCCGACCGCAGTACAGCGGATGAATGGGAAGCCGCGGGTTCACCCGATAGCCGCCTGCAAGCCGGCCAGCGGGTCAGGTCAATATTGTCAAGCCATTATCCCGAGTACATCGACCCGGCGGTAGACACGAAAATCCGCGACCAGTTTCCCATCCTGATACCCAGGGAAGCCATGACGGGGGCGAGTAGCCGCTGGTAGTTAATTCACTTTTAAACGACCGAAAGACTGGAAACCAGATGACCGACGAATACGACAACGAAGAAGATATCATCCTTGCTGAATTATCCGACGAAGAACTGGTCGAGCAGATGCACGATGACATCTATGACGGCCTCGCGGAAGAAATCGCCGAGGGTACCCAAATACTCCTGGACCGGGGCTGGAGCGCTAACGCCGTGCTGGAAAAGGCGCTGGTCGGCGGTATGGCTGTGGTCGGAGTCGATTTCCGCGACGGCATACTTTTCGTACCCGAGGTTTTGATGTCCGCCAACGCGATGAAAGCGGGCATGGAGATTCTCAAGCCGATCCTGTCTGCCGGCGGCGCCGAGCCGATCGGCAAGGTCGTGGTCGGCACCGTCAAGGGCGACATCCACGATATCGGTAAAAACCTGGTCGGCATGATGCTGGAGGGGGCTGGTTTTGAAGTCACCGACATCGGCATAAATATTGACGCCGATACCTACATTGATGCGGTGACCAGGAGCGGCGCCACCATCCTCGGCATGTCGGCGCTGCTAACTACGACCATGCCGTATATGAAAGTCGTCATCGACACCATGGTGGAAAGGGGTATTCGTGATGACTACATCGTGCTGGTAGGCGGCGCACCCGTGAACGAGGAGTTCAGCCAGTCAATTGGCGCTGACGCCTACTGCCGCGACGCGGCCACGGCCGTCGAAGTTGTCAAGCGACTGGTCGCCGCAGCCTCCTGAACTCATGGCACACAGTGGTCACGATAATGTTCTGGTCATCGCCTGTGGCGCGATTGCCCGGGAACTGCTCCGTGTCCAGCAACTGAACCACTGGTATCACCTGGACTTTCAGTGCCTGCCACCAGAGTTGCATAACCACCCGGACCAACTGCCTGCGGCCGTGGAAGCCAAAATTGAGGCCGCCGGCGGTTCATACCAGAAAATTTTCGTCGCTTTCGCCGATTGCGGCACCGGCGGCAAGCTGGATGAAGTACTCGAGCGATACGGGATCGAGCGCATTCCGGGCGCCCATTGCTACGAGTTTTTTGCAGGCAGTGACGTTTTTGAGGCCCTTGCAGCGGCCGAACCGGGGAGTTTCTACCTGACGGATTTTCTTGTCCGGAATTTTGAGCGACTGGTCGTCAAGGGGCTGGGAATGGACCGTCTGCCCCAGCTGAAATCCATGTACTTTAACAATTACAAACGCGTGGTGTACCTGGCGCAGAGCGAGTCTGAAGACTTGCGGGACCTGGCCCGTCAGCACGCGGAATACCTCGGCCTGGATTATGCATTTCATGCTTGCGGCGATACGCCGCTTGACCGGGCGCTGGCACCCGCCCTTGCCAAGTAAGCCCCTCACAAATCTGGTAATCTGCATGAACAGACAGGGTTTCAGAAAATGACCGACACCATCATCAGTTCCGCCAGCAGGGAAGTCATCATCGGCTTTGAACGGCCATTCACCATAATTGGCGAGCGCATCAATCCGACCGGTCGCAAGTTGCTGGCCGCGGAAATGCAGGCGGGTGATTTCAGCCGCGTCGAAGCAGATGCCCTGGCCCAGGTCGCCGCCGGCGCACACGTGCTGGACGTCAATGCCGGGATACCGATGGCGGATGAACCGGCGCTGCTGGCCAGGGCCGTTCGCCTGGTACAGTCGCTGACCGATACGCCGTTATCCATTGACTCCTCCGTGGTCGATGCACTGGAGGCCGGCCTCGAGGCTTATGAAGGCAAGGCGCTGCTCAATTCGGTAACCGGCGAGGAGGAACGTCTCGAGCGTGTTCTGCCGCTGGTTAAAAAACACGGCGCTGCCGTGGTGGCAATTTGCAATGACGACTCCGGCATATCCACCGACATCGATACCCGTTTCAAGGTCGCAGAAAAGATTGTTCACCGGGCTGCCGACCACGGCATTCCGGCTTGTGACGTGGTCGTGGACCCGCTGGTCATGCCGGTCGGGGCAATGGCAGGCGCTCCGCGCCGGGCGCTGACACTGATCAGGCGCCTGCGCGAAGAACTCAAGGTCAATACGACCTGCGGTGCTTCCAACGTAAGTTTCGGCCTGCCGAACCGCGGCGGCCTGAATTCCACATTCATAAGTATGGCGATCGGCGCCGGTTTGACTTCGGCCATAACCAACCCGCTGGTGAAAGAACTGATGCAAGCGGTGCGCGGTGCCGATGTCATGCTGAACAAAGACCCGCAGTGCATGAACTGGATCCAGGCCTACCGTGAAGCAGCGGCCGGTGACCGCAGCGGTGGACGGCGTCGCCGCAGGTCGAAGAAAACCTGAGCCAGCATCGAAAACACGCGGTGGAAACTGAATAGTGCCAGACAGCAAACGGGTCAGGATCATCTTCAGCCCCTCCGGCAAAGAGGGCCAATTCCCCGTTGGTACGACGGTGCTGCAGGCCGCGCAAGAGCTGGGTGTCGATATTGATTCGATCTGCGGAGGCCAGGCCTGCTGCGGCCGCTGCCAGGTCAAACCCATGGCGGGAAAGTTCGTCCGTGAAGGACTCGTGTCCAGCGATGATCACCTGGGTCCCCTGAGCGCGGATGAGCATCAGTGCCAGGCAAGCGGGCAACTTGAGCCCGGTAGCCGGCTGAGCTGCCAAGCGTCCCTGCTCGCCGACGTCAAAATTGACGTTCCGGCCAGCAGCCAGGTGCATCGCCAGTTGGTACGCAAGGATTATGAAGAACACCCCATCGAGCTTGACCCGTTGATTCATTTATACTTCGTCCGCGTACCTGTTCCCGACCCGGATTCCGGGCCTGGGGATACCGGCCTTGAATTGCTGTGTGCAACATTGGCTAAAGACCGTGGTCTGTCCGGCCTGCAGGCAGGCCCGGAGGTATTGGAACCCCTTCAGTCAGCATTGCGCAACGACGACCGGCAGGTGACAGTTGCGGTCAGGGACGCTGCGCAGATCGTTGCGGTCTGGCCCGGTCTCAGGGACCAGGCTTACGGTGCGGCCGTGGACGTGGGTTCAACCACCATTGCCGTGCAGCTTTGCGACCTTTCCAGCGGCGAAACCCTGGCCAGCACCGGCGCAATGAACCCGCAAATTCGATTTGGTGAGGACCTGATGAGCCGTGTCTCCTACGCGATGCAAAACCCGGCAGGCGCCGGGCAGATGACCCGCGCGGTCAGGTCGGCCATCAATGAACTGCTGGAAAAAGCGATACGACTGGCCGACATTGACGCCAGCCAGGTTCTCGAGGTCACCCTGGTTGGCAACCCGGTCATGCACCACCTTTTACTCGGGCTCGATCCGGCCCCCCTGGGCGCCGCGCCCTTTGCACTGACCGTTGACCATGCGGTAGAGGTGCCGGCAGCGGAACTGGACCTGCAACTCGCTGCCTGCGCCCGGGCCTATGCCTTGCCTTGCATCGCCGGTCACGTGGGTGCCGATACGGCAGCCGTCCTGCTGGCCGAATCACCCTGGCAAAAGGACGAGGTCAGCCTGATCATAGATATCGGCACCAATGCCGAGATCATCCTGGGTAACCGCGAAAAGCTGCTGGCCGCTTCCAGCCCGACCGGACCGGCCTTTGAAGGCGCGCAGATCAGCCATGGCCAGCGTGCCGCTTCCGGTGCGATTGAACGTGTCAGAATCGATCCCCAAACACTGGAACCGCGCTTCAAAGTCATCGGTGGTCAACACTGGTCTGACGAATCGGGTTTCACAGCTGGTCCGGGGAATCAGGCAATAACCGGCATCTGCGGCTCGGGCATCATCGAAGCCATAGCCGGCATGTACCTGGCGGGTATCGTTCAGGCTGATGGCGGGATCAATGGTGAGTTGGGGGATCGCAACGCCCGCATTGCCGCCGACGGCCGGACATTTTCATACCTGCTGTACGCCGGTGAGCCTGAAATCCGCATCCGGCAGGCGGATGTACGCGCCATACAGTTGGCAAAAGCAGCGTTGTACGCGGGCACGCGCCTGCTGATGGACCGCTTCGGTGTGACCCAGGTGGACCGGATCCGACTGGCCGGTGCTTTTGGCAGCCATATCGACGTCAGGTACGCGATGGTGCTTGGCTTATTACCGGATTGCGACCTTGAACACGTATCTTCAGCCGGCAATGCCGCCGGCACGGGTGCACGCATCGCCCTGTTGAGCAAAGGAGCACGCAGGGAAATCGAGGCAAGGGTGCGGCAGGTGGAAAAAATTGAAATCGCCATCGACGAGAGCTTTCAGCAGCACTTCGTTGCGGCCATGTCTATTCCGCATGCGACCGAAGCCTATCCGCTGCTATCTGCTTCGATTGAGCTGCCCAAATCACCTGCTGAAAAGACCACACACGGACGCACTCGTCGTGCAAAGACCATCACGCGGACCTGAAAGCCTTTGCTGCCTGCAGAAGCGCCTCAATCTTCCGCAGGCGCAACTTCATCACTGCTGACCGGGATGAGCCATTGGTTACTCAGCAGGTCGATGCCGCCACCCAGCTCTTCCTGGACCACCCGGTCAATCACCAGCACGCCCTTGTCTGACATCGCCTGGAATGTATCGATTCCATCAGCGGGGAAATTTCCACGTGTCCGGTGGATATTGAACCGGCCGGAAAATGATCGGCCGAAAGCTTGCTCTATGCCGTCCTTTCCATGCATGAAACCCAGTAATCCGCCCCAGGTCGCAGCCGGGTTGTCCGAGTCCCAACCCGCCAATACCGCAATTTTGACCGTTTCCCTGAAGTCACCCTCGCCATATAGAAGGCTGACGATGCTGGATGCGAAATTGATTCCCGAGGCAAAACATCCGTTGCAGTACAGTTTCCTTGCAGTGATATCGTAACCATCCTGCTGCTCTACCTGGTAACGGACATAAACATCATCCCGGGCCCGTTCCCACGGCACGCCCTGCTCATAGCGGCTTTTCACAAAATCAAACATTTTTGCTGAGTAGGAATGATCGGGCAGCCGCTGTCGGGCCCAGGTGGCCAGCCACATGACCTGGTCTTTTTTTGGCAGGCTTGTATCCACCACGGAGGCCAGCGAGTGCATCACGACATAAAATTCGGATACCCATGCCGCGTTTTCACGTGCCGTGGTCCTGATCGGAAGATATGCCATCTGCAAGGCGACATCGGGTCGCCCGGGCGCAAACAGGCCAAATATCTCGGTGGTGAGTTGAGCATCGATCATTTCATAATCGGGGTTGAGCTGCGGGTCACTGGTGGCAGGGGGAGTCAGACCCTGGCTGCGCATTAAATCATGAGCCCGCTGGTTGGAAACCCAGAGAAAATTCTCTTTTTCGCCCTCCCGGTTAACGAAGGGTGTATTTTCATCCGGGTAGATATGTTTCAACCAGCCGTCGCGTATCTGTTCACCGGTGAGCACGCTAACGCCATGCTCAAGCAGAAGGTGCTGATACATGTATTCGATGTCGGTATCATCATCCGCGCCCCACACTCCGCCCTCACCCTCAAAAACCCAGTCGATGGTGGCCGACAATTCACTTGGCTTACCCTGGTCCCAGATGCTCGGTTGATCCGGCTGACCCCAGTGCTCGCGGGTGTAAAAGGCGCCATGCGGCCCATCCCCGCCGATCTTGTCCATTTCGGTTACCAGGCCTGTCCAGTTGGCAATACACTGGCCCAGCCAGAATCCATAAAGCCTGTCGCGATACTGCTCACGTGAAAGCGCCAGGTCGGTTGTCGCCGTGTATTGCCGGGCAGGCAGCGGATCGGACCGCCCGGTCTCAGGCTGGTCCGGAGCGTCCGGCTTTTGACAGGCAGACAAGGTGAATACCACCACTGCAAACATAAACAGCGGCGCCATGTAGCTGCGACGCCCTGGCCCGTTGCAGGCCTGGCTGGAATCACGTGTTGCTCTCAATAATCTGCTACCTGTTCCTTGAAGCTGTCGCCCAGCATAACGGTTCGGACGCTAAAGTCCCAAAACTCGTCAACCTTAAAGTCAGACATCAAAGACATTTTGTAAAGCACACTTGACATTATGTATATTTCAACGTATCTTTAAGTCAAGCTTACTTTACATTAAGACAAAGGAAATAGACATATGAATGATCTGAATACACGCTCCGACAGTTGGGCCAGGACCAACGTCAAGAATACGCTTCGTCTCGGCTACTGGACGGCTGCATGGTTAATCACGATGGCGTTGGCGAGTTTTGGTCCGGTATTTATCTGGCAATCCAATAAGCTGCTGACCGGCCTGGCGATTCTCTTCAACCTTGGGGTCGGCTTTGGAATGATCATGGCGAATAAACGGCATTTGAAGGGATTGGATGAATTGCAACAAAAAATCCAGCTCGAGGCCATGGCGCTGTCATTGGGCGTTGGCCTGGTGGTCGGGCTCTGCTACTCGAGCCTGGATATCTCCAACCTCATATCCTTCGATGCGGAAATTTCACACCTTGTCATCCTGATGGGGCTGACCTACTTCGCAGGTGTACTCGTAAGCCACAGGAAATACCAATGAAAAATCGCCTCAAGGTGCTGCGTGCCGAGCGCGACTGGACCCAGGCACGGCTGGCTGACGAACTGGAAGTCTCCCGGCAAACGATCAATGCCATTGAGAAAGGCAAGTTTGATCCCAGTCTGCCGCTGGCCTTCAAAGCCGCCCGCCTGTTCGGCCTTGCGATAGAGGAGATTTTTCAGGATGAGCCGCAGCCCTGATTGAGCCCGCTTTTAAGTACTTTACGATCATGGCAATGCGCGCGGTGGCGCATAGTCAGTCGTTTTCACTCCGGGCTTCGACCCGGCAACGACCATCCGCTGAAATGACCACATGGATTTCCATCGGCTTGCAACACACCTGGCAATCCTCGACATACTGCTGCTGCTCGAGCGAACCGTCGATCAGGACCGTGATGGGCTCACCGCAGTACGGGCAGTTGATGCTGATTTCCTCGAGCAGGTTCATGGCTCATATATTGCCAGAAAAACGCGACAAGGTGGACGGTAGACGGGAGCTTCAATTGCCCCCGGTGCTGTTAAGAGGCAACGCGGCAGCCCGATCAAGCCGGTACCGCTTGCCCCGATTAAGCGCTGAAAGTACCGGACCCCTTGGGATAGTCGTAGCCTATCAAGTAGCCATCCACCGAATCCAGTTCCGCCCACGATGCCATGTCAAAACCGATCACGGCAACTGCGCAGGTGGGCATATTGTCAACCTCGCTATTGGCAAGGTCATTCATCAAATGGGTCATGGCCGGATTGTGTCCCACCAACATCACTTTCCCATGGCTGTCGTCCAGCCCTTCAATGACTTGCCTCATGCGTAACGTGCCCGAAAAATAAAGCTTGTCTTCGATCTCGATGGCTGCCGGGTCATAACCCATTTGATCGGCGATTATCCTGGCGGTCGAGCGGGCGCGGTTGGCGGGGCTTGAAATAATCAGTTCAGGTATGTGACCTTGCGTCAGCATTCTCTCGCCCATGTCCGGTGCACTGCGGCGGCCGCGTTTATTCAGTGGCCGGTCAATGTCGGCAAGCGAAAAGTCTTTCCATGACGATTTTGCGTGACGAACCAGGTAGAGTGTCTTTTGTTTGGTTCCCATGTAATTCCCACTTAAAGTCGGTGCCGGTTTCTGAGTACCTCCACCAGTGTTCCCAATTCCAGCTTGCGGCTGCGAAGCAATACTAACAGATGGTACAGCAGGTCCGCTGATTCATTCAGCAGTTCATCGTCTTCACCCGCCGCCGCGGCAAGGGCTGTTTCCACGCCCTCCTCGCCGACCTTTTGCGCAATGCGCTTGACACCGGCCTCAAAAAGCGACGTCGTGTAACTGTCCTCGGGACGGTCCTCATCGCGGTGCGCGATCACGGTTTCCAGTTCAGCCAGGAATGCAAGTTCGGGGTAGACTCTTTCCTCGCCATCAAAACAGGTATCGGTGTTCAGATGACAGGTGGGCCCCTCAGGCACCGCACGAATCAGCAGGCAATCACCGTCACAGTCCTGGTGAACATCGACGAGGTCAAGCGTGTTTCCCGAAGTCTCGCCCTTGGTCCACAACTCCTCACGACTGCGGCTCCAGAACGTCACCTTGCCTGTCTCAAGTGTGGCTTCGAGTGCATCCCGGTTCATATAGCCCTGCATCAGGACCCTTCCATCCAGAAAGTGCTGGACGATGGCTGGAATCAAGTCGTTCATCTTGTCCCACGCCAGGTTTTCAATTTTCATAATCTCACTCCAATACCGGCCGCAGACAACATCTGTTTCAATGCTGGGATCGGTACCTTGTTGTTGTGAAAAACAGTCGCTGCCAATGCGCCGTCCACATCAGCCCGTTTAAAAACTTCGATGAAGTGCCCGGCGCTACCCGCGCCGCCCGAAGCGATCAGGGGAATGGACACCAGTTCCCTTGCCACTTTCAATTGCCCGATATCGAATCCCTGGCGGGTGCCGTCGCTACCCATGCAATTGAGTACAATTTCGCCCGCGCCGCGTTGCGCGACCTCGGCCAGCCAATCCATCGTACGGTGGCCTGTTTGCTGCATCCGCTCGGGTATTCCGGTCATTTGCCGTGTCACCCAATGCCCTTCCTGCAGCACCGAATCCACGCCGACCACCACGCACTGGCTGCCAAAAGCCTCGACCAACTCATTGATCAACTCCGGCCGTTGTACCGCCGGCGTATTGATGGATATCTTGTCGGCGCCGCGTTGCAGGACTTTGCGGGCATCCTCCACCGAACGAATGCCGCCGGCCACGCAAAACGGAATATCGATGACCTCGGCCACCGAGGACACCCAGTCACTGTCTACCGAACGGCCCTGGGGGCTGGCGGTGATATCGTAGAACACCAGCTCGTCAGCGCCTTCAGCACTGTAGCGGGTCGCCAGCTCGATAATGCCACCCATGACCCTGTGATTGCGAAATTGCACGCCTTTTACGACCTGCCCGTCACGCACGTCCAGGCAGGGAATGATCCGTCGCGCGAGGTTTGATACGGACCCGCTCATCGCAACGCTTCCAGTGCTGCGGCAACATCGAAACGTTTTTCCAGCAATGCCTTGCCGGTAATGACGCCCGCAGCACGGGTGGGTTTGAGGCGCCGCAGGTCAGCAAGACTGCTGACGCCCCCGGAAGCCTGCAATTGCAAGTCCGGATAGCGCCGGGTGATCTCGGAATACAGGTCAAGGTTCGGGCCGCTCAAGGCGCCGTCGCGACTAATATCGGTGCACAGCAAATGTTCCAGCCCACCCGCTGCAAGTTCATCGAGTAACTGCCACATATTCCTGTCCCCCTGGCCCGTCCAGCCATGAGTCCTTGGCCAGGGAACACCATCATCATCGATACGGATATCCAGGGCGGCGACCAGTTTATCGACACCGAAATGTTGCAACCAGCCGACGAACCTTTTGCTGTCGGTGACGCTCAGGCTGCCAATCACGACCCGTGCGGCACCTGTATCCAGGCGTTGGCTGATGTCCCTTTCATCGCGCACACCACCACCCGTTTGTACTTTTTGCGGGGCCTGTCCGAGCAGTGTGAACAAGGCCGAGGTGTCCGCCCCGGCGCCATCCCTGGAGGCCGCAAGGTCGACGACATGCAACCATTCGGCGCCTGCAGCGGCGTATTGCGCCGCCAGTTCTGCCGGAAACGAAGGATAATGCGTAACCTTGTTAAAGTCGCCATGCAGCAGGCGTACGCAGCGCCCGTCCAGCAGGTCTATGGCAGGAATAAGTTTCATTGAATTTCCAGAAAGTTTGCCAGCAATCGTGCGCCGCTCTTGGCGGAACGTTCAGGGTGGAACTGGGCGCCGTAAAAATTCCCCTGGCGCACAATCGCCGCGAAAGACGCGCCATGATCACAGGTGGCGACGGTGCTGGCACCGATCGGAGCGCAGTAGCTGTGCACGAAATAAAACCAGGGACTGTCGGGTAATCCTAAGATTAGCGGATCAGGGTTCACAACGCTGGTGGTGTTCCAGCCCATGTGGGGAACGCGCAGGCCTGGCGCCGGCTGCATCTTTTTTAAAGTGCCGGGAATGATGCCGAGGCAATCGACATTGTCTTCTTCTGACTTTTCAAATAGCAGTTGCATGCCCAGGCAGATTCCCAATACCGGTTGCTTTAAATCACGGATACACTGGAGCAGGCCCAGTTCGGTCAATCTTGCCATGGCCGCACCGGCTGCGCCGACGCCCGGCAGAATGACGCGTTCAGCAGCGCGTATGATTTCGGCATCCGCAGTGAAAACAGGATTGGCACCCAGTCTTCTGAGCGCGTGTTCAACCGAGCTGATATTGGCGCCGCCGCTGTCGATGATGGCAAGCGTCATGCCAGCACTCCCTTGGTGCTCGGCAGTTCCGTACCCTGCCTGGCCAATGCCGGGCGCAGGGCCCTGCCGGCCGCCTTGAACAGGCCCTCCACCATGTGGTGGGTGTTCTCACCACGAACCTTCATGTGCAATGCACAGCGCAGTGACTGGCTCAGCGAGGCAAAAAAGTGGGCGACCATTTCGGTCGACATCTGGCCGACCATGTCGCGGGGAAATTCCGCCTTCAAATCAAAGACCGGCCGGCCGGACAGGTCAACCGCGACCTCGGCAAGCGACTCGTCCATGGGCAGCACGAAACCATAACGCCCGATGCCGCGGCGCTCACCCAGCGCCTGGTCCAGGGCCTGGCCGAGAGCCAGGGCGCAATCTTCAACCGTGTGATGCTCGTCTATCTCCAGGTCACCCTTGCAGTCGAGCAACAGCCGGAAGCCACCATGGGCCGCGATCTGGTCCAGCATATGATCGAAAAATCCAATACCCGTGCTGATTTCATTAGCGCCGCTGATATCGAGATTCACCGCCACGCTGATACTGGTTTCGTTGGTCACACGCTCGACCGAACCGCGGCGCGGACGCGTGCACAGCTGGTGGGCTATGTCCGCCCAGTGCTGCCCGTCCGCTCCGCAGCGGATACCGCCAATCCCCATATTTCCGGCCAACTGCATATCGGTCTCGCGGTCACCGATTACCCAGCTGTCCTGCAGGTCCAGTTCACCGGATTTCAGGTAATCGAGCACCATGCCGATACCGGGTTTCCGGTTGGGTGAATTATCACCATCAAAATGCGGATCGAAATGTTCGGCGGCAAAAGTGATGCCCTGGGAGGCGAACAGCGACAGCATCTTGTCGTGCGGCGGCTGAAAATTTTCCAGTGGATTGGAGCCGGTTCCGAGCCCGTCCTGGTTACTGACTATAACGAATTCGTAACCGGCTTCCTTGAGTCGCAACAGGGCCGGAATCACGCCTTCGACCAATTCCAGCTTTTCCAGGCTATCGATCTGGAAATCTTCCGGTTCGATAATCAGCGTTCCGTCACGATCCAGAAAAAGTATCCGGCGCTTACCCCTGTTCATGCCTGCTCTCCAAAACTTTGCAGGGCCGATTTTAACTCAGCCATCTCTGCTTCGCTGCCTATGGATAAACGCACGCAGCCTTCGAGTTGCCTTTGCGAGTTGAAATTGCGGATTTTAATGCCCCGGTGGTGACACCAGTTCACCAGGCCGTCTGCATCAGCGACCCGCATCAGCACGAAATTGGCCTCACTCTCATAGACATCACTGATCCAATCGCAGCTCAGCAGAAAACTGACCAGATCCTGCCTGCTGCGGCTAACCGAGTTGACGAATTGTTGTTGGCGCCCTTTGGCCTGCCCTGAAATGGCCTGCAGTGCGGCATCAATGGCCGTTGCCGCCAACGGATAGGGTGCAATGACCCTTTGTAACAGGCTGATCACGGCCGGGTTGGCGACCACGGTGCCGCAACGTACACCTGCCGCGGCCCACGCCTTGGAC
>JABDPJ010000168.1 GCA_013042835.1 Lysobacterales bacterium
CCGTAAGCCGCAGCCTCGTCCTCCTCCGGCGAAAATGGCACCGGGTTGACGCGGTGCAGCTTAAGTTTACCGCCGCTGCGGTTGGCAAACTCCTCCAGCATCTCGCCGGCCCAGCGCGCATAGCTGCGAAACTGGGGTAATTCGCGGCTGACGTCCTCGGAAAAATACAGGTAAAGGTTAACCGGTTCATCCATACTCTCAAGGATATTCTGGGTTCCCTGGTTAAGCGTGTAGAGACCGTTTTGGGTCAGGTCAAAACGCACGCCTTTCATAAACAGGGAAGACAGTATGGTCAACGCTATAAACAGAATAGCCAGCAGAACCAGTATGCCTGCTGAAAAAACTGAGCGGTTACTTTGTTTCATCAGTCGGCCTTCTTAATATCAAGTATCAAAACATTGGCAAGCAGCCAGAAGCCAATGACCAGCGTGAAATAGACCAGGTCTCGCAGGTCGATAACACCCTTCGAAATATCGGCGAAGTGTTTCAGGAAGCTCAGGCTGGCGATACCGTCGAGTACAATTTGCGGCGCCCAGCCGATGAACAGGTTCATTACCATCGGCAAGCCGCTCAACAGGAACAGGAAGCACACCACGATACTGAGAATGAATGCCACCACCTGGTTGCGCGTCAGCGCTGACATGCATGAACCAATAGCGAGGAAACCACCGGCCATGAGCCAGCTGCCCAAGTAGGCGGCCAGTATGACACCGTTGTCGGGAGAACCGAGGTAATTGACGGTCAGCCACATCGGCAGTGTCAGGACCAGTGCCAGGCCAATGAACAACCATGCCGCAAGAAACTTGCCCAATACCGCCTGCATGGTTGTCAACGGCAACGTTAACAACAGTTCTATGGTGCCGGAACGCCGTTCCTCGGCCCACAGGCGCATTGATATGGCCGGTACAAGGAACAGGTAGAGCCAGGGATGAAAACGGAAAAACGGATTCAGATCCGCGAAGCCGCGTTCGTAGAAATTACCGAGATAAAAGGCAAATATGCCGGTCATCACCAGGAAAATAATCAGAAAAACATAAGCGACCGGTGTGGCAAAATAACCGGTCAGTTCCCTGCGCATGACATTGCTTATTGCGCTCATGCCGATGCCTCCTTGCGGGTAATACTGTGGAACACCTCGTCAAGCCGGCCCGCCTCCAGACGCAGGGCGGATACCTGCCAGTGATTTTCGCCGATTGCAGCGGTCACCGCCTCGAAAAGACCTTCATCTGCGGTCGGGAAAAGCGTCAACTCACCCTCCCTGAGCTCCGCCTTTGCCACTTGCGGCAATTCACTCAAGCTACTGGCGACTTTTTCCGGCGCCTCGACCACCAGCGAAACAGCATTGTGATAACGCGAACGTTTGATCAGGCCTTGCGGACTGTCATCCGCCAGCAACCTGCCTTCTGCGATGATCATCACGCGGTTACAAACCGCTTCGACTTCTTCGAGGATATGCGTAGAAATAATGATGATCTTGTCTTTCGCCATGGCCCTGATCAGGCCGCGCACCTCCCGCTTCTGATTCGGGTCAAGGCCGTCGGTCGGTTCATCCAGAATCAATATCTGGGGGTCGTGAATGATGGCCTGCGCCAGGCCAACACGCCGTTTGAAACCTTTGGACAGCGTCTCTATGGGTTGGTGTTTGACGCCGGTGAGGTTGAGTTTCCTAATGGCATTTTCCACACTTTCAGGCACTTCGCTCTTGGCTATTGCCCTGGCGTGGGCGATGAACGTCAAAAACTGTAGCACCGTCATCTCGCCATAGCTCGGCGCACCCTCGGGCAGATAGCCAATATTCCTGCGCGCCGCTACTGACTGCTCAACCACATCGATGTCGTTAACGAGCGCAGTGCCTGACGTGGGAGCCAGAAAACCGGTGAGCATTTTCATAGTGGTGGACTTGCCGGCACCGTTGGGGCCCAGAAACCCCAGCACCTGGCCGGCTTCGACGGTAAAACTCAAGTCGTCTACCGCTTTGAATCCACCGTAGGATTTACATAAAGATTTAGCTTCGATCATGGGTTGTTCCAAAAGTATGCTGAATTACTTCTCCGGCGGGATGCCCGGCAGGGCTCCACAATTCGATATTGTCGGGTCTGCAAATTTTTTTTCAAGTTCACTATATCCTGTAAGGTGATTTGCCTGTATTGTTATTCGTTTTTTAAACGTGACGAACTTTCACTGTGGAACTTACCGAACTTGACCATTTGCCTGCGGGGCTGCTTGAGCGTCCGGCTTCCGCATTGCACCATATGTTGAATGGCCCAACGCTGATCCACCTGGAAGGTAAAAACCCCAATCCCCTGTTCGTCACCGTTCTGCAGCATGGTAATGAGATAACAGGTTGGGAAGCCGTCCGGCGCCTGCTCAAAAGTCATTATGAGTTCGATCAGTTACCCCGGTCATTGTCCATTCTTATCGGTAATACACATGCTGCCAAATACCGCCTGCGCCGCCTTGACGATCAGCTCGATTTCAATCGTTGCTGGCCAGGTGGCAAATTTGAAGACAGCGAAGTCGGCAAGATGTTCAGGCAAGTCACTGACCGTGTTCGCGCCGTTAACCCAATAGCCGCTATCGATTTTCACAACAATACCGGACTCAACCCCCATTATGCCGCGATAAACCGCATACGCCCGGAGTTTTTACGCCTGGCCTCGTATTTCTCTTCCAAGGTCGTGTATTTCACGATGCCGGAGGGTACACAATCGCTTTCCCTGTCCAGGTATTGTCCTTCCACGACATTGGAGTGCGGCCAGGCCGGTGAAGTGCATGGCACCGACCACTGCATCGGTTTCCTGGAAACCTGTATGCACCTTGACGTTATCCCCACGACACCTATCGATGCGGATGAAGTACACCTGTTTCACATGGTCGCCACGGTTCGTGTTCATGACGAAGCCCTGTTCGGCTTTGGCCACGTGCCGACTGAAATTGCATTCAGGGAAAACCTGGATGTTCTGAATTTCCAGGAATTACCCAGCGGGATTTCACTGGGAGATGTCAACGGCGGACCAGAGCCACCACTGATAGCCACCGATATTGACGGTCTCGATGTGACCAAAGACTATTTCAGGTTTGATCGTCGGCAGATCGAGACTGTGCGGGAGATCATGCCTTCCATGCTGACACTCGACCGCCGGGTGATACAACAGGATTGCCTGTGTTACCTGATGGAAAGAATTCATTTCGAAGACCATATCGAAGTGACCGACCATGATCCATTGCCCGAAGGCATCCGCCGCAGCGACCGGCCGGGCGAACCCGCCCTATGACTTATTTCACTGGTCGCAACGTCGTTCAGTGTCTATATTAAAGTCAGGTCAATGGAGGAAATACGATGAGCATGTGGACAGCAATCGCCCTGATTTCGATCGCCGGCATCATGGCCGGGATTTTTCGCGACAGGGGCAAAAGGCACAACAGTAAGGCGATCACCGAAGAACTCGAAGCCATCCACGCGAGGATGGACGCATTGGAAAAAGATCTGCGCGACCGGGTTGAAACCCTGGAGCGGATCATCACCAATCCGAAGGAAGACCTGAAGCGCCAGTTCGACCACCTCGACAAGGCGTCCTGAGACTTTTCCTAAAACAAATCCAGTTCGAAGGCCTTAAGCACCGCCCGGGTGCGGTCGCGCACGCCCATTTTTGACAAAATATTGGACACGTGGTTTTTGACCGTACCCTCGGCCACGCCGAGTGAATTGGCAATTTCCTTGTTGCTGTAACCACCTGCCATCAGGCGGAGAATTTCGGTTTCACGCTCAGTCAGGGGATCCGGCCGGTCAAGGCTGGAAAAGTCGGTATGCATATTTTCCAGGCCCTTGAGCAAGCGTTCGGAAACGGCGGGTTTGACCATGGACCCGCCCTCGGCAACCGTTTTTATCGCGCTGACCAGTTCTTCCAGGCTGACGTCTTTCAGCAGGTAGCCCTTGGCGCCGGCCTTGATTCCGGCCAGCACAACCTCGTCATCATCAAATGTCGTCAGTATGATGGTTGGCGGCAAGGTGCCATCCGCCGATAATTGCTGGAGTACGTCAAGCCCGGTTTTGCCCGGCATGCGCATATCCAGTAAAACCACGTCGGGGCCAACTTCCGGTATCGTCTCTATTGCCTCGATACCATCATTGGCTTCCGCTACTACCTTGATCTCCTGCGACAACTCGAGCAGGCTGCGAACGCCTTTACGAACCAGGTTTTGATCGTCTACCAGCATCACCGTTATCATTGTAAATACTCCTTAGAGCTCATCCAGGTACGCCTTAGAGCTTCGTTGGTAACCATGCGTGCAGCGCAAACCCGGTGCCCGGTTCCGATTCGATTTCCAGCTTACCACCCAATTGCTTCAGGCGCTCGGCCATTCCCATCAGGCCGTTGCCAACCGCGACCTTATCGGCACCAATACCGTCATCGCGAGCGCTCATGGCGAGCCCGTCACGCGTCATGGACAAGCGGATCCACAGGTTTTCAGCCTGCGCATGACGAACGCTGTTGGTAATCATTTCCTGCACGCAGCGCAGCAATACCTGTGCCCGTTGCGGCTCAGTCATGACCTCATCATATGGCAGGTCCAGGTGTATCTTGGGTTTTGGTACACCTTCGATCAGCGTGTGCAGCGCGTCAGCCAGGTTGACCATATCATCCCTGCGCATATCACTTACGACCTCGCGTACGTCGGCCAGCAACAGCCTGGCCAGCGAATGGGCCTGCTGGACGTGCTCCAGGACCTTGCCATCCACCAGGTGAGTGACTACTTCGAGATTCAATGTCAACGCGGTCAGGTGGTGGCCGACGAGGTCGTGTAATTCGCGCGCGATACGCACTCTTTCGGCAATGCGGGTGTTTTCCGCCAACAGCGATTGCGTGGCCTGCAACTCCGAATTAACCCTGCGCAGTTCGTCACGGGCGGCATTCTGCCGCAAAACCACGACTGAACTCATGAACGCAAACATGGAAATACCGAGCAACATGCCGGCGTTGGTCGAAGCGTCACTCAGGCTGACTTCCGGAATGCGGCTCAACGTAATGGCGAGCAGCACATTTTGTGCAATCAGCCAACTGACCGCCGGAACCAGGGATAACATCCACGGCAACACGACCGAAACAATCAACAGCAGTATTCCGCCGAGCAGCGACTGCGAGACGGCACTGATGCCCAACGCGCAGGCCGTCAGCAATGACAGGTAGACGATGCGATTACTGATGGCTGTCCGCTCAGGCAGGTATTGCATCAGGTGCCAGTAAAGCAGGCCGAATAAACCGTGCAACATGAACCACGCAACGTACAACTCGAAAGATACCGGCTCCGGGTAGATGACGCGCATCAACAGCAGGGGTATACCCGCACAGAACCACAGGAACAGGCCCGCATAGCGGAACAACTCTATCGGTCGATGTTTCCCTTGCAGTATGTCCATGCCAAACCCTGAATTTCCTGCGACAATAGCCTTACTGCGCATCATAGCGCAGTAAGATTATATTCCGATATCCACCCGGTTAGCATGTCTATGAACGAATTGACTTCACGATCCAGGCAGGAGGCAGGCAACCATTCTGATGTCCTGCGGCTGTCGGATGTCGGGCCAGAGCAGGTTGCCCCCGTGTTGCTGCGCTATGGTTTGACCATGCAGCGCGTTCCGCCGGGCGAAGACATAGCCGGCAGTTTCTGGGGCGATGAGGAAGCCGGCCTGATCGGTAACCGCCTGCTGGTGAGACCCGACACACCCCTGCACTCCATCCTGCACGAGACCTGTCATTACGTCTGCATGGACAAGGCACGGCGCAAGGATCTTCACACCAATGCCGGCGGCGACTACGACGAGGAGTATGCTGTCTGTTTTCTGCAGATCATTCTCGCTGATCATATCGACCTGCTGGGCCGGCAGCGTATGTTCGAAGACATGGACCGCTGGGGTTACACTTTCAGGCTCGGTTCGGCCCGGGCCTGGTTTGAACGCGATGCCGGGGATGCCTCGGCCTGGCTGTTGGAAAAGCAGCTGATTGACGGCCACAACCAGCCCTGCTGGAGATTACGTCAGGACTGACGTGGGTTGAAGTGCTGGATTACGGCAACCAGCCGGATAACCATTCGGGTTTCCACTTCAGTATGGCGACACCGGCTGCGGTCGCTGCCACGATGCTCCAGGCCAGCACACGCGGCCAACGGCGCACGGACTTTTGAACCACCTCGGCGGTCAATACACGGTCAGGCCGGAGGCCGGGCGCCTGCAGCATCCAGCGACAGGTTCCAATGCGAATCTCGTCCCCGGAACCCAGCAGGGTTTCGGTGACCGGTTCGCCATTGAGAAGTGTACCGTTGGCCGAACCCATGTCCTTGAGCAACAGTGATTTGTCCTCGAGCAGGCGGATTTCGGCGTGCCTGGGGGCAACACCCGGCTCATCCAACTGCACATCACAATCGGCTGAGGACCCGAGCAGGATCGTTCCCTCGAACGGAAACGACTGGTTGATTACGCTGCCCGAGGTGCCTTTTAATTTGTAATGACTCATAGGTCCCATCTCTGCATTCTTACGCTCGCTCCGCCTCACGGAACATGAGAATTTCTCTTAAAACGGTCGTGGCATAGCTTCCGGGCGACAAAACAAATGTCAAATCAAGTTCACTGGCATCCAGCTTCCACTCGAGCCCTGCCGGGTGTAGCCGCAATGATCTGCGGCTTGCCTGGACGCGCTGTTCGCGCAGGATGTCAGTCAGCTCAGGCCAGTTATCAAGCACGGACTGTTCAAGTTCAGCGGCTTGCCCTTCCGGGCGGGCGCCAGCCTCTCCCGGCAAGGGTCCCGTGGGATGTATATCAAGGCGCCGGCAACGATCTTCAATATCCGGATTTGATATATCGCAAACAAAGACGGATTGGCTTCCCTCCAGCATGGCAAGGTCGCCGTCCATCATGCTATTCCAGTTTCCCTGGCGCACCCTTGCCGCCAGCACCTGGTTAAACAGGTAACTCCTGATCGCCGACAGGTAAATGCTGCGCTTGTTACGCTGCAGGCGCGCACGCCGCTTGAGCAGGTCGTAACCCCGCTGCACATTACGCCCCGCGTGGCCAAAACGTTGCGGTCCGAAATAATTGGGAATACCGTCGCTGCGTATGATCTGCAGGCGTCGTTCTGTTTCACCCGGATCACCATCGAAGTTACGGATTTTCAGGCGGAAACGGTTACCCTTGAGTGTACCGCGCTTGAGTTTTCGATGGTGCTTGTGGCTTGCAAGGATCGTCACGCCTTCGATGCCGGCGTCTTCCAGGTTCTCGCTTGTATTTTCGCGGATCGGAACAGAAAACCACTGCAAGGTGATCGCGTGGCGGTCCTTGAGGCCAGCGAAACCCACATCGCGAACGGCGCAACCGGCCACGCGGGCCAATTGCCTGGCAACCCAATCCGTATTGGTGGAACGTTTTTCCACCCACAGCCAAAGATGTTCACCTTCACCCGCGGGATCGACCTTCGGGATTTCCTCAACCACGAAATCTTCCGGGCAGCTGCGGATCACGCCACTCGCAGCAGGAACGCCAAGGCTAAAGGGCCACTCCGGGATTTCGGCCACTTACCAGCTCTTGATCAGCACGATGGCCAGGGCGGTAATACCCTCGCCGCGACCGCTAAATCCCAAACCTTCGGTAGTGGTAGCCTTGACCGACACGTCTGAATCATCGAGATCCAGGTCGGCGGCAATATTCGCCTGCATGTGTTGAGCATGCGGGGTGATCCTGGGCTGCTCGCAGACCAGCGTCAGATCGACATTAACGACTGACCAGCCGTCATGCCTGAGCAGTAAATTGACCTCCTGGAGCAAGTCCCGGCTGTTGGCGCCTGCCCAGCGGTCATCAGTGGGTGGAAAGTGCCGGCCAATATCTCCCAGCGCTGCCGCACCCAACATGGCATCACACAAGGCATGCAAGGCGACGTCACCGTCAGAATGAGCCTGCAATCCTTTGTCGTGGGGTATGCGGACACCGCCCAGCATGACATGGTCACCCGGGCCGAAAGCATGCACATCTACGCCTTGTCCCACGCGAATTTTCATAACAGGTCAGGAAGATTGCTCATTGCGGGCCATCAGCGCCTCGGCAATTGCGAGGTCGCTCGGATGGGTGATCTTGATATTCGCGGCAGACCCCATGACAAGCAAAGGCTTGACCCCGGCGGATTCCATGGCCGAAGCCTCATCGGTCAATTCACGACCCAGTTCCTGCGCCGCATCAATGGCCCGGGCAAGGGCATCCACGCGAAACAGTTGCGGGGTCTGGGCAGCCCATAAACCGCTTCTGTCCACCGTGTTACTGATCCGCCGTGAATCATCGGCGCGTTTCAGCGTATCACCGACGGGAACTGCAAGTATGGCGCCATCCGGGGATTCCAGGCCCTGCTCGAGAAACTTTTCCAGGCGTGAGGACGATAAACACGGACGGGCTGCGTCATGCACCAGCGCCCAGTCCGAGCCGGAGTAGTTGTCGGCGATGAACTGCAAGCCATTACGCACCGACTGGGCCCGCGTTTCCCCGCCGGTGACCGTCTTCACGGCTGCGGCCAATGGGCCCACTGCAGATTGGAACAACTGGTCATTACCCGCAATCACGACAGTGATACTGGCAATCATCGGGTGAAACTGGAACGCGCGAATGGAATGCGCCAATACGGCCCTGCCCCGGATCGGCAGATACTGTTTCAATACCGCCCCACCGTAACGTGCACCCTGTCCGGCCGCAGGAATCAACGCATGAACTTTCCCGGTGCTCATTGCTCCTCTCCATTCTGGTTTCCGACCTGCTTTCTCGCGGTGGACGGTGGCGGTGGCACAACCTGGTAAAACTGCTCGGCCGGCTTGATCAATCCGAGTTCACTGCGCGCCCGCTCTTCGACCGCCTCGAGGCGCTCGCGCAGGTCTTCGACCTCGGCCTGTAACTCGGCGTTACGTTGCAGGAGTTCCCCGTTTTGCTGCCTTTGATCCTCGACCCTGGCCTCGAGGCGCGCCACGTCCCTGAAACCGCCTTCCCCAAGCCACAGTTTGAATTGCAGCAATATCAACAGGACAAACAGTATCAGGGTGACAGCGCGCATGGGTGATCAATCAGCCCAGGTTCTTGAACGCAGCGGCGCCCGCATAGCGGGCATTACCACCCAGCGCTTCTTCTATGCGCAACAACTGGTTGTACTTGGCAACCCGGTCGGACCGGCACAAGGAACCGGTCTTGATCTGCGTAGCTGAACTGGCAACTGCCAGATCGGCGATGGTTGTATCCTCGGTTTCGCCCGAACGGTGCGAAACAACAGCGGAGTAGCCGGCATCTGCAGCCATGTTAATGGCGTTCAGGGTTTCTGTCAGGGTGCCAATCTGGTTCAGTTTGATCAGGATCGAATTGGCGATGTTGCGTTCGATACCCTGCGCAAAGATCTCGGTATTGGTGACGTATAAATCATCTCCGACCAGCTGGCATCTGTCGCCCGACAATTTCGAGTGAATCGCCCAGCCATCCCAGTCGTCTTCCGCCAGCCCGTCTTCGATGCTGATGATCGGGTACTGCCGCAACCAGCCGTCCAGGTATTCCGCAAACTCCTGCGAGGTAAACGAGCGGTTCTCGGATTCAAAATGATACCGGCCGTCACGGTAGAACTCGGAAGCCGCCGCATCGAGTCCGAGATAGACATCCCGGCCCACGGCGTAACCGGCCTGCTCAATCGCCTCGAGGATGACTTCGACCGCCGCCTCATTAGAGGGCAGATCCGGCGCAAAACCGCCTTCATCACCCACAGCGGTGGAAAGCCCCCTGGCGGAAATCACACTTTTCAATGCATGAAAGACCTCGGTGCCACATCGCAAGGCATCGGAAAAACTGCTGACACCTACGGGCAAAATCATGAATTCCTGGATATCGACACTGTTGTCGGCATGCGCGCCACCGTTGAGTATGTTCATCATCGGTACGGGCAATTCCGTCGCTGTACCGCCGCTCAGCCAGGACCACAAGGGCTGCTTGTGATGATTGGCCATGGCGTGCGCATTGGCGAGTGAGACACCCAAAAGGGCATTGGCACCGAGCCGCGACTTGTTGTGGGTTCCATCGAGCTGGATCAAAAACTCATCGATGGCGGCCTGGTTGCCGGCGTCATGGCCGGCCAGTTCGGCAGCGATTTCGCCATTGACATTCGCCACTGCTTTCAGAACGCCCTTGCCACCATATCTGGACGGATCCTTGTCGCGCAATTCTATCGCCTCGCGCGCACCGGTCGATGCACCGGAAGGCACTGCGGCCCGGCCAAAAGCGCCGGACTCGAGCAGGACTTCCGCCTCAAGCGTGGGGTTGCCCCTGGAGTCGAGAATCTGACGGGCGTGTACTGATTTGATTCGGGTCATAAAATATATCTCTCATTGGTATAAGTTGATTTGAAATTAAATATCCTGTTCAAGCAAGGGTCCGGCCTTGGTTGCCGCATCCAGTTGCTTGAGTGTCTGCAAAAGTTCTTCCATGCGATCCAGCGGCCAGGCGTTCGGGCCATCGCTTTTTGCGTTGGCCGGGTCCGGATGGGTTTCCATGAACAGGCCGGCGATACCCACGGCAACCGCCGCCCTGGCCAGCACCGGTATGAATTCCCGCTGACCACCGGAGGAATCCCCCTGCCCGCCCGGCAACTGCACCGAGTGCGTACCGTCAAAGACGACCGGGCAGCCGGTGTCGCGCATGACTGCCAGCGATCGCATATCCGATACCAGGTTGTTGTAACCGAACGAGGCGCCGCGTTCACAAACCATGATCTGCCGGTTGCCCGTACTCATGGCCTTGTCAGAAACGTTTTTCATTTCCCAGGGAGACAGAAACTGGCCTTTCTTGATGTTGACCGGCAGGCCGGCATCGGCGACCCTGGTAATGAAATTGGTCTGGCGGCACAGAAACGCAGGGGTTTGCAATACATCCACCACTTCCGCCACGGCCTGGATATCGGTGTCTTCATGGACATCGGTCAGCACTGGCACGCCGGCCTCGTCCTTGACTTTTTGCAGAATGCGCAGACCCTCTTCCATGCCGGGGCCACGATAGCTCTTGATGGATGAGCGGTTGGCCTTGTCGAAAGAGGATTTATAAATAAACGGAATGCCCAGGCGGGACGTAATCTGCTTCAGCTCGAACGCGGTATCCAACGCCAATTGTTCGGACTCGATCGCGCAGGGACCCGCGATCAGGAAAAATGGCTGATCCAGGCTGGCTTCGAAACCGCATAACTTCACAGGCTGGCCACTTCTGCAGGTAACGCGCCCTGTTGTACTTTCAATGCGGTTTCAACAAAACCGGTGAACAAGGGGTGCCCGTCACGCGGCGTCGAGGTGAATTCGGGGTGAAACTGGCAACCAAGGAACCATGGATGGGACGGGATCTCAATGATTTCTATCAGCGTTTCATCCATTGAGTGGCCTGTTAACGCCATGCCATTTTTCTTCAGGATGTCGCGGTAGTGATTATTGAACTCATAGCGATGGCGGTGGCGCTCGGTAATGATTTCACTGCCG
>JABDPJ010000173.1 GCA_013042835.1 Lysobacterales bacterium
TTGACCTGGAATGGTCGGGTACGTCCACCGGCAGCGTTGAAATATATCGCGATAGCGGCTTACTGATCTCAGTACCCGATAGTGGTAGCTATACTGACAACACCGGTAACAAGGGCGGACGCACCTATTTGTACCAGGTTTGCGAAGCGGGCACGAACAACTGTTCAGCTATCGAGACGATCGTGTTCTAAGCTCTGTGTTTGCTAATGAAACAAAAGCGCCCGGTTGCGGGCGCCAACTGCTTATTCAAACCACTGGTCTTATCCTCTTGTGGGTCCTGGCTCCGCTTGCTGTTTATGCACACACCGATTTGCAGCTGCAAATCGAGCAGTTAACGGCACAGATGGAACAAGCGCCCGGCAATGTTGAGCTGTATCTGAAGCGGGGAAACCTCCTGCGACGTCATGGCGATTGGGCACTGGCCCGTGCGGACTTCAAACGTGTTCGAAAAATTCAGCCGGATAATGAAATCATCGACTGGTTTGATGGTCGCCTGGCAGTTGAGTCCGGTCAGGCGGAGGAAGGTGTCAGGCTCCTGGATCGCTTTTTGTCTGCCAACCCCAATCATGCCATCGCCTTGCAAAATCGTGCCCAAGGACATCTTGCACTCGGGCAGCCGTTATTGGCCGCAGGTGATTTTGCCAGGGTAATCGAATCATCCGCAAAACCGGCTCCAGCATTATTCAGTGCTAACGCCATGGCGTTGGTGCAGGCCGGTCCGGAGTATTTCTATGCAGCCTCAGAAGTTGTTGATGATGGCCTGAACAGGTTCCCGACAGAAATCAGCCTGGCTGAAATTGGTGTGGACCTGTCATTGGCGCAAGCGAGGACAACCAGGGCTGACGACCTGATCGATCGACTTCCCGCAACCATTCAGACACTGCCCCAGTGGCAGATGCGCAGCGCCCTGCTGGACTGCCTGACCGGTCACGAGGAAGTGGCTACGCTGTGGATTGGAAGTTCCGACGCCAATTCTGCCAATATCCGTCAGCGGCGTAACCTGCTTGAGCGGGAGTGGATCGACCGTCTCAGTGTCAACGCCAGCCCTGAGAATTGCCAGCAAGCTTCGATCGAAATCTTGCGACGCCGTTGATCGGAATGCCCCACAAAGCTCACGGTTAAAGGGTCGAGGGTGCCTTTTTAAGAGGGGCCGTGGCCGCCGGAGCTTCCACTTCCACTCATGGCGCAACCTTCAAGCGGGCTTAACGCGCACAGGCTGGCAACGCGCGCCCCAGGTCCCGGGTTGTTCTTCAAAGGCGCCGGCCAGACGACTTCCGCAAGCCCGGCAAGCCGCCACCCCGTCGTGAACATCGAGCTCCCAGTCCGACAGCAGGTACCAGTCCCGGCCGACCAGGAGTTCACCGCATTGGTGGCAGTAGGTGCTCGACCCCGCGCTGTCATGAACGTTGCCCGTGTAGACGTAGCGCAGCCCGTTGTGCAATGCAATTTCCCGGCACCTGTGCAGGGTTCGCAGCGGGGTCGACGGCTTGTCGGTCATTTTCCAGGCGGGATGGAATGCCGTGAAGTGCAACGGCACGCCGGGACCCAGGCGGTTGAAAATCCATTGCGTCATGCTGTCGATTTCTGCTTCCGAATCGTTCTCACCGGGAATCAGCAGGCAGGTCAGTTCGAACCAGGTATCGGTCTCATTCTTCAGGTATTCAAGCGTCTCGAGCACCGCTTCGAGGTGGCCGCCACAGGTCTTCCAGTAAAACTCTTCAGTGAACGCTTTCAGGTCGATATTGGCCGCGTCCATGTGGGCAAAGAACTCTTCACGGGCTGCCTCGGTGATATAGCCCGCGGTGACCGCGACAGTTCTCAAACCACGCTTCCGGCACGCCTTCGCGACGTCAACGGCATACTCCAGGAATATCACCGGATCGTTATAGGTAAACGCCACGCTGCGACAACCCCACGCTACCGCCGCATCGGCGATCGCCCGCGGTAATGCAAGTTCCTGCAGCTGGTCGAACTCGCGCGACTTCGAGATATTCCAGTTCTGGCAAAACTTGCAGGCAAGGTTGCAGCCGGCCGTGCCAAATGACAGCACGGGTGTGCCCGGCAGAAAGTGGTTCAGCGGCTTCTTTTCGATCGGATCGATACAGAAACCGCTGGACCTGCCGTAAGTGGTCAGAACGATCTGGTCATGGCTGCGGGCACGGACGAAACACATGCCGCGTTGGCCCTCCCGCAGCTTACAGAAGCGCGGACACAGATCGCATTGCAAGCGGCCGCTGTCCAACCGGTGCCAGTAACGCCCCGGATGGCCACGGCTTTTGGTTGCTGCAGTTGCCGTGTGTCGTGTCATACTTAAATTATTGGTTCACAAAGGCCTGTTTGCAATACAGCCGGGGGTATACTTGCCGGGCGTATACTTGGTTGAAGTGAACTGCAAACCCGCAGGTGCTGGCGGGTGGAGGTATTCCAACATGACAGTTATCCGGGAACCGGCCGTCGCCGGTGTCTTTTATCCCGCAGATGCAGACGAACTGCGCGCGACTGTCCAGGCCTTCATGAAGCGGGCCGAACCCAGGCGCGGACCGACCCCGAAGGCCCTGATCGTGCCGCACGCGGGCTATGTTTATTCCGGGCCGGTGGCGGCCACCGCCTATGCCGGCCTGCTCCCTTACCGCGATTGCTATAAACGCGTGATCCTGCTCGGACCCAGCCACCGGGTCGCCATCAGGAACCTGGCATCGAGTGGCGCCGATGTGTTCCGCACACCACTGGGAGATATCGCGCTGGACAGGAAGGCAATCGCCAGCCTGGACGAATCGACCACCCGAATCGACGACGACGCGCACGAGTTCGAGCACAGCCTGGAAGTCCACCTGCCGTTTCTGCAATGCACACTCGGGTCGTTCTCGCTCGTGCCGCTGGTCGTTGGCGGGGCTGCGCCGGAAACCGTTGCGGCGGTGATCAGTAGCCTGTGGGGCGGCAGCGAAACACTCATCGTGGTCAGTTCCGACCTCACGCATTACCTGGATTACGACACGGCGCAGAAAAGGGACATGCGTACCTGTGGGGCGATTGAACAGCTGGATGCCGGGCGCATCGATCACGACGATGCCTGCGGCGTCACCCCGGTCAGGGGCTTGTTGATAGAAGCCAGGCGCCGGTCACTGCAGGTCAACACCCTCGACCTGCGCAACTCGGGCGACACCGCCGGCGATAAGGATCGCGTGGTGGGCTACGGCGCGTGGGTGTTCAGCCAGGCCTCCGCAAGGGCGGCATAGCATGGCTGGCAGAGCGCAATTGCCTTAAAGGTGTAACGCGGCCTCACTGGTAACCGGTCAGAACCGCGATCACCATCGTAATACTGCCCAACAGGAATAACTGCAGCATCAACGGCCAGATAAACCGAAACCAGCGCCCGTAGGGAATACCACAGATACCCAGGATACCCATCAGGACCGCGTTGGTCGGAACGACCATGTTCATGAAACCGTCACCCATCTGGTAAGCCAGCACGGCCACCTGCCTGCTGACACCGACGATATCCGATATCGGCGCCATGATGGGCATGGTGACGTAAGCCTGGCCGGAGCCTGATGGTATGAAGAAATTCAGGATGCTCTGGATGAACAACATGCCGACGGCAGACAACTCGGCGCCGACTGCCTGCAGCGGTTGCGAGAGGCCGTGGACGATGGTGTGCAGCACCAGGCCGTCGCTGAGCGTGATCTCGATGGCACGCGCAAAACCGATCAACAGCGCCGTGCCGATCAACTCACCTGCCCCCTCGATAAACCGGTGCGCCATGTCATCGAATGACATGCGGTCAATCAGGCCCACGACCACTGCAAGCGCGAAGAAAGCCGCGCCAAGCTCAACGAAGTACCATTGATACTGCTTGATGCCCCACACCACCAGCACCAGCGTCGCCAGCGTTGCCAGCAACACCCAGCGATGCCGGGCGGTAATCGGGCCGGTTTCCGGGGGCTTCGGCGGCTGCGCCTCAGGGATGTCCGCCACCAGTGAACTGGCCGGGTCCTGGCGCACTTTTTTCGCGTAACGCACGACGTGGATGTAACCCACGGCGAAAAACGGCAGGAACATGAAGAGGCGGAAAGCCAGCCCGGAGACCGGCGCCAGGCCCGCCACCTCCTGCGCTACCAGCACCGTGAATGGATTCATCACGGCTGTGCCATAGCCGATGCCATAGCCAACCACCATGATGCCCAGCGCGGCAACCGTGTCCATGCGCATGCCCACACACAGGGTGATCAGGATCGCGACCAGCGGGATATATTCCTCCGCCATGCCAATCGTGGACGAGCCGACAGCGAAGGCCAGCATACCCATCAGAATCAACAGCATAGGCTGACCACTGAAACGGTTCAGGACCTTCGCCAGTGCGGCATCGAGCGCCCCGGACGCCCGGATCACGGCCAGTGCACCACCGATCAGGAAGACGAAAAAGATGATGCCCTGGGCGTCACCCAGCCCACGGGGTATTACGGTGAATACCTCCCACAGCGGCAATGGTTTGGTCCCTTCAACCACCGCGTAGGTGCCTGGCACAACGACCTCGTGACCGTGGCTCACCTCGGTTTCGAACTGGCCTGCGGGCAGCACCAGCGTCAACACGTAGGCCAGCAATATCATGCAGTAAAGCAGGACCAGGGTATGTGGAACTTTCAGCTTTCTTATCATTCTTATAACCTCGTTTTCCTGGCAACCCGGATTGTGAAGCGCGCCGGAATTGTCACAACTTCGCTATTCTACCGAAGTTCCGCTGCCGCTATCATCACTTCCAACGGCCGCAACGTCATGCCCTTACAGGGCGGCAATCTGCTCCGCATCCAGTTTGCCGATCCCCAGGGATTCCGGCGTACGCAAGGCCTCGCCCGCATAATCGCGGTTCATCAGAACCGATGCGAGCCGGATCAGGCTGTCGATGGTCGGGGTGGCAACGCCTACCTGTTGGCCGAGTTGCGACATGAATACAAGCCCGTAACCGACATCCTCGTTAATATACCGGTGGTCGAGCTGGGGCTGCGCGGTAATGCCCAAAAACCCCGGGGCTTGCCGGTAGCCGGAGCCATAGTTGTTTTCCAGCATGTAGCCCTGGCGCAGCCCCATTTCAGGGTCTGAAAACACCTTGATACCGAGGCGTTCGCCGATGGCGATGCGTTCCTTGTCAACGGATTCGATGATCCTGCCGACCGAGTCGCTGACGCCTTCCTCGTAGAAAAGAAAGTCACCCTCACCCTCGATACGGGCCGAGTTGCACAGGCTGACGGCCGGGTGAATCACCGGGTTCGCGTTCTGCAGGCTGGTCTGGATGACATTTTTAGCCGGTTCCATGCTCGGATACACGTCCGCGATCATTTCCAGGATGGCGCCGGTATCGCTGCCGGGTAAGGCGGCCAGCAGGTTGCCCGCTTTGAGCTTGAGGAATACACGCACGCGGCCAGGCTCGGTCAGGCGCACGGCATAATGCAGCGTGTGGGTCTCCGCCACGCGGACCGAGCCATCCTCGACGGCCAGGCCTGCGGCCCGCTTGAATGCCAGCGCGCCGCCGCAAGAACCGGGCGTCACGATCACCGTCTGCCCCGGTTGCAACTTGCCCGCCACGGCCTTCCCGAACGGCTCGGTGCTGAAGGCGGGACCCACCACGTAAATCAGCTCGGCCCCGTCCAGCGCCCGATCGATGTCGTGGCCCGCGTAGCTGATGGCGCTGAATCCGGCAATATCGCCCTCAGCGTAAATACCGCCCTGCTCAGCGATCCCGGCAATATTGCCGGGGAATTCCGGAAAATCGAAAAGCCTGACCTGGTGCCCGTGCGCGGCGCAATCGAACGCGACGGTCGTGCCGCCTGCCCCGGCACCCAAAACGGTGATGTTCATAAGTATCCTCTTTGCTGTGTCGTCGCGTGCCCTTCAGGCCGCTACTGACTGAAGTAACAAATTTGGCGAAGCCGACTGGAGTATAGGTAGATTAAAAACCCATTGCCATGCAACAGGTCGTAAATCCGCACGCCACGCCTAACTCCAGCGGTATCTCACGACCCTGGCGCCTGTCCTCTCCCCCTGAATTTGCCCCGGTGGTTCAGGTGAATTGGAACCTGGCTATCATGTAGCCGACATACGTGAGCACGAAAATTGCGCCAAACCGGCGGCTCATGATCTTGTCCCGAAAGATGAATATGGGTATCAATACAACGCAGAAGATGAGCGAGATAAATATGTCCACGCTGCCGCCAGCCGGGATCGCCAGGGGATGAATCAGCCCGCTAATGGGCAGCACAAACATCGAATTGAATATATTGGATCCAATAACGTTGCCGACGCAAAGGTCAGAGCTGCCTTTTGATGCGGCGACGATCGAGGTGATCAGTTCCGGCAAACTGGTTCCGATCGCGACCAGCAGCATACCCACGAGAACCGGTGACACACCCATTGATATGGCAAGCTCAGAACCGGCATCGATCGTAATATGGCCGCCCAGGGTGAGGCCTGCGATACCTATGATAATCAACACCCAGTCGGCCCTTCTTTCCAGGTGAGAAGCATGCGGAAGCTTATCGAGGCTGGCGACCAGGGCATCCTGATCCTGGCGCAGAAAATCTGACACGGTGATATAGATAAATATGCCAAAGAGCAGAAGCATCACGATCGCATCAGAGCGATCCAGCACCGCTGTTGCAGCCCGCAGGGGATAGTCGAGCGTCATGATGAAAAGGACAGTCGTTGCCAACAGCAGCAGGGGCAGTTC
>JABDPJ010000181.1 GCA_013042835.1 Lysobacterales bacterium
GTCGAAAGAGACCCCTATTTCAGGGGCTGGCTGTACCGCATACTACCGTCAAATCCGGCCAGCGATCTGCGCTGGTTAAGTCAGTAGCAGGAGGCATCACCCCCGCTGACACGGATCAGCGATCTTCATTCCATGGCGCTACCTTGAAAAGCAGCAGCATGCCCGGAATCGCCACCACGGTGCAAAGAATGAAGAACTGCGTATAGCCCACGGCTTCGATAATGAAGCCGGTCGAGGCGTTGGCAAAGGTCCTCGGCACGGCGATAAAACTGCTGAACAGGGCAAACTGGGTCGCCGTAAAAGCCTTGCTGGTTTCACGCGCCATGTAGGCCGTCAGGGCAATCGAACCGAGCCCGACGCCAAGGTATTCACCGCTCACGACGATAAACAGGCCAACCGGTGAGTGACCGATGGTGCTCAACCACACGTAACCCAGAATGGTAACCATCTGGACAAAGCCAAACATCCACAGCGCCCGGTTGATGCTGACTTTTAACATGACGACGCCACCCAGAATACCACCGGCGATCACGGACCAGAGGGCGGCAGCCTTGGCAATCGAACCGATCTCGGTGCGGCTGAACCCCATGTCGAGGTAAAACGGTGTCGCCAAGGCCGTCGCCATGTTATCACCCAGCTTGTACAGGAACATGAAGGCGAGGATGGCGAGGCCGGCCTTGATGCCGCCTCGGGAAAAAAATTCGATAAATGGATCCAGTACCGCCTCGCGCAATGACGCCGGCGCCAGTGCATCATCACTGACTTCCTTGATGATCAGGGTGGTGACAATACCTATGACCATAAAGGCCGCGGTGACCCAATAGACCAGTGACCAGGGCAGATGATCAGACAGAATAAGCGCCAGCGAACCCGGCACCAATGAGGAGAGGCGGTATGCATTGACAAAAAACGAGGTACCGGTGCCCATTTCGTCATCCGCCAGCAACTCACGCCGGTAGGCGTCGATGACGATGTCCTGGCTGGCGCTGAAAAGCGCGATGATAAAGACCGTGACGACAATGGCCTGCAGTGATACCGATGGATCAAATCGACCCAATGCCGCGATCGCGAAGAGCAAACCCACCTGGGTCAACAAGGCCCAACCCCGGCGCCTGCCGAGAAAGGGCAGCTTGTAGCGGTCCATCAGGGGTGACCAGGCAAACTTCCATGTATAGGGCAGAGAGACGAGCGCGAATAGACCAATGGTTGCAAGATCGACCTCGTGACTGCGCAACCATGCCGGCACGAGTTGGAAGAGCACGTACAGCGGCATGCCCGAGGCAAAGCCCAGGAATACGCAAATAACCATCTTGCGGTTAAGCAGAATTTCCTGCCATCGCCTTCTGGTCACGGCATCACCTGCCTTACCCGCCTTTTCAGTTTTCACCGGATTTGATAATCGTAGTCGATCGTCAACGGTGCGTGGTCGGAAAAGCGTTCCTCTTTGTAAATTTCAACCGCCCTGGCGGTTACCGCTATCCCGGGCGTGGCTACATGGTAGTCAATCCGCCAGCCGGTATTGTTGGCCCAGGCCTGGCCGCGGTTTGACCACCAGGTATATTGATGCTCGCCACTCTCGACCTGGCGAAAGGCATCGACCATGCCGACCGGCCCGAACAGTTCATCCATCCAGGCGCGCTCTTCGGGCAAAAACCCGGAATTCTTCTGATTGCCACGCCAGTTCTTGATATCGATCTTCTTGTGCGCGATGTTCCAGTCTCCGCAGATGACGTACTCGCGTCCCCCGGCCGCCATTTCCTTCAGCAACGGCTGCAGGTAATCCATGGTCCGGTACTTGAGCTGTTGACGTTCGTCTTTTGATGAGCCCGACTGCATGTACAGGGAGATCACGCTCAAATTGCCAAAATCCGCCCTCAGCCAACGCCCCTCTTCATCCATGACGTCCCAGCCGATGCCATAGTGCACCTGGTCCGGTTCATGGGGTGTGTAAATCGCCACCCCGCTATAACCCTTTTTCCGGGCGTCGTGAAAGTATCGCTGATAGCCGGCGGGTGAAAATACCGGGTCATCCAACTGGTGTTCCTGGGCCTTGGTCTCCTGGATACAGACGACGTCGGCATTTTGCTTTTGCATCCAGTCAAAAAAGCCTTTGCGGGCGGCGGCGCGGATGCCGTTGGTGTTCACACTGATGATTCGCATCGAGAAAGTTTCTTCTGTTTCTGATTAGGCAGGAACGCAGCATAACCGCACTTGCTTCTGTTGTCATGAGCGAAGCGTATTGCAGCGCGGGCAATGCCGCGAGATACTTCCGGCATGCAAAACTACAAACAGAAGTTTTTCGAACTTGCCATGGCGCGCGGCAACCTCAAATTTGGTGAATTTACACTGAAATCAGGCCGTGTCAGCCCTTATTTTTTCAATGCCGGCGGTTTTGACGATGGCCGCAGCCTCGAAGTTCTGGCTGATTGCTACGCCCAGGCCGTACTCGACGCCGGTGTCAGCTTCGATATGCTGTTCGGCCCTGCCTACAAGGGCATACCGCTGGCCGCTGGCATCGCCATCATGCTGAACGCCAGCCACGGCAGAAATATTCCCTTTGCCTACAATCGCAAGGAAGCCAAGGATCATGGCGAAGGCGGCAGCCTGGTCGGCGCCGAGCTGTCGGGAAATGTGCTGATCACCGATGACGTGATATCCGCCGGCACGTCGGTGCGTGAATCCATCAACTGGATTACCCGGGCCGGCGCGAGAGCCTGCGGCGTTGCCATTGCGCTGGACCGGCAGGAGCGTGGCCAGGGTAAAATGTCTGCTGCACAGGAGGTCACCAATGAATTTGGTATTCCTGTCATAGCCATCGCCGGTCTCGAAGACCTGATCGAATTCCTTGAAAGTCAATCTGTTGCAGATATCGACATTGAGGCCATTCGGCGGTATCGTAAGGCGTATGGAATCTAAGCAATGGATTGTGGCGATTTTAGTCGCCGGTATATTTTCCCTCGCAGCCTCCCCGCTGGCTGCAGATACTTACCGCTGGAAAGACAAGGACGGCAAAGTCCATTACGGTGCTGCAGTACCGGCTGAGTATGCCGACCAGCCCTACGATATCCTCAATGATGCCGGTATGGTCATCGACCGGGTCGAAGACACCTCCGTACCGATTGAAGTCATCGCCAAGGAAAAAATAAAGGAGAAGCGGAAACCGCTGATTTCGGAAGAAGAACGACGGATCCAGTCTGATCGTCTGCTGGTCATCCAGTACCGCTCAGAGGAAGACATTAGCACGGCCCTTGAACTGCAGATCGCACAGCTGGGTTATGATTTTAAGATTACTAACCAGTCATACGACAGCACCAACAAGGCCATCCGGGACCAGATCCGGCAGGCTGCCGACCAGCAAAGGGCAAACCTGCCCATCAGTGAAGAACAGCAAAAAGCCATTGCTCAACTCTATGCCCGGCGTGCCCATGATGAACAAAAGAGGGCCGCCATGAAACGCCGGGAAAACCGCATTCGTGAGCGCTTTCAGAAAGATCTCGAGCGCTACCGTTTCCTGACTTCAGGTAACGAAGCAAGCGAAGAAGCCGGCGAAGAGCAGGTGGATCAGGGCTAATACCCTTCAGCCAGCCTGATGTTAACCCGCTGTCCACAGTGTAAAACCGTTCACCCGCTCAGCGCCGCCGAGCTGTCCCACGCCCGCGGCCTGGTGCAGTGCGGACACTGTGGCAGAAGTTTCAGCGCATTGAGCTTTCTTTTCGACGAATGGCCTGCGGGTGCGGCCCATGGACCCGCGAAAGGGTCCAACGTCGTTCCGCCAATATTAGCAGGTACTAAAGCCGAGAAGAGCACGGAAGATGCCGAAGCCTCCAACGCTGACCGGACCGAAGAAGCGGCGAGCGAACCCGGGCAACTGGCCTGGGGCCTGGCCGTAGTCTTACTGGCCCTGCTGACCGTTGCCAACGCCGCCTGGACTTTCCGTGAACCGCTGGCGGAAAAGACCGGTTTTAACCTTTGGCATCAGCAAGCAGACAGTTCGGAGCTGGAGCAGGACGGCCTGCTCAAAGACCCGCAAAGCATTCAGTTGATAAGCCGCGACATGCACACCCACCCGACACGCTCGGGTATCCTGGTGTTGAGCCTGACCTTTGTGAACCTGGCGCAGCGCAGCCAGGTCTTTCCGGACCTGGAGATCACCTTGCTCGATGCGGCTAACCAGGCCGTCGCGCGGCGCCGGCTCCTGCCGGACGAATACCTGCGTACCGGGGCAGATACAACGGCCGGATTGGCGGCGGATGTGTACCTGCCGGTCCTGCTCGAGTTCGGCGATCCCGGCGACCAGGCCGTTGGCTTCGAAATCCGCTTTCTTTAACATTCACCGCTGGTAACCAGAAGATTTCAGTGCAGGCCGGGGCAACTCTGCCCGAAATTTATTTGCAGCGAATTTTTGCTTTTCAGACAAGAATTAAGCAGCCTTCACCGGATCAAATATGTTAGTGTAAATGATTCATTTTGACTCACCCGTAAACGACTATTTGAAGACACCATGAACGCAGACTCCGAGCATCCGATCCCGCTGAGGCAACACGTCGAGAAAACCATTAGCCGATACCTTAAAGACATGGGCAACACCGCCCCGGAGAACCTCTACCAGATGCTGCTGGCCGAGGTCGAGCCGCCGCTGATTGGAGAAGTTTTGCGCTACACGGGTGGCAACCAGTCGCGGGCTGCCAGCATGCTCGGCATTACCCGTAATACCCTGCGCACCAAGATGCAACGTTATTCCATAACCGCGCAACCCTCGCGGATTACCCGCTTGCGACGATGACCCCCGCCTTGCCTGCTTATACTGAACGGGGACCCGCAGTATTTTGATCCACTTGCTTAACTAAAGAGCTCCAAATGCCCTCAAACAACAAATTTGCGCTTATCAGCGTGTCTGACAAGACCGGTGTCGCAGAATTCGCCAGTCAACTGATTGGCCTCGGCTTCACCCTGCTCAGTACCGGCGGTACGAAAAAGCTGCTGTCAGAGGCCGGCCTGGTGGTTACCGGTGTCAGTGAACATACCGGATTCGCCGAAATCATGGATGGCCGCGTCAAAACCCTGCACCCCCGCGTTCATGGCGGCATCCTCGGCCGCGCGCAGGACGCTGCTGTCATGGCAGCACAGGACATTCCGCCAATCGACATCGTTGTCGTCAACCTCTATCCGTTCGAGGCGGTCACATCGGACGAGAATTGCAGCCTGGAAGACGCCATTGAAAACATCGATATAGGTGGCCCGGCGATGGTACGCGCTGCAGCCAAGAACCATGCCAGGGTCGCGGTGGTGGTTGATCCGGATGACTACCCGGTGGTCGCGGATGAACTCGCCTCGACAGGCTTGGTTTCAGCGGCAACACGGTTTGCATTGGCCACCAGGGCTTTTGCACACACCGCCCGCTACGACGGACTCGTGGCAGCGTATCTCAGCCAGAGAAAGCCTGGCGCTGAACAGGCGGAAGGCCTGCCGGAATACCTGACACCGCAGTTTAAAAACAGGCAGGTGCTGCGCTATGGAGAGAACCCGCACCAGGCGGCCGGTTTTTATGTCGAATCGGGTGTCGAACCGGCAGGTATCGCGGCCGCTGAACAACTGCAGGGCAAAGCGTTGTCCTATAACAATATCAATGACGCGGATGCCGCGCTGGAGTGCGTCAGTCAATTCGAGCAGGGCGCTGCCTGCGTTATCGTCAAGCACGCCAATCCCTGCGGCGTGGCCGTTGGCGATAGCATGACCGATGCCTACCTGAACGCTTTTGCAACAGACCCGGTCTCGAGTTTTGGCGGCATTATCGCTTTCAATGGCCCGGTCCGGACCGAAACCGCATCAAGCATCGTCGACAAGCAGTTCGTTGAAGTGGTTATTGCCCCCAGCTTCAGCGACGGTGCACTGGAAAGCTTCGCCAGCAAGCCGAATGTACGCTTGCTGCGCAGCGGCGGAGAGGAACTGCCGGTCAACAGTTTGCACTACCAGCGCGTGTCAGGCGGGTTGTTGGTGCAGCAAAAAGACGCTGACAGGGTAGCCACGAGTGACTGCCGCTGCGTCAGCGACCGCGAACCGACACAGCAGGAGTGGCTGGACATGCTGTTTGCCTGGAAGGTTGCCCGCATGGCCAAGTCCAACGCCATCGTCTATGCCGCCGGGGGCCGCACGCTCGGGGTCGGTGCAGGCCAGATGAGCCGCGTGGATTCAGCCCGAATAGCACGCTGGAAGGCGGTGGATGCCGGCCTGGAACTGGCTGGCGCGGCTATGGCCTCGGACGCATTCTTTCCATTCAGGGATGGCATTGACACGGCAGCCGAAGCCGGTATCAAGGCCGTGATCCAGCCTGGTGGATCGATGCGGGATGAGGAAGTCATCGCCGCCGCCAATGAGCATGGCATCGCCATGGTATTCACCGGCATTCGCCACTTCAGACACTAGGGAGCAAACAATGGATGTATTGATCGTTGGTAGTGGCGGCCGCGAACATGCCCTGGCATGGCAAGCCGCTCAATCCGAAAACACCGGCACTGTTTATGTTGCGCCGGGCAACGCCGGCACCAGCCTTGAAACCGGCGTGCAAAACGTAGCTGTCAACGCCGAAGATATCGAAGGATTGCTGGATTTTGCCCGCGAGCGCAATATTGGCCTGACCATCGTCGGGCCCGAGGCGCCTCTCGTGGCGGGCATCGTGGATCAATTCAGCGCCGCAGGCTTACCCTGTTTTGGTCCAACTGCCGCAGCGGCCCAACTGGAGGGTTCCAAGGCCTTTGCGAAAGACTTCATGGCCCGCCACGGTATCCCCACAGCTGCCTACGGAAACTTTACGGACATCGAGGCCGCACTGGCTTTCATCCGTACGCATGGCGCGCCCATCGTCGTTAAGGCCGATGGCCTGGCCGCCGGCAAGGGCGTCATTATTGCGCAAACCATCGAAGCAGCTGAAACGGCTGCCAGGGACATGCTGGCGGGTAATGCGTTTGGCGAGGCCGGTCACAGGGTGGTCATTGAAGAATTTCTCACCGGCGAGGAAGCCAGCTTTATCGTCATGGCGGATGGCGAACATATATTGCCACTGGCCACCAGCCAGGATCACAAGGCGAGGGACGAAGGTGACCTGGGCCCCAATACCGGCGGCATGGGCGCCTATTCACCTGCACCCGTGATCGATGAAGCGTTACATCAACGTGCCATGGACACCGTGATTCGGCCGACTGTGCGCGGGATGGCCGAACAGGGCATGCCGTTCACCGGTTTCCTGTACGCCGGCTTGATGATATCGCCCGACGGAGAAACCAAGGTGCTCGAGTTCAACGTGCGCTTCGGCGATCCGGAAACCCAGCCGATCATGATGCGCCTGCAATCCGATCTCAGCGGCTTGTGCCTTGCTGCGGTCCAGGGTCAGTTGGACCAGGCAGAAGCCGCATGGGACCCACGACCGGCGCTCGGTGTTGTCATGGCGGCCGGCGGCTACCCAGGCAGTTACTCCAAGGGCCAGGCAATTTCCGGCCTGGATGACGCGAACCGGGGGACGACACGGGTATTTCACGCAGGAACACAAATGCAGGACGGCGAAATCGTGGCGTCAGGCGGCAGGGTATTGTGCGTTTGCGCCCTGGCGGACAACGTCAGCGATGCCGCCGCTGCAGCCTATTCCGGCTGCGAAAAAATCCATTGGGACGGCGCATTTTTCAGGCGTGACATCGGCTACCGCGCCATCGCCAGGGAACGAGCGGAAACCGCAGGCGGCCAAAGCTGAAGATGGATGTATCCCACCTGCTCGATGAATTGAATGAGGCGCAACGCGAGGCGGTCACCACGCGCTCTCAACATACGCTGGTACTCGCGGGCGCGGGCAGCGGCAAGACCCGCGTCCTGATACACCGCCTGGCCTGGTTGATCCAGGTGGAGCACGTTTCACCGCTCAGCATCCTGGCAGTCACATTTACCAACAAAGCGGCCGGGGAAATGCGTGAACGCGCCCAGGACCTGTTGCAGGTTTCCGCGCGCTCCATGTGGATCGGCACGTTTCATGGCATCGCGCATCGCATTTTACGCATGCATTGGGAAGAGGCCGGGCTGCCGGAAAACTTCCAGATCCTGGATTCCGACGACCAGCACCGCATCTTGCGCCGCCTGATCAAGGAGGAAGGACTGGATGAGGCGCAGTGGCCGGCCCGGCAGGCACAATGGTATATCAATGCCCGCAAGGATGAAGGCCAACGGCCACAGTCCATCGAGGATATGAACAATCCCATGACCGCGCAGTGGGTGCGGATTTACGACACCTACCAGGCTTATTGTGACCGGGCCGGACTGGTGGATTTTGCAGAATTGCTGTTGCGCGCCCACGAACTATGGCTCAACGACCCAACGCTGCTGGACCACTATCAGCGCCGCCTGAGCCACTTGCTGGTGGATGAATTCCAGGACACCAACTCGATTCAATATGCCTGGATTCGCATGCTGGCCGGTGCTGACGGCAGTGTCCTGGTGGTGGGTGATGACGACCAGTCGATCTATGGCTGGCGCGGAGCACAGGTGGAAAACGTCAGGCACTTCAGCCGCGATTTCGCAGGCGTGCAGACCATCAAACTGGAACAGAATTACCGTTCCACCGGCACCATACTCGAAGCCGCCAACGCCGTGATCGCGAACAACGAAGAGCGCATGGGCAAGAAGCTCTGGACCGCCGATGACAAGGGCGCGCCCATCATGCTTTATTCGGCTTTCAATGAACAGGACGAAGCGCGTTTTGTCGTCGAACAGGTTGAGCAATGGCTGGCCAAGGGCCGCCGCGCCGACGAAGTGGCCATCGTCTATCGCACCACCGCGCAATCGAGACTGTTCGAGGAATACCTGTTGCGGGCATCCATTGCCTACCGCGTTTACGGCGGGCAGCGCTTTTTTGAACGGGCTGAAATCAGGGACGCACTGGCTTACCTGCGGCTTATCCAGAATCCGAATGACGATGCGGCCATGGAACGCGTGATCAATACCCCGGCCCGTGGCATCGGCCAAAAAACGCTTTCGATTCTGCGCCTGCAGGCGCGGGAGAGCAGTCTGCCACTGTGGCAGGCGGCCCAGGAATGCGCGCGGCAGAACCTGTTGCCTGCGAGGGCGCTTGGCGCTGTGAACGGGTTTGTACAGCTGATTTCCGCGATGCGCGAACGCATGCAGAACTGGACCCTGGGCAACCAGGTACAGGGCCTGATCGAGGAAAGCCAACTGGTCAGCCACTATGAAAAAGAGCCGACCGAGAAGATGGAATCCAGGGTCGAGAACCTGCGTGAGCTGGTTAACGCGGCGGAGGCTTTCGTCATACCGGCTGAAGACGAAGACGCAGGCATGACCGATTTACAGTCCTTCCTGAGTCATGCGGCACTGGAAGCCGGTGAAACACAAGGTGAAGCCTGGGATGATTGCGTACAACTGATGACCTTGCATTCGGCCAAGGGACTGGAGTTTCCCATGGTGTTCATCGTCGGCATGGAAGATGGCCTGTTTCCGCATCAGCGCAGTGTTACCGAGGCCGGTGGCAGACTCGAGGAAGAACGCCGCCTGTGCTATGTAGGCATCACGCGGGCGCGCGAACACCTGTGCATCAGCCATGCCGAGGTCAGGCGTATGTTCGGCTCCGAGAGCCACTGCCGGCCATCGCGTTTTCTGGACGAGATTCCATCAGGGCTCATCGAGGAAATACGGCCGAGAATGCAGGTCCAGCGGCCCTGGTCCAGCCCCAAGCTGCCGGAGTATCGAAAATCCAGCCTGGGTAGCGACCAGGACTGGCCATTTCGTCTCGGAGAATCAGTCAGCCACAAGAAGTTTGGCATCGGCACGGTCATCAGTTTTGAAGGCTCAGGTGAACACGCCCGTGTGCAAGTGAATTTCAACCGGGCCGGCGCCAAGTGGCTGGTGCTGGCTTATGCGAACCTCACCAGTACATGAAGGCCGCGCCGGTTAACATCCCGCTGCCGGGAGGCGTGCTGGCCGGCCTTCACTGGTCAAGGCCGGGCGCGCCAAAAGTGCTTTGTTTACACGGATGGCTGGACAATGCAGCATCCTTTGTTCCCCTGGCGCCGTATTTACAGGATTTTGATTTGCTGGCGCTGGACTTTGCCGGCCACGGCCTTTCCGCCCATCGCCCCGCCAACAGCCATTACTATTTCATCAACAACCTGTTTGACGTCGATGCAGCCATGGAAGCGCTGGGCTGGGAGCAGTGTCACATGATCGGCCACTCGATGGGTGGAGGTGTTGCAAGCAGCCTTGCCGCCGCCCTTCCCGAGCGTGTCGACAGACTTTGTTTGCTGGACTCGATTGGTGTCGTCACGCTGCCCGCAGATGAAACTGCCCGCCAGTTGCGGGCATCGATCAAGTCAGTACGCAAGGAGCGCAGTTTTCTCAAACCCTACGAATCTGTCGAAGCAGCCATGCTGGCGCGACAACAAAACTCCGCCCTGTCCGACGAGGCTGCCCGCCTGCTTTGTGAGCGGTCGCTTGAACATACCGGTGATTACTACCAGTGGCGCACCGACCCCCGCCTCAACTGGCGTTCGCCACAACTTCCCGGCGATGACCAGGCCCTGGTTTTGCTCAAGGCCATCCGTTCACCCACGCTGGTCATCACCACGCCAACCGTCGCTGACTACCTGGGTGCGGAGATGCTGCAAAAACGGCTCGCAGCAATAGGCGATTGCCAGCATATCGAGGAAGACGGGCACCATCATTTTCACATGGACCAACCGCGGCGCACTGGCGCCCACATAACAGAATTCCTGAACCAACCATATCAAGATCCGGGAGACCCATCATGACAACTGCCAAGACCGGCATACCCGCGCGGGAACGACTGATTTTCGCCTTGGATGTGCCAAGCCTCGAGGAAGCTCAAAGCCTGGTCAACACGCTCGGGAATTCAGTGGAGTTTTATAAACTTGGCCTGGAGGTGTTCCTGTCCGGTCATTACTTCGAGCTATTGGCGGAACTGAAAGGCAAGGGTAAAAAGGTGTTTGCCGACCTGAAATTATTTGATATTCCCGCCACGGTTGCGGCGGCGGTGCGGCAGCTGGCCCGGCACGAGGTCGATTTTTGCACCGTCCACGGCAATGACAGCATGCTCAGGGCGGCAGCCGACGCCAAGGGCGGCATGCAAATACTGGCGGTGACGGCCCTGACCAGCCTGGACCAGGGGGACCTTGATGACCTGGGTTTTCAGTGTGATGCACGTACCCTGGTCCTGTCACGCGCGCGGCGCGCACTGGCGCTCGGCTGTGACGGTGTCGTGTCATCCGGTCTCGAGGTAAGCGCGCTGCGGGAGCATGCCGACCACAGGCTCATCACGGTCTGTCCCGGTATACGTCCGATTCACAACGATGATGACCAGCAGCGCGTCATGACGCCATTCCAGGCTATCCGGGATGGTGCGGATTACCTGGTTGTGGGGCGGCCGATTCGAACGGTAGCTGACCCGGCCAGCGCTGCCGAAGCGATTCAGGAAGACATCGCCAGGGCGCTGGAGGGTTCTTAGAACCCGGCAAAAACTTTACTTTTTCTCCGCCAAGTCGTAAAAAGGTGTTCCGACGCTTGTGCTTGGGTGTTGACTTTTATTAATGTTTAACATTAATATAAGCTCGTAAGTAATTAATAGAATAATAAATTCTTTTTAAATTCGTATATTCGATCCTCTCCGGCTCTGCCGGATTTTCCGGGCAGACCTTCGTGTCTCGCCCGGATTTTTTATGCGCGTTCCTAAATCCAAGCTAGAATAAGGCCACAACCACCCACTGACAGGCTGATGAGCAAACAAGAGTCACAATCAACACTGGTCACCAGGCTGAAGCTTCACTGGAATTTGATCTTACGGGCAATCCTCTTGTCATGGACCAAGCCACGGGTGCAGTCTGACGCCGATGGCAACATCGGAGTCAATGATGGACGGCCCGTCTGTTATGTCCTTGAGTCATATGCCCTGTCATCATTACTGATTCTCGACAAGGTCTGTGAACAGCACGATTTGGCCCGCCCATTGCTGCCTATCAGGGGCGTTCCCAACGGCCCTGCCCGCGCCTATGCTGCATTGAAACGCCTGCGGGGGATTTTTTTTCGGCGCCCTGACCCGCGCCGCCATTCCGCCATGTTACGCCTGGTCACTGAAAAAACCTGGGACGACCCTGGACTGGACATGCAGCTCGTGCCGGTGACCATTCTTGTCGGCCAGAGGCCCAGCAAGGACAGTGGTCTGCCACGCATCATTTTTACCGAGAACTGGGAAATTGCTGGGCGCTTTAAGCGATTTCTCAGCCTGCTGTTCAACCGCCGCAAGACCTTCGTGCAATTCAGCCGCCCGATTCCCCTGCGTGAGCTGGCCGCAGAGGGACTGGAAGCGCCGGTTGCATTGCGAAAGGTCTCCCGCATACTCAGGGTACATTTCAAGCGGGTTCGTACCGCCGCCATTGGACCCGATCTTTCACACCGTCGCACGATTGTCGACAGGGTCATCAATGCTCCTACCGTGCGTGCAGCCATGGAAGACGAGTCACGGCGATCGGCCACAACGGATGAAAAGTCACGGCGCCAGGCAATTAAGTACATCCGCGAAATTGCCGCCAATTACTCCCATTCGGTCATCCTGATTGGCGAAATGCTGGTCGCCTGGTTATGGAACCGTATCTATAACGGCATCAATGTTAATCATTTCGAGGGTCTGCAGCACCAGACATTCGGGCACGAAGTGATCTATGTGCCCTGTCATCGCAGCCACCTTGACTATGTAATGATGTCATACCTGATTTACGAGCACGGCCTGACTCCGCCACACATCGCCGCCGGCATCAACCTGAACCTGCCGGTCGTCGGTTCCCTGGCCCGCCGCTGCGGCGCTTTCTTCCTGCGCCGCAGCTTCCGCTCACAAAAACTCTACTCCGCAGTTTTCAATGAGTACCTCAGCACCATCCAGGCGCAGGGCGTCTCCATTGAGTATTTCATCGAGGGTACGCGCAGCCGCACCGGCCGCCTGCTGCAGCCCAGGGCGGGAATGCTCTCCATGTCCGTTCGCAGTTATCTGAACACCCCGGTCAGGCCAATCATGTTTCAACCGGTTTATATCGGCTATGAACGGCTTGCCGAGGGCAACAGTTACACCACGGAGCTCTCCGGAAAGGCCAAGCGGTCGGAAAAACTGTCGGACCTGGGCAAGATTTTCGGCCTTGCGAGAAACAATTACGGCGTAGCGCACGTCAGCCTCTGTGAACCCATTTACCTGGACGAACTGCTCGAGCAACAGGACCCTGACTGGCAGGAAACCATCCGTAAGCAGGGCAAAAGACCCGACTGGCTGAATACCCTGATTGATAATCTCGGCCGCAATATTATGACGAACATCAACGCCAGCGCCGACGTCAACCCGGTCAACCTGCTGGCCCTGGCTTTGCTGGGAACACCCCGACACGCCATGGGCGAACGGCAACTGGCGCGCCAGGTCAGCATTTACCTGGCCCTGTTGAGCAACCGGCCCACACCCGAACGGGTAACCATTACCCAAAAGAGTGCTCAGGAAGTGATCGCTTACGGCTTTGAAATGAAAATCCTGCAACGCAAGGAGCACGCGCTGGGCGATATCATTTCCCTGCAGCCCGACCTCGCCGTGGGACTGACGTTCTTCCGCAACAATATTGCCCACCTGATGGTGCTGCCGTCATTGGTCGCCTGCTGTTTTCTGGAACACCGCAATTTCCTGATTAGCCACCTGCATAACTTTGCCACCATCATTCATCCGTTTCTGCAGGCCGAACTTTTTATTACCTGGAGCCGGGAAGAGATCACCGGGGCACTGGACGACTCCATTGAGCAACTTGTCCAGCAGGGGCTGCTGATACGCAAGCCGGACGGGGAAACATTGTCCCGCTCAAAGGACAACCCGGAAGCGGTGATGCAACTCAGAGTTCTGGCCCATAGTCTGCTGCAAACGCTGCATCGTTACCTGATCACCATTTCCGTGCTGGCAAGACATGGTTCCGGCAAGCTGAACAGGGGCGAACTGGAGAGACTCTGTATCCAGACGGCGCAGAGAATTTCCATGTTGCATGAATTCAATGCGCCCGAATTTTATGACAAGGCACTTTTCAAGGGCTTCATCGCACAGCTGCGCAAGAATGAGTACCTGTCGACCAGTAAGGATGGAAAGCTCGTCTATGACAAGCGCCTGGAAAGAATCAGCGAAGATGCGAAGTTCATTCTGGGCGAAGATATTCGCCTGGAAATTGACCGGCAAACCCCGGTCACAGAAGCAGAAGGAGAAGGAGAAGGAGATTGATTGTCAGGCGTCCAGATCCGGTATCAGTCTTGACTCCAGCCGGGCAATCCAGTCTTTCAATTTGAGCTTGCGTTTTTTCAAACGCCGCATGTGCAACTGGTCCTGCCAGGAATCGTCAGCCATGCGGTTGATGGCCAGGTCCAGATCGCGATGCTCTTCGCGCAACTCGCCGAGTAGCCGAGTAATTTCTGAAATGTCGTCTGATTTCATGCAACCCTGATCTAATATAGACTCTTGTCTTTCACTATAGCACTTGGAGCGGCGTTAATAACGCCCTCTTTGGAGGATCAAAGCCATGGATCGAAGAAAATTCGTTGGTGCGGCAGGGCTGGCCGGAGCAGCCGGCCTTTTGAGCGCTTGTACGAAACCAGGCAATTCGCAACCAGCCTGTGAGGAGGCGGGCGGTGGCGAAACCTTCGAGTGGAAAATGGTCACATCATGGCCGCGTGACTTTCCGGGCCTGGGCACGGGCGCCAACCGGCTTGCTGAATCCATCAACCGGCTGAGTAATGGCCGCCTGAAGGTCAAAGTCTATGGTGGCAATGAGCTTGTCCCGGCTTTTGAGGTATTTGATGCAGTGCGGCAGCGCACCGCGGAAATGGGACATTCGGCCAGCTACTACTGGAAGGGCAAAGCGCCTGAAGCGCAGTTTTTTGCCGGCATACCTTTTGGCTTGACCCCCCAGGAGCTGCACGGCTGGATTTATTATGGCGGCGGCCTTGAACTGTGGCGGGAAGTGTATGCGCCACATGGTATCGTGCCCTTTCTGGTGGGCAACTCAGGACCCCAGATGGGCGGTTGGTTCAACCGCGAGATCAACAGTATTGCTGACATCCAGGGCCTGAAAATGCGCATTCCCGGCCTCGGTGGTGAAATTCTCAGGCGGGCGGGCGGCACCCCCACAAACATACCCGGCGCAGAACTTTTCACTGCATTACAGACCGGCACCATCGATGCCACCGAATGGGTAGGCCCTTACAACGACCTGGCATTCGGCTTGTTCAGGGCGGCAAAATACTACTATTACCCGGGTTGGCATGAACCCGGTACCGCCCTCGAATGCCTGGTTAACCAGCAGGCATATGAATCGCTACCGGAGGATTTACAGGAAATCGTCAGGGTTGCCTGCCAGGCCGCCGTGCTCGACATGTGGTCCGATATCACCTACAACAATGGCATCGCCCTGAAGAAACTGGTGGAGGAACACGGCGTTGAGTTGCGTCGCTTCCCGGCAGAGGTACTCGACCACCTGGGTAACATCAGCGAAGACTTGATGCGCGAAATGGCGGCCGAAAGCGAACTGATGGGCCGAATCCATGCTTCGTTCCAGGCTTACGGGGAGATCGTCAAACCATGGACAGAAATCTCCGACCGCACCCTTTTGAACCTGCGCCCTGATGGCTAAAACACAGTGCAAGCTGCGCGGGGATGACCGTGCATGTTGATGTTGTGTGGGTTCACGAGTAGATGACTGACGGTAACCAGGTTGCCATTTGCGGCCAGAGCGACAACAGGCCCAGCATCAGTAGCTGAATGGCGATAAACGGAACCACGCCGCGGTAGATGGAAGTCGTCGCGATTTCCGGTGGTGCAACCCCGCGCAGGTAGAACAGGGAAAACCCGAAAGGCGGGGTCAGAAAAGATGTCTGCAGATTGATGGCGATCATGACGGCCAGCCACACCGGGTCGATACCCATGGCCAAAAGCACGGGGCCGACAATCGGGATCACGACGTAGGTGATTTCGATAAAATCGAGGATAAACCCGAGCAGGAACAACGCCAGCATGACGATCAGCAGCGCCCCGACCTGTCCACCCGGTAAAGCCGACAGCAGGGACTGGACATATTCATCGCCGCCATAGCCCCGGAACACCAGGCTGAACAAGGATGCGCCAATCAGGATCATGAAGACCATCGCGCTGACCCGCGCGGACTGGTAAACAACTGCTCGCAGGGTTTCAACTGACAGCTGCTTCTGTATCAAGGCCAGCAGCATGGCGCCGGTCGCACCTATGGCTGCGGCCTCGGTAGGCGTCGCGAGACCCACAAGGATGGAGCCGAGCACTGCCACGATGAGTAACATCGGGCCGGCCAGCAAGCCCAGCAACGCCAGCAATGAAACCCTGGTGTCCGGTTCCTGCTCCGCCGCCGGCATTTTTGAAGGTTTAAAGAATGCCACCGCAACCAGGTAGAGCATGTACAGTCCGACCAGCATCAAACCTGGCAGCAGCGCCCCCGCAAACAATTCACCGACCGAAACGGTTTCCGGGCTGAAAACACCCATGCTCAGCTGCGCCTGCTGATAGGCGTTGGACAGAACATCTGCCAGCAGGATAAGCACGATGGATGGCGGAACGATCTGGCCCAGCGTGCCCGCTGCACAAATGCTGCCGGTGGCGATGGATGGATCATATTTGTTTTTGAGCATGCTCGGCAGCGACAACAGGCCCATAGTGACAACGGTTGCGCCGACAATACCGGTACTGGCCGCCATCAATGCACCCACCAGCATCACAGCGAGGCCCAGCCCGCCGGGCACCCTTCGCATCAGGGCAGCCAGGGCCTGTAGCAACTGGTCTGCAAGTTTTGAACGTTCCAGCATCACACCCATGAAAACGAAAACCGGCACAGCAATCAGCGTCTCATTGGTCATGATGCCGAAAATGCGGCTGGGAAATGCGCCCAGAAAAGCGGGGTCGAAGGTGCCCGTTAAAATTCCAAGCAGGGCGAAAATCAGGGCGACGCCCGCCAGTGTGAACGCCACAGGAAACCCCGCCAGCAGCGCCATACCGACGGCAATAAACAGGCTGACAGACATCAGCCCGCCCAATTCAGCGCTCCAGGACTTTGAATTCGTAAGGTCTGACCAACGATTGTTGGCCAGTGCCTGTTGGGGAACATACTTTTATGCCCGGAAAACGCATAAATAGGGTTCGTGCATTTGCGCACCCCGTGACCACAGCTGTTTTTATGCACAGTCAGACGTGCTTTACAAAAAAACATAGGCTTAATGCACTTGTTGTTACAAAACTATCCAAAGAGTATTTTAATTTATTGTATTTTATATATTTTTATGTTTTCAATAAATCCAAGGAGGACCGCCCAATCTTAACATGACCTTAAGCGACCATACCCCATATAACGTTGTTCACAGAGTTATCCACAGGCTGTTATAAGTCATTGATGGTGAATTGCTCCGTGCGGCATCCAGCCGTTTTCAGTGATTGTTCAAGTGGTTTACAATAGAGCGCTTTCGAGTTGCCCCAAAAGCAACCGGTCACGGGATATTTTTCTTGAAAGAACACATTGAAGAGTTACTGAATCAGGCCCTGCTTCACCTGATACGCGATGGCGTGCTGAATGAGGATTGCGATATTGAGCCGCAACTGGAACGCACGCGCACGTCAGAGCACGGCGAGTTTGCCTCGAACATTGCCATGGTGCTTGCCAAGCGTGCCGGCATGCCGCCGCGTGAGATTGCACAACTCATCATTGATAAACTACCGCCATCGCGCCAGGTGAAACACGCTGAAATCGCCGGACCGGGATTCATCAATTTCTATCTGAATCACGTCGCCCTGACCACCGTGGTCAAGGACATCCTGTACCAGGGCGACAATTATGGCCACCGGCCGCCGAATCCGGACCACGAGGTCACCGTGGAGTTTGTTTCGGCCAACCCGACCGGGCCACTGCACGTCGGACATGGCCGCGGCGCCGCCTATGGCGCGAGCCTGGCCAGTATCCTGGCGGCGGCAGGCTATAAGGTGCAGCGTGAGTACTATGTCAACGACAACGGCCGGCAAATGGATATCCTGGCCGTCAGCGTCTGGCTGCGTTACCTGGAATTGTGCGGTGAGCAATTACGTTTCCCCGACAACGGTTACCAGGGTGACTACATCTACAACATCGCCCGCGAAGTGCGCAATGAAATCGGTGATAAATTCCGCTTCAAAGAGAATGACGTTTTCGACGGTCTTCCACCAGATGAGTCTCAAGGCGGAGACCGCGAGAACCACATCGACGAGTTGATTTCCCGCGCGGAAGAACTTCTTGGCCACGAAGGTTATCTCGCCTTTTTTGAAACATCGGTGAACAGCATCCTTACCGACATCCAGAAAGACCTGGCCGGTTTTGGGGTCGAGTTCGACCACTGGTTTTCCGAAAAAGAACTCGAAGACAGCGGCGCAATCGCCCACGCAATTGAACGCCTGGAAGACAATGGGCACCTGTATAAAAAGGATGGCGCAACCTGGTTTCGGGCCTCGGCCCTTGGCGATGAAAAGGATCGCGTCGTCATCCGCGAGAATGGCCGAACCACGTATTTTGCCTCGGACATCGCCTATTTCCTGAACAAGATGGAACGTGGTTTTGAAAAGGCCATCTATGTCTTTGGCGCTGATCACCACGGCTACATTGCGCGTTTGCGGGCCGCTGCCACCGGCCTGGGCGAGGATCCTGACCGCCTGGAAATCCTGTTGGTGCAATTTGCCGTGCTATACCGTGCCGGCAAAAAGGTCCAGATGTCCACGCGCTCCGGTGAATTTATAACGTTGCGGGAATTGCGTGAAGAAGTTGGCAGCGATGCCGCACGCTTCTTTTACGTTATGCGCTCGCATGAACAGCACCTCGATTTTGACCTCGACCTGGCCAAGTCACGCAGCAATGAAAACCCGGTGTATTACATCCAGTATGCCCATGCCCGAATCTGTAGCGTATTCAGAAACCTGGAGCAGATGAACGAGACCCACAACGAGGCCATTGGAGAGGCAGCGCTTAAACTGTTAACGGAGCCCAACGAAACCCGTTTGTTGCGTGAGCTGAGCCGGTATCCCGAGGTCATTGAGTCGGCCGCGCGTTTGCGTGCGCCGCACCAACTCGCCCACTACCTGCAAGCACTGGCCACGGAGTTCCATGCTTATTACAACTCCCAACAGTTCCTTGTCGATGATGAAAATATCCGCAACGTGCGCCTGAACCTGATACTTGCCGTGAAGATCGTTCTCGCCAATGGCCTGGAGTTGCTTGGAATCTCGGCGCCGGAGGCCATGTAAAATGGCCGCCAAGCGCAGGCAGACCAACTATCGTCGCAACACCAGGAAAACCCGTTCCGCCGGTATTCCCGCGTGGTTCTGGCTGTTGGGAGGCATACTCATCGGCCTGGGTGCAGCAGTCGCCTTAATGCTTAAAGGCTATCTGCCCGAGCTGCAACAGCATTTGCCTTCGGTCGATGAAACCCCGCCCGGTCAAACGGAGGCGGCGCTGGTTGAAGAGGACGCTAAACGGGCGGAGAAGCCCAAAAAACCGCGCTATGACTTTTTTACCGTCCTGCCGGAAATGGAAGTCGTGGTTCCCGACCAGGAACTAAGCCGCAAGGCTGACAAGCCCGAAGCGCCAATGGATTCAGTTACGGGTGACGCCCTCGACAGTTACATTCTCCAGGTGGGTTCATTCCGCAACCAGGCGGATGCGGAACAGATGAAAGCGCGGTTGGCCCTGCTCGGCTCTGTCGCAACCGTGCAAACGGTCACGGTCAACGGCCAAACGTGGCACCGCGTGCGAATTGGTCCTTTCGAAGGCGCGCGCAAGGCGGATGAAATCCGGCGCATGTTGGCGGATAACCAGATCGATACACTGGTCATGAAAGCCAACCCCTGATAAGGGTTCTATAGCGTCTCCCCGGACCCACAGGGGCAGCGTATGTCATTCTTTTTCATAATGCCCGTGCGTATGCGCAAGCCTGGACTGTGATGCGCACTGCTGATCGTTTTCAGTCCGGATACAAATCGGGCCTGTCGGTGGTTTTGGCAGGCCGGCGTGCGCCCTGCTGGTTCTGCCAGCGTTTAAAAGCGGCCCACAACTCATCACCCTTCCAACCGGCAGGGCTGTCATGTGCGAACCCGTATACATCCAGCTCAGCGATCGCGGTCTGCAGTGATTGCTCACCGCAGGCGGAACCGAAATCACGCATGCTGCCACGCAGGTTCCGGGGCGCATAACTCCTGATCCAATGCGACAGGTCCTTGCGTGCCGATGACGCGTCACCTTTTTGACACGCCCGTCGCAAGCCCTTCAACAACGCCTGCTCATCCGGGGTGACCTGTTCGTTGGTGACGGCCAGGTCAGCACCACGCGGACCGCGTCGAAAGTAAAAGAACAGGGTCAGCAGCCACAACAGGGCAAACGCGCCGGTGGCGACCTGCCAGACGATGGCGCGCCCGGCAGACATCGTATCCGGATAGCCCTGGTTAACGTCCGAAACAACGGCCGGTGGTAAGGGCATCACGCTGGGCGACTGGTTTAATTCTGACGGTAAAACATTGACCCGGTGTTCCGGCAACACGGCCGTGCGCTGCTGATTGGAAACGGTATCCCACCAGTTGAGGCGAAGCTCCGGCAACACCAGTTCACCCGCCTCCTCCGGCACAACGGCATAGCGAAACTCCTTGTGCCCCAATACCCATTCGCCATCGTCACGGCTGATGCCCTGTGGTTGATCGGGGTAAATACGCGTTGCGGGAATTTGCGGCCAGACAGGTTCTTCGAGCATATTCTCTTCCAGCCCTACCGCATCGAGGATGACCGTGCGGGTAACCGGCTCGCCCACGTGCAGGTCTTCATTGTCTGAAATCTGCTGGGAAAGCATGATTCGCCGGGCCGGCAGCCAATAATCACCCGTGTATTCCGCAGGACGCGGACTGATCTCCAGCGCAATAGGTGCACTTTCCACCCGCACCCGCCGGCCACGGACTGTCGGTTGCCACAAGCGGTCCGATGGTCTTTCTATCAGCCGGCCGGTCAGCTGCATGGGTGGGATCGTCAAGGTACCGGAGCGTTCCGGAAAGATGGCATAACGCCGTTCCAGAACCCGGTAACGTTCGCCATTGCGGTCGGCCTGGTAAGGTACTTCATCGAGCAGGCGCACCGTGGCCTGATCGGGCGCCGGTGGATTGATCGCGGCTTCGGTCAGGTTGGCCTGATAAAAAATCCTGACGGTGAGGCCAATCTGGGAGAGCACATAATGCGGCCCGCCCTCGGGTTGAATGTCCACTTCGATAAATACCGGTTCAGCTTCACCGGGAGCCAGTTGCGGTGCTGCAGAAACATTCAACACCAGCGGCGATGAAGTGGCCCCGGGGAATTTCAGGGCCGGTATCTCTAATTGGCCGGCCCTCTTCGGCTCAAGTGTCACCACCAGGCGTACACTGGCGGACTGGCGCCCGTTGACAAAGGACATCTGCGTCTCTGAGCGCCGGTTCAGAACGTCGAAATCCGCTTCGAGAACAGACAGGTCGACGTCCAGGCTTTGATCGGTATCCGTGGTCTGCAAAATCAGGGTGACGGTTTCACCAACAACGGCGCTGCTGCGGTCCAGCTTCGCCGTAACCGGTGCGGCTTGTGCCGCGGAAAAAACCATCATCAGGATAACGGTGAGCGCGCTTGAGCCTGCCCGTTTCAATGTTCGACTAAAAACCATCTTTACCATTCCCGCTTACCATGTCTCGGATTCATCCGCCGGCGCACCCCTGCGCTGGTGCTCGTTACGAAATTTGCGCCTCAACAGGCCGCCCGGGTCATCCGGAATACGCCGCAACCATTGCTCCATGGCCTGGGCGTCCTCCTCTGACCAATTCTGTTCCATGTCTGCCTGCGAAGGCTCACCGCCTTCGTCACCTTCCTGTTCCTGGTCAGACTCCTCCTCGCTCTGCTCACCATCCTGCTGACTTTCGGAGGACTCCTCTTCACCCTGCTCACCATCCTGCTGGGATTCCTCACCGGATTGGTCTTCAGAAGATTCACCCTCGGAGTCCTGGTCCTGCTGTTGCTGCTCCTGTTGCTGTTTCATTTGTTCTACCAGGCTGCGGTTGAACAGGGCGTCTTCCATTCCAGGGTCCAGGTCGAGCGCAGCATCGTAGGCGCCAATGGCTGCATCCAGTTCTCCGGCGCGGGCCAGTGAATTACCGCGGTTATAGTGGCTATCCGCCGCATCGAGCTGTGACCAGGATTGTGCGGCGGCTGAAAAATCACCCTTACGGTAAAGTGCTTCACCCGCTATGGCCGGATCCTTCGCCAGCAAAGCGGCATCTTCGGCGCGCTCCTGCCGGAGCGCCGCCTGGGCCTGTTGATCGCGGCTGGCCCACATGTCATCCCAGAAACCCGCTTTCACATCGGGGCTGAAAACCATGCCCGGCAACAATATCAATGGCAACACAAACAGGAGGCCACGCCGAAAACTGAAAGCGACCAGGGGCAGAAGTACCAGGGCCAGCCACGGACCGGCGTCTTTCCATCGCTCACCCAGGGCATCGTCCTTGAGGGCAAACTCGCTGCCCTCAACCGCTGCCCACGGTGAGTCTTCCGCGCTACCCGCGGTCAGTTCCGAATATCTGCCACCGCCGGCGCTGGCGATGGACTGCAGAACGTCCCTTTGCAGGCGCGTGACCACGATATTGCCTTTGCCGTCACTGACGAATCCGTCGCCGCTCGGAATCGGCGCACCCTGCAGCGTGCCGACTGCCAGCACCGAAGTGTAGATACCCTGCCTGGCCAGGTCTGCCGCAACAACGGCAGCTGCGCGGTCGCCGCTATCAGCAATCAGGAGTATTTCTCCGCGCGCCACACCGGAACGTTTCAATAACTCGGCCGCCAGTTCCAGCGCCCGGTCGGGCCGGCTGCCGGCAACGGGAATCACGTCCGGTTGCAGCGCCGGCAACATGTTCTTGATGGTATTGGTGTCACTGGTCAACGGTGAGACAACAAAAGCATCCCCGGCATAGGACACCAGCCCCGTCTGGCCTTCCAGGGTCGCGTCTTCGAGCATATCGGAGAGGCGGAAATGAGCCTGCGTCAGGCGGTTGGGCTTCAGGTCTTCAGCCAACATGGACAGCGACAGGTCAAGCACCAGCACGCGGGCGTCGCGGGAAGCAAAAGAGCTGTCCGGGAGCTTTTGCCAACTCGGTCCTGCCAGCGCAACGGCGGCAACCAGCCAGCCCAGGCCTGCCAGCCAGGGGCCGGAGCGGGAAGGCCTGGCGGCAGCATCACCCACGCTCAACCAGCGCAGCAGGTGGTTGTCGCAAATCCTGGCCCAGTCGCCGGAAGGCCGGCGAAGATGGCGCCACAGCAGCGGCACGATTACCGCTGCCGGCAGCAAAGCCAGCCACAACGGACGGATAAAATGCAATGGCAATGCATCCATCATGATGTCACCGCCCGCAAACCCAGGGGCCGGATCGAGAACAGGGCCGCCAGCAATGCCAGCAGGTAAGCGACCCCCATCGGCCAATAAAACAACTCGTCCACCGGCCGGATGATTTCGACGTCACTCTCGACCGGCTCCAGCTCATCCAGGATTTCATAGATCCTTTCCAGCCCCTTCGCATCGCGCGCCCTGAAATACCGCCCACCGGTACGCTCGGCAATTGTTCGCAGCGTATCCTCGTCCAGGTCAGCCGACGGGTTCACAACCCGGCTGCCGAAAAAGTCCTGCACCATCATTTCATCCGCGCCCACACCAACGGTATAAACCGTCAAGCCGTCCCGGGCGGCGAACTCAGCTGCCTGCAGGGGTTGTACTTCACCGGAAGTATTGGCGCCATCGGTCAGCAGTATCAGAACACGGTCGGAGGCCGCATCGTCCCGCAGACGTTTCACAGCCAGGCCGATAGCGTCACCTATCGCCGTCTCCCTGCCGGCAAGACCGATTTCCGACTCATCCAGCAAGATAGCCGTCGTCTCGGTGTCAAATGTCAGCGGGGTCTGCAAGTATGCCCGGCTGCCAAAAAGGATCAGCCCGACCCGGTCTCCACGGCGCCGCTGAATGAACTCGCCGGCGACTTTTTTAACCACCCGCAAACGATTCACGGCCGTCTTGTTCAGAATCATGTCCTGGGTGTCCATGCTGCCGGAGATATCAACCGCGAGCAGCAGGTCCCTGCCGGTGACCGGCAGGCTTTCGATCTCACCGATCCATTGCGGCCGTGACACGGCAAAAACCAGCAGCAGCCAGACCAGGGCTGCGACCAGCGCCAACCACGGCCGGCGCATCCAACCGGCTTTGCCACCAGCCACCGCGGCAAACCAGGGTACGCGCAAGGCCTGCAAATCAGAGCTGCGGGAAGCGGGCATCAGCAGCCGCAACAACCACGGCAGCGGTGCCAGGGCCAGCAGCCAGGGCCAGGCGATGGTGAAACCGGTCGTAAGCACGTCTTCAGCCATAACGCCTGATCCAGTCACGGGTTAGCTCACTCATGACCGCAGGATCGAATTGCGGCCTGGGGTCATAGGGGCCAGTGGCCAGTATATCCAATGCATCCGCCGATTCTGAATCCCGCATTTTTTCGACCACGAATTCCACCCAGTCACCGCCTGCCATGGCGGCGCAGTGCCGGTCGGGAAAGGCCCGCAGCGCCACCAGCTTGAAAATCCGGTTCAAGGTGGATAAGTAAGCCTGGGGCTCGCGCTCGGGATCGATACTCGCATCCAGGTGATCAACCCAGCCCAGCATCTGCTTGCGCCGTTGCCGGACCCGGTAACCCCTCAGCAGGCGGCGACCCGCGAAGAAAAGCAGCAACAGCACCAGGAGTGCCAATAGCCACCAGCCCGGTGCCGGCGGCCACCAGGACACAGGCGGAGCGCTGTGGATGTCACGCAGCTGTGATGCGAGATCCGGATTCATCAACCCCGCCCTACCAGCAAGCGCAATTCGCGGCCAAGCACCTCCACCGGGTCATCGGTGGTTTCCAACACCATCCAGCCACACTTGTGGCGCTGGAACATACGCTTGGGTTGCATCCCGTGTTCAGCGCTCATCCGTTCAAACTGCCGGCGCGACTGCTGCTGGTGTGTGTCCAGCATGGCGCTGTGTTCACCGTCGGAAATCGGGAAACGACCCGCAGGCAAAAACGCTTCTGCGGGATCCATGATCTGGCAGCCGATGACATCATTGTGCTGGCGCAGGCGTGACAGGTGGCGGTGACACTCTTCGTCGAGATTGAAAAAATCGCTGATGATCAGAATGAGGCTGCCGGGGCGCACCGCGTGACGGACCCGCTCCAGCGACGCCGATAAGGGCGCCTGACCCTCATGCATCTTATCCGGATTCAGCCAGTCAACCAGGCCCTGGATAACTCGCATCGCGCCCCTGCGGCCACCGGTCGGCCTTAATTCACGGTGGTTTTCCGGCGCAAAAAGGAAAGCGCCGATCCGGTCACCCCGCCGCACAGCGGCCCAGGCGATGGCGGCCGCCAATTGACCGGCCGCCACGGATTTCAGGCGTTTGCGGGTGCCAAAATACAGACTGGGGTTGGCGTCAACCACCACCAGCACCGGGCGCTCCCTTTCCTCCTGGAATATCTTGGTATGCGGCTTGCCGGTACGGGCCGTTACACGCCAGTCCATGTTGCGAATATCATCACCGGGCAAATAGTTGCGGGACTCGACGAAATCGACACCCCGGCCACGGAAGCGCGAACGGTAGGCACCCGCCAGGGCCGACGCTGCCGGGCGATTCATGGGAAAACTCAGCGCATTGCAACGCGGCTTTAACGCGATTAACTCGGGCGCACTCAAATGAATGCCATCCCCTGGCACGGGTGTCATGGAACAGGGACCAGGTCCAGCAGGCGGTCGACCAGTTCATCCACGGTAACACCATCGGCCTCCGCTTCGTAGGACAGCAACACGCGGTGGCGCATTACCTCGTGAATCACGACATGAATATCATCCGGCGAAACAAAATCACGGCCATCGAGCCAGGCTCGCGCCCGTGCGCAACGGTCAAGCCCGATTGTCGCCCTGGGGCTGGCTCCATAGCTGACCAGCCGGCCAAGCTCCTCGTCCCATTTGCCCGGTTCACGTGTCGCCAGCACCAGTTGCACGATGTATTGCTGCAAGGCAGGCGCCATGTGCAGGTCCAGCACCTGCCGCTGCGCCTCGAACACCTGTTGCTGGGTGACCAGCATCGTTGGCTCGGGCTTTTCACCCAGTTCATCACGGGCCTGGCCGCGGGCCAGCTCGAGAATATCCTGCTCCGCCCTGGCATCCGGATAGCCGATCGAAATATGCATCAGGAAACGGTCCAGTTGCGCTTCGGGAAGCGGGTAGGTGCCTTCCTGCTCAATCGGGTTCTGCGTGGCCATCACAAGAAACAACTTCGGCATCTTGTAGGTAATCCTGCCCACGGTCACCTGGTGCTCGCCCATGGCCTCCAGCATCGCCGACTGAACCTTGGCAGGCGCCCGGTTGACCTCGTCGGCGAGGATCATGTTATGAAAAATGGGCCCCTGCTGGAATTCAAACACGGCTTCCCGCGGCCGGTAAATTTCCGTGCCGGTCAAATCAGCGGGCAACAGGTCGGGGGTGAATTGAATGCGGTGAAAGTCGCCTTCGATACGCTCAGCCAGTACCTTGATGGCCGTCGTCTTGGCCAGGCCGGGTGCGCCCTCAACCAGCAAATGGCCATTGCAGAGCAGGGCCATTACCAGCCTTTCCATTAACCGTTCCTGGCCGATGATGAGCTCGTTGGCCACCTTGCCAAGTTTCCTGAACGCAGCGCGCTCCGGGTGTTCTGATACGTCGTTTTGCGGATTATCTTCGATGGGTTGCATTACTTAAACCTGTTGTCGTTTTCGGGTAACGAAGCTGTTTGAACTATTGGTACGAACGGGCGGTTTTTCAACAGCCCATCATCGCTTAAATACGTCCTTTCAAGCAGTGTCATTGGTCACGAACAGACAATAGTCCGCTCCGCATGCTCTTGCAACGGGCGCTTCCGGCACACTTTTTTTGGCGGGCGCCCGGATCGTCCCGGTCCTGTCTTCAAATCAGTAATCCTGCGGGTCAACGTCGACCGCCCAGCGGACCCTGCGCGCCGAGGGTAGCTTGTGCAGCAGGGAAACCCATTCGTCCAACTGACGGTGCAATGCCAGGCGCTGGCCCGACTGCAACAGCAGGTACCAGCGGGTACGTCCGCTCCTGCGCTCCATCATAGCGGGAAAGGGGCCGTAGATACCCGTCTCGCCGGCCGGAAAACACTGTTTGGCCTGGTTCAGAAACGCCTTCACATCCTCTTTCTGATGGGCATCCGAACGAAGCAGGGCCTGGTAGCTGAACGGCGGCTGGCAGGCTGCCTGCCGATCCGCGCGAATGTCCGCTGCGAAGGCCTCGTAACCATTTGTCAGCAGGGTCAGCAGGGATTCATGCCGGGGATAATGGGTCTGCAGGATCACCTCGCCCGGTAATTGGTCACGGCCGGCGCGGCCTGCGACCTGCACCATCAGTTGGCCCATACGCTCAAGGGCGCGAAAATCGGCGCTGTACAGGGCCTGGTCGAGGTTCACTATCACCACCAGCGTCACTTTTGGAAAGTGGTGGCCCTTGGCCAGCATCTGGGTACCGACCAGCAGGCAGGATTCACCGGTCTTGACCTGCTCCGAGAGCCGGTCGAACTCTCCCTTTTTGCGGACGGTATCACGATCGAAGCGCAACAGCGGCGTATCCGGAAACGTTCTGCCCAGCACCTGTTCGAGCTGCTCGGTACCCTCACCGGCGCCTTGCAGGGCATCGGCGCCGCACTCGGGACACATGACCGGTAGTTGCATGCTGCTGTCGCAGTGGTGGCACAACAGCCTGCGGGAAGCCTTATGCCATGTCAGGTTGGCGTCACAGCGCTGACACGCCCCGTGCCAGCCACATTCATGGCACAGTATGACCGGGGCGTAACCGCGACGGTTCAGGAAAACCAGCACCTGTTCCTGTTTTTCCAGGGTCTCACCAATGGCTTTCATCGCTGCGGACGAAATGCCGCCCTTCATGTTCTGCTGAACCAGGTCAAGCACGCGCCAGCGCGGTTCGGCGGCACCGGTTGCGCGTTGCCGGAGGCGGTGCCAGCTGTAACGGTCAATGACAGCGTTATTGTAAGTTTCCAACGATGGCGTGGCCGTTCCCAGGACAATTGGCACAGCGAGGCCCGAAGCGCGTTTTACCGCCACGTCGCGGCTTGAATAGCGGAATCCGTCCTGTTGTTTGAAAGAGGCATCATGTTCTTCATCGAGAATGATGATCTGCAGGTCACTCAGCGGCAGAAAAAGGGCCGAGCGGGTGCCGATCACCAACCGCGCCAGGCCGCTCCTGGCCATTGCCCATGCCTGCAAGCGCTGCCCTTCGCTGAGTCCGGAGTGCGTCACCACCGGCGCGAAACCCAGGCGCTTTTCAAAGCGCGCTAGTAACTGGGGTGTCAGGCCAATTTCCGGAACCAGCAACAGTGCCTGACCACCCTCGCGCAGGACCTGCTCCAGCACCTGGAGATACACCTCGGTCTTTCCGCTGCCGGTGATACCGTCCAGCAGGTGGCAGTGAAAACTGCCCAGGCTGTCACAAATCGCATCTACCGAGCGCTTTTGCTCAGCCATCAACGGCGGCCCCGCTGCCGGCCGCAATGCCGCGGCAGGCCGCTGCTCGGAGCTGACCCATTGTTGCTCGACGAGTCGGGCCAGCAACTTGCGCCACGAAGGCGATACAATGCGCAATTGCGCCTCTGCCGCCGGACCCTCACCCAGGCTTTGCAGCAAACGAAACTGGGCTTTCAGACGGCCGGGCGGTTCCTGCAGGCGTTTTTCACCCGCCGCAGTCAGCCGGTACTGGACTGGTGGCGGTGGAATGCGGCCGCTGACTTTCCTCAACGCCGGAGGCAGAGCACTACAGACCACTTCACCCGGTGCGTGCTTGTAATAGCGCCAACACCAGCGCAGCAAGCCCAGTGTCTCATCCGTCAATACTGTCAAATTCCCGTCAGGAAACTCGAGTACCCCGGCCAGTTTGTCCAGCGGCATCTCACTGTGGTTTGCAAGCTCAACGATAACGCCAACCATTTGCCGGTGACCGAAAGGCACTACCACCCGCATACCCGGACGCGCCTTGATATCGCCTGCGGGAGGAAGGTAATCAAATAGCTGCCTGAGAGGTACCGCCAGGGCAACACGCAATATATTTTGTGACGGGGACTCATGCATAACGCTCAATTCTAACAGTCAGCGTTCACGGTTTTGGAATTTAAGTTCCAGCAGATGACCGCGGTTGCTGAAAATCTTATGATGGGCAACAGGTTCTCAAATGTAACCATGGGTGACCCAGCCGTTTACACAGGCCAACCGGAAGGGTGGCGCACAAGTAGGAAGGTTTGATGAAACATAGAAAATGGTCTTGCCTGCGATGCTCCGGGAAAGAGTATGAAGTGGGTGAAATACGAGCTGCGGGCGGCGCATGGTCGCGCATGTTCAACATACAATACCGGAAGTTCAGCTCTGTCACCTGCGGAAAATGCGGCTTTACGGAGTTTTACAAAGGTGATGCGACGACACTGGGCAATGTCTTCGACTTTTTCGTGGGTTAGGATAGGTTCAACGCGTGAGATATGGAGGTCGATGATATGAAGTTGCTGTTTGCAAAGGTATTTGCCACTACATCCCTGGCCCCGGTCAACCTGGCGTTCGCAGGGGCTGGGTTCGCCGCAACAACTACGCTCGAAGACCTGAAGAATGCCACTTACACGGGGATCGAAGCACAGCCGGTCACCTTGTCCGGCGGCCGCTGGGAGGGCAGCCCCCATGTCGAAGGAGGCGCATCCCGCCCCACCGTGGGACTGATGGTCACGATGATGTCCTGCCCCGAGGAGCTCATGCGGGCGGAACGGGAATACCTTGAAGCGCTGTCCGAGGTCAATAGCTTCAGTTTTCATTCGGGCCGCCTTGCGCTTAACGCAAAAGCTGCGGAAAACGGCCTCTATACCATGCTGTTTGAGCGCCTGGAAAACGGCGCTCCTTAAGTGATCCCGGGCTTCGGGCATGCTGTGAAACCACTGCCGCCACAAGACCGTCGGCCCGCCCTTGAACGCTGCCTGAAGATGCCTGAAATGAACGGATCTTAAGCCATGAAAATCTTTCTGAAGCTTTTGTTCGTAACGACTTTTCTGGCTGGCGCCCTGTATGCATCGGCGCCTTTGTGGCTGCCGCACCTTATCTCCTGGCAATTACCGGGCGGCTGGCACCTCGACAGCATGGACATGGGTTACCCCGGGCTTTCGGGGACGCGCATCAACTCGCTGCATGCGCATGGCATTCACAACGCCACCGAATTCAAGCTATCCGCAACTGGCGTCCAATTCAGCTACGCTGGCAGCCGGACTGAAATCGATACGCTGGTCATTGACGCGGAACTGCCCGGCGGACACCCAGTCGATTCCGATACCCTGACCCTTGAAGACCTGAACCTGCCGTTTGCGGACATCCAGGGCCGATTACCGCGGCTTGAAGTGCATCATCTCCGGCTGCTTTTACACCATCAACTTGCCATCGCCGGCGATAGCCCCCTCGTACTCGACCTTGAGGCGCTTCTTATTGATCCTCTTGCCGGTGACAGCTTCGATGCTGCAGCCAGGTTCACGCTCGAAGGCGCCACTCTTTTTAATGGCCGGATCGCTGCCAGCATCAGCCCGGACCAACTGGACGCGGAGATCAATTTTCCTGAAGAAGTGGACGCGGCGTCATGGCTGAGCATTTCAGTTCAACAGCAGCGCGTAAACCGGGATAAGAGTACGCGCCTTGGGGCCGTACTCGATACAGATTTGATGGAGCCGGCGTTGCTCGAACCGATAATGCAGGAAAAAGCCGCGTTCGAGCTGACCGGTATCAGTGGCAAGCTGGAACTACAAGCGGAGTTTTCAGGCCAGGATTTGCAACGCCTCAAGCGCCTCTCGCTCACCGCGCCCGAGCTCGAACTGACTTCGAACAGCGGTGTGCTGGACCTTGAAGCCAACCTGCTCGCCAACCGTGAGGGACAGGACCTTATCGTCACGCTGGCCGGGCCAGCCAGCGTCGCTTATCTTGATGAGGCCGGTCTCGCAGACAAACTGCTCACCCGGGCCGCGCCCGGCTTCCAGCGAGCGCCAAGGCCGGAAGTTGCAACCTTGACCTCGTTTGCCCCCAACAGCAGCTTGGTCATTCAGACCGGTTCGATGCCGTCGCTGAAATACTCAGGTGACCTCAACTTTGAAATGACATCCAGCGACGACCGGCTGACACTGCAGGCCGCCGGGCTTGAATTGGCAGCGGCAGACTTCTCCAGCCCCGGCACCGTTGAAGTGGAGGGCCAGCTGACACTCGACTGGGAGCAGGACACACCGCTTTCCTATAAAACCGGTGACCAGGTCCTCAAGGCGGACAGGATAGCGGTTGAAATGGATCTGTTCGCGGACGGGGGGAGGTTTGTAAGTAGCGGCAGCAGCACTTTGACCAATGGCAGCATGCCCGAACTCACCACCACGGCTGAACAAATTGAAGTGCAATGGCGGGACTTCGACCTGGCCAGCCTGACGGGCCCGGTTGAGACACAGACACGCGGGCTCACCATCCAGCTGGAGGGAAAAACCTGGACCGGCTTTGACCTTGATTTAGCGTACCGGGTGCAAGAACAAATGCGAATCGAAGGCGCAGGTTCACTGAAGATCAAAAGCGGTCCGGAACTGCCACTGGAGTTCAACGGCAACACGGCAGGCAAGCAATGGCAGATTACTTTGCCCCCCAATACGCTGAAACTGGAATCCCTGCCCCGGTTACTGGCCGTGGGCCAGCTGGAATTACCCGAAACTGCCAGGTTAAGCAGCGGCTCTATCGACTACCAGGGGCAGGTTGCAACCGGAGACCGCCTGACCGCGCAAATCGCTATTAAAGGCTATGACATGGCTGCGGCAATGTCGGCAAGCAGCGCCCGCGGTTCGAGCTTTGAGCTGGCCGTGCAGCTGGACGAAACACTGCGGGTTCATGGTCCGCTTGCCATCGGGTCCGTGGCGCTGGCCGGCGGCATCGACATGAGCAATGCCAGGGCTGAGCTGAGCCTGCAGGACATGGACGCTTTTCAGTTGAGCAACCTTTACGCGGAGCTGTTTGACGGGCAACTCCATGCAGACTCGCTGGAATTTTCGGACAACAGGCTTGCTGAAACGACGGCCCGCCTGTCGCAAATCAACTTCGGCCGGCTACTTGAGTTTACCGACATCGATGGCCTCGCCGGTACCGGAAGGCTGGAATTCTCGCTGCCGCTCGGCAGTGACGCGACCGGCATATACATTAAAAACGGCACCTTCACCTCGACCGGCCCCGGGCGCATCGCCTATACCCGGGAGGGTATGGCGGACAGCAACATTGGCTTCAGGGCATTGGAAAACTTTCTCTACAAAGAACTGTCCGGAACGCTCAATTACCAATCCGACGGCAGCTACCGGATAGCCATTCATCTCGAAGGCAGGAATCCCGACCTTTACGACGGCCACCCCATTGTGTTCAACCTGAACATCGGCGGTATTCTTCCAGAGCTTTTTGAAGCACTGTTCATGACCGGGGATTTCGAGGAGTCGATACTCAAACAGATGCAGATCGATAAGGCGCAGAACCCTGGCCGTTCAGGATAAATTCAGCACAAGCTGTTAATGTATACCGCAGTAATGAACCGCAGGACAAATTTTGGTGGTGAGTATGAACCGATTGATACCGATGATAGCTATAGTGTTCCTGGCCGTCGCATGCACGCCGACGGTCAAGGTCGAGGCACCTGATAAACCGATCGAAATCAATATGAACATCAATATCAAGCATGAAATCCTGATCAGGGTCGAAAAGCAAGTCGAGGAACTGCTTGATGACGATATGTTCTGACGTGAACCCACAGATCAATTTCCGCAAACAGCGCCCGTTTGAATGGCAAGAGAGCAAAACACGGAACTAACATGATGAATTCAATTAATTGGAGCAAAAAGATTTTATTCGCACTGTTTATCTGCGTGGTGACAGTAGCAGTTGCCGTCGCCAGCGAATTGACAAAGCCCAAAGCTGATGGCCTGATCGGTGAACAGGCAAATGGTTATGTCGGCCTGGTGACCGGGGATGTGCCTGCGGATATCAGGCGGCTGGTAGATGAAGTCAATGCCAGGCGCAAGGCCGGTTACCAGAGAATTGCAGACCGGGAAGGCACCGCACTTTCAGAAGTTGAAAAGGTCGGTGGCAAAACAGCGTATGAAAAAACCCTCAAGGGCAACTACTTCCGCGACGCCAGCGGGACCTGGCGCAAAAAATAGACCACGAACCATTAAGCCCGGCTGAAACTCCAGCCGGGAGCGGGTAAAACCAACTGGCCGGAACAGGTTTCTCCGGCCGGGCCACTCATTCACCCTGCCGGAAAATCCTCACCGCACGGACTCTCAGTCCAGCGATTTGGTCACAACGAAGGCACCGCGAATATCGCCTTCGCTAAAGCCGGTGGCGCGGTCTTCGGGGTAAAGCGCCGCCAACTGCTGTTTGACGTCCGGCGCTATAGTTACACCGTGGCAGGTCAGGCAGATACCACCAGTCGGTATAGCCTTCATAAAGCGGAATTCCTGGCCGCCATCAACGCTGGCGGTTTCCGACCAGGCCAGGCTGCCGACGTCTTCACCAGCCGCCTTGCGGACTTCAAACTTTTCCAGGACAGCAGTTTGCCATGCACTCGGTACATTGCCCGGACTGCGGTTTTTGAGGCTGACGCGGCTCAACTTCATACCGTGCGCGCTACTGACTTCTTCTGCAATCTGAGGAGCCTGTGTGTTGCAGACGCCAATCGCTGCAACCGGCCCGCCGGCCTGCATGGCCGTTTTCAGTTCAGCCTGCAGGGCGCCGGCAAATTCCTTGATCGCGGATTTTGCCGCCGTTACGTCATTTTGCTGACCGCCATGGGTGTTCAACGACAGCGCCAGGAGAGCCAGGGCCGGGAGGATATGTTTCATCGCATGTATTCCTTTGCAGTGTTGCCGTGGTCAACTACCACGGGAAATTACCCTATTATCCTCCTCTCAAAAAAAATTCCCAACCCGCAAACGCCGGTTGAGAATTATTTGTATTGACAGGTTGCGGGCAGTAGTCTCTTCAACCCCCGCCCGTCACTGCCTAGTGCAGGCTCTCTGAACCCTGCTCCTTGTTCAGCAACGAAAACTGCCGGGCCAGGGCGGATTCATTTCTACCCAGTTCAACCATGTCACCCACGATCCGTGCGGACTCGCGCAACAACAGGTCAGGCCGGTCATCTTCCTCTTCTTCGCTGTCCGCGTCATCGTTCTCGTCAACGGTGGCCTCGACGGGGCCGGTCAGGTCGGCAAGTGCGTCTTCGTCTTCGAGCAACGGGCCGTTGTTATCCTGGGCAGCCTTTCTCGCTTTGCGCTTTGCTTCATCCCGGTCCAGTTCCGCGCGCCGTTCGCTTTCAAGCAGTGAGACCTCTTTCTTGTCCTTGTTGCGGTTGAACTCCTCTACATCGCTGAGCAACCAGCCAAATTCCTGGTTGTCGGCAATTCTGCCCTTGTAGAGAAAATCAGCCACGGCGGCCATGCGTCCCATATCACCCTCCGGTTCGTAACTCGAGGTGGGGATACTCGTCCACGGCAGTGCGTTTTCCAGTGAGCGCTCGCCGTAATCCTCCGGATCACCGGCCGACGGGAAGCGTATATCCGGCTCGACACCGCGGTTCTGCGTAGAACCACCGTTGACCCGGAAAAATTGCGCCATGGTGATCTTCAGCTGACCCATTTTTCCGGAATCGCCGGAGGGGGCGTAGTCATCGAGGTCCACCAGGTTTTGCACCGTACCCTTACCGAACGTGGTTTCACCTATGACCAGCCCGCGGCCATAATCCTGTATCGCAGCGGCAAAAATCTCGGACGCAGAGGCGCTGTAACGATTGACCAGCACAGCCAGCGGGCCATCCCAGGCCATGCCGGGCTCAACGTCTTCCTCGGTGCTTATACGGCCACTCGAGTTACGCACCTGCACAACCGGCCCCTCGTCGATAAACAAACCGGTCAACGTGGTGGCTTCGAGCAGTGAGCCGCCACCGTTGTTACGCAGGTCAACGATCAGGCCTTTGATGCCTTCGGCCTTCATCTCGTTGATCAGCCTGGTCACGTCACGGGTGCTGGAGCGATAGTCCGGCAAATTCCTGGCGCGGCCATTGAAATCCAGATAAAACACCGGCAGGTCAATGACGCCGATCTTGACGATTTCATCATTTTCACCGGGAACCTCGATAATCTCGCTCTTGGCCGCCTGCTCTTCAAGTTTGACCTCGTCACGAACGATCTCGATGATCTCGGTCGGGCCGTCGATACCGGTATCCTCATGCAGCACCTCGAGACGCACAATCGTGTGCTTGGGGCCACGGATCAGGTCTACGACATCGTCCACACGCCAACCTACAACGTCCTGCAGTTTTCCATCGCGGCCCTGCCCCACGGCAGTCACCTTATCACCAGCTTTCAGGCTGCCTTCCTTGTCAGCCGGTCCGCCCGGCACCACGCTGGCAATGCTGGTGTATTCGTTCTCACGGCCCAGCAAAGCACCGATACCTTCCAGTGACAGGCGCATCGAAATCTCGAAATTCTCAGAACTGCGCGGCGACATGTATGCCGTGTGCGGTTCGATGGATTGTGCAAAGGCGTTCATAAAGAACTGGAAAATATCGTCCGAATTCAATTCAGAAATGCGCCGATCCAGGTTTTCATAACGGTCATCGAGTGTCTCGAGAATCGCTTCGTCTTCCTTACCGGCCAGTCGCAGTCGCAGGAAATCGTTCTTGACCCGCTGGCGCCAGAATTCGTCAAGGTCAGCTTCAGTATCTGCCCACTTGACGTCACTGCGGTCCCAAATGTAGCTTTCGTCAACGGTGAAATCCATGGGTTGCTTGAGCTGTTCGCGCGCAAATGCGACGCGCTCACGCACCCGGTCTACGTAGGTATTGAATATTTCATAAGCCGGTGTCGGGTCGGAGTGCTGTAAGGCGTTGTCCATGTTCAGCCGGTAGGGCGAAAACGTTTCAATGTCTTTGGCGAGAAAAAAACTGTAATTGGGATCCAGTAAATCAAGGTAACGATCAAAGATTTTCTCGGATAGTTCATCATCCAGGCTGGTGTCTTTGTAGTGCCAGTTGGCCAGGAACTTGGTGGCCAGGTTACTGCGCAGGCGCTGGTCCAGGCTGGGTTTGAACATCACCCGTTCCGCCGGCTGGGTTGCCGCCCAAACGGAAGTGCTGATCAATACTATCAATAAAAACTTAATCGCTCTCAAACTCGTTTACTCCACTTTCAGGTATCTGCGCTAAACCGCCTATCGTCTACCTACTGACCACAAACCCGGCTTTGAGTTGCCGGGCCGTTTAAATTCATTGCCATTTTTCAGTTATTTAAGCATTGCCCGAAGCCAATGCGCAAGGGTCAAAAGTTTAGCCGATACAAACCAGGGATGAATAAACTCATCGTCGCCGGCCAGGCTCAGTCAATTAGCCCTGATTCCTCGGCCATCAGGTCCGCATGGTAAGAGGACCGCACCAACGGGCCTGAGGCCACGTGCGTGAAACCCATTGCATAACCCAGTTCGGCGAAATTCTCAAACTCTTCCGGCGTCCAGTAGCGCAAAACGGGATGGTGGTGCGGCGTCGGTTGCAGGTACTGGCCGAGCGTAATCATGTCAACATCATGCGCCCTGAGATCCCTCAACACCTGCTCAACCTGCTCCGGGGTCTCACCCAGCCCCAGCATGATGCCCGACTTGGTCGGGATGTCAGGGTGTTGTAACTTGAATCGCTTTAGCAGTTCCAGCGACCAGTCGTAATCCGCCCCGGGCCTGACATTCGGATACAGCGGCTTGACGGTTTCCAGGTTGTGGTTGAAGACATCCGGCGGAGAGGTCTTGAGAATGTCCAGGGCGCGTTGCATACGGCCTTTGCCACGGAAATCCGGAACCAGGACCTCGAGCTTGATAGCCGGGCTCAATTCACGGATTCGCTGCAGGCACCGGACATAGTGTTCAGCGCCACCGTCGCGCAGGTCATCGCGGTCGACGGAGGTTATGACGACATAACGTAACTTCATGTCACGAATGGTACGGGCCAGGTTCTCCGGCTCATCTTCGTCCGGAGGCTTGGGGCGGCCGTGGGCAACATCACAAAACGAACAGCGGCGCGTGCATATCTCGCCGAGGATCATGAAGGTCGCCGTGCCCTTGTGGAAACACTCGTGAATGTTCGGACAGGTTGCCTCTTCACAGACCGTTACCAGGCGGTTGTCACGCAAGCGGGTCTTCAGGTTGGCCACGGCATTGCCGGCCGGCAGCCGTACCCTGATCCACGGTGGCTTGCGCAATACCGGTGCATCCTGGTCAAAGCGGGCCGTGTTGCGCGCCAGTTTGTCGGCGCCCAGTTCCTTGGCGCCGGCCTCCTTGCTGCCGACCATGCGGATTTGAATTTTTTCCTGATCGCTCACTTGCTTCATTCATCCAGTCGTGGGGCTGACTAACGTCCCGGCAGGGCCGCTTCAACCGTACGGAACTTTTCATTGTAGCCCAAAATTCTGCTCAACCCTGCAACCAGGCGGTCTTCGACCTCCGGCATGGAAACGTCGGTAAATGTCGCAAGGTTGGTCACCTGCAAGCCCTGGAACCCGCAGGGGTTGATGCGCTGGAACGGTTCGAGGTCCATATCGACATTGAAGGCCAGTCCGTGAAAGGATTTGCCCTTGCGGATGCGCAGACCCAACGAGGCGATCTTGACGCCATCAATATAAACACCGGGCGCGCCTTCCACCAACTGGGCTTCGACACCGTAACTCTGCAACACGTCGATGATCGCCTGTTCAATACCCTTGACCAGTTCACGCACACCCAGCCCCAACCTGTTGATATCGATCAGGGGATAGGCCACGATCTGTCCGGGGCCGTGGTAGGTGACCTGCCCGCCACGGTCGACCTGGATGACCGGGATATCACCCGGCGCCAGGATATGTTCGGCGCGCCCTGCCTGGCCCTGGGTAAACACCGGCGGGTGCTCCACCAGCCACAACTCGTCGGGCGTGTGTTCATCACGCTCATCAGTGAACTTTTGCATGGCGCGCCAGACGGACTCGTAGTCCATCAGGCCTAGCCGCCGGATATGCAGACTGTCAGTTGGCATTAGAGCGCGATCAGGACCTGCTCACAGTCTGTCAGATCCTGGTAGATGCGATCGAGTTGGGGTTTGGACGTCGCTTCGATGGTCACCGTTACCGACAGGTATGTGCCGGAACTGCTGGGAATCGTCGTGACCGGCTCATCCATCCACAGTTCAGCGTGACGTAAAACGATGCCGGTCACCAGTGCCTCCAGGCTTTTTTCATCACGACCCATGGCCTTGACAGGAAATTTACACGGGAATTCGAATAGCGTCTCCTGCTCGTTCTGCGTGTTTTTCGGGGGATTCACAGAAGCCATCATTCATCCTCAAATAAACCGTCAAACCACATGGTCACCCCATCCCACGCGCGACCGAAGAAGCCGGCTTCTTCAATGGTCTCAAGCGCTATCAGGCCGCGAGTAGTAAGCTCGTCGTCGCCGAGGCGAATGGAAATCTGCCCGACCTCCTCACCCTCGGCGATCGGTGCAATCAGCTCCGGACGCATCTCGACCTGTGCATCCAGATCACCGTAGCGGCCGCGCGGTATGGTAATGAACAACTCGTCCTCGATGCCCAACCGCACCTGCTCTTGCTCACCTTTCCAGACCCTGCCCTGCGCCAGCTCCTGGCGGCTCTTGTATAACTGCACGGTCTCAAAGAAACGGAAACCGTAATTCAGCAGTGTCTGGCTCTCGCTGACGCGCGACGACTCTGAACTCGAACCCAGGACCACGCTGATCAGTCGCATACCTTCACGCTTGGCGGAGGCGGCCAGGCAATACCCCGCAGCCTGCGTGTGACCGGTCTTCAGGCCGTCGACAGCCGGGTCGCGCCAAAGCAGGTTGTTGCGGTTGTGCTGGCGGATATTGTTGAAGCTGTATTCCTTCTCAGAGTACCAGCGATAATATTCGGGAAAATCGGCGATCAGCGCAGCACTGAGGATCGCAACGTCGCGTGCCGTGGTGTAGTGCTCCTCATGCGGCAGACCGGTCGAGTTCGTGAAATTGCTGTTAGTCATACCCAGTTGTGTGGCGTAGTGATTCATCAAACCGGCGAAAGCATCCTCCGAACCCGCCAGGTACTCGGCCAGTGCAACACTGGCATCATTACCGGACTGGATGACCATACCCTTGATCAACTGTTCAACGGTTACCTCCATGGAAGGCTCGATAAACATGCGGGATCCACCGGTGCGCCAGGCCGTTTCACTGATATTGGCCACGTCACCGAGCGAGATATTGCCGCTGGCAAGCTCGGTAAAAACGACGTAACTGGTCATTACCTTGGTGATGCTGGCAGGCTCAACCGGCATGTCGGCGTTGCTCTCGACCAGGACATCGCCACTGTTGAAGTCCATCAAAATGTAGCTGTTCGCCCCCAAAGTTGGCGCCGCAGGTGTCGGCATGTTCTTGGGTGGCGGCGGTGCCGGTCGTTGGGCCAGGGCAGACAGTGGCACGGCCAGGACCAGGGCGACTATTAACAGGATTTTCTTCATGTTTAACAACTATTCCGTAAAATTCGGGGTGGGGGTGGGTTCCGGCGCCTAAGCCCTCCGGTACTTACCCCTCAGCGACTTACTCTATGCGGGCGCTCATAGCCCAGTTCAACCACGCGGCGCATGCTGGCTTCTATTTCTGCCTCTGAAGCATACGGCCCGATCCATACTTTATACAATCCCCGGCTCTTTTGTACCGTGACCGGCTTGACCTGCTCGGCCAGCATTATGCCCGCCAGGTCGTCAGCGGTTTTGCGCTTGCTGAACGCGCCAACCTGTAAAAATGTGCCATCGGCCACCTTCACCGCAGACCGCTTTGGTGTGTCGACGTTGATGGCGCGCACATCGACCCGCGCCGTTCCCGTCTGGTCCACGCCAAGCTTGATCGCCGCCGCGTAGGACAAGTCGATAATGCGGTCTTCGTGGAAAGGGCCGCGGTCGTTGATTTTCACGATCATCTTGCGACCGTTGTCCAGGTTGGTGACCTCGGCATAGGTCGGCAGCGGCAATCGCTTGTGCGCCGCTGTCGCCAGGTGCATGTCGTAGGGCTCCCCGCTGGAGGTGCGGCGCCCATGGAACTTGCTGCCGTACCACGATGCGATACCGCGTTCATTGTAACCCTTGCTGGTCGGCAGGACCGTGTAGGTTTTACCCAGCACCGTGTACGGGCTGTGGTTGCCATAGCGAGCCAACGGCTCACTGACCGGCACCGCGTCCTGAACGTCAGCGGGCGTAATACGCCGGCTCGAGGGTCCGTCGGCGGCATCTTCAGCCTGCTTTCTGTCCCCTGCGCACGACGCCAGCAAAAATGCCAGCAAGGCCAGGGGTACGACCAACCTGTTCATCAGGATTCACCCATCCCCTCTTTGATTTCCTGACTTAACTGGTACACGGCCATGGCATAGCGGGGGCTGCGGTTGTAACGCGTGATAACGTAAAAATTCTTGAAGGTCAGCCAGTAAGAATTCCGGTCCTTTTCAACCAGCTTCAAGACCGCCGCCGGAAGCTCCGGTGATAGTTCGCTGGAACTCGAAAAACCAAGCTCTTCCCACTCGGCAACGGTCAGGGAAGGTCTCAGGTCACGCTTGATTTTGTCAAAAGCGGCTCCCTGGGTTGCCCTGGCGCGACGCGTTACCGGTTGTCCTTTCTGCCAGCCGTGGCGGTTCAGGTAATTGGCTACGCTGCCGACCACGTCCGGGGTCGAGCGCCACAGGTCACGGCTGCCATCACCGTCGAAATCGACAGCATATTCCCTGTAACTGCTGGGCATGAATTGCCCCATACCCATTGCGCCGGCATAAGAACCGGTAATCTCATCGGCCGGCAGACTCTCCTCGTTGGCCAGTTGCATGTACTGCAGCAGTTCTTTGGAAAAAAACGGAGAGCGGTCGGAGGACAGGTTCTGGGGATAATAAAAACCCAGGGTCACCAGTGCGTCGATGGTCCTGTAGCCGCCGGTATTGCGGCCGTAGCTTGTCTCTACACCAATGATGGCGACGATGACCTCTTCATCGACACCAAACTTCTCCGAAGCACCGGCGATCAGCGCACGGTTCTCTCTCCAGAATTCGATCCCCTGGCTGACACGCCTGTCGGTCAGGAATATCTTGCGGTACTCATGCCAGGGCTTGCCCTCTGCCGGGCGCGAGATGGCGTCAACGATGGACTGTTTGTATTCAGCACCGGCCAGTAAAGTCCGGACCTGTTCTTCAGGCAGACCGAATTCAGCGTATGCACGTGCCACGAACTCGTCCATGCCCGGGTGCTCGGCAGCAATCGCGGGTAAACAGAAAAATATCAATAGAATCAGTTTTCGCATCAAGCAAGGGTTCCAGAATGAAAAGTTAATTAGTTTGTTAATTAGATTGTTAATTAGTCCAATTGCAGAGTTTAACCGAAAGACGCATAAAAACCGCCCTTGTATGCAGCTTATACCGACAATCCGCACATTGCCCGGGTCTCACGGGGTCTCTCATCGTATGAATTTCCTGTGGCCGTAAATGGACATCATCATGCCGAAACCTGCCAGCAAGGTGACCGCCGAAGTGCCGCCGTAACTGATTAGCGGCAATGGCACACCCACCACGGGCAATATTCCCGAGACCATGCCGCCATTGACCAGGACGTAGACAAACAGGGTCAGGCTCAGGGCGCCGGCCAGCAATCTTGAACCAGTGTCGCGCGCCAGGTTGGCGATGTACAGGCCACGGGCAATCAACAGCACGTAAGCCAGCATCAACAATAATACGCCGACCAGGCCGAATTCCTCGGACAGGACCGCGAGGATGAAGTCCGTATGGCGCTCAGGAATAAACTCGAGGTTTGACTGGGTGCCGTTCAACCAGCCCTTGCCGGTCAAGCCGCCGGAGCCGACGGCAATTTTTGACTGGATAATATTCCAGCCGTGCCCGAGCGGGTCGGCTTCCGGGTTGAGAAATGTGCGCACGCGGTCACGCTGGTACTCTTTCATGACCAGCCATAAAACCGGCGCAGCTGCTGCCGCCAAGCCGGCAAAGCCGAACAATACCCGCCAGCGCAATCCGGCCAGGTAAAGCGTGAAAACGCCGCTGGCGGCGACCAGTAACGAGGTGCCAAGATCGGGTTGCCGGTAAATCAATAAGGTCGGCACCAGCAGGATGCCCAGTGTCACACCGGTGTTCTTCCAATCCGGCGGTAATATCCTTGAATGCAGATACCATGCGACCATCATCGGCACCGCCAGCTTCATCAGCTCGGAGGGCTGAAAACGAAACAGGCCCAAGTCCAGCCAACGCTGCGTACCGCGACCGACGCCGAGCACCAGGGTCGCCAGCAACATGGCGATTCCGAGACCATAGAGCCAGGGTGTCCAGGCCCGCAATACACGGGGCGGCACCTGGCTGATGACCAACAGGGCCAGGAGTCCGACACCCAACCGCACCGCCTGGCGGTTGACCAATGCCATGTTCTGGCCGCTGGCGCTGTACAGTACGATCAATCCGAACCCCATGATCAACAGCAACAGGACTAGCAATACCGGGTCGAGACGCGGAGCGCCGGCCCATGCCGGTAACCAGCGCTTCATGGCAATAGCTCCCGTTCGACTTCCTGGTCCAGCCATGCATCCAGCGTAGCCCGGGCGACAGGTGCGGCAGCCCTCGAGCCGGCTCCGCCGTGCTCGACCACAACAGCGATGGCAATCCGCGGCGCCTCAACCGGGGCAAAAGCAATAAAAAGTGCGTGGTCGCGAAGGTGTTCGGCAACCTCCTCTTCGACATATTCCTTGTCGGCGCCAAGCTGGTATACCTGTGCCGTACCGGTTTTGCCCGCCATGCGAAAATGCGCGTCTTCGGCGATAATTCTCGCGGTACCCTGCAGGCCGTTTACCACCCGGTCCATGCCGCCCAACACCGTCTGCCAATTTTCCGCATCCCTGATCGCCACCTGTGCTGTCACCGGGACCGTGACGCGTTTTGCCCTTTCAGTTCCGGCCGGCTTGGCGGCATAAAGCAACCTTGGCGCATAAAGCTTACCGCCATTGACCAGCGCCGCCAGCGCGTTGGACAGTTGCAGTGGTGTTACCACGTTAAAGCCCTGCCCTATGCCGGCAATAATTGTCTCACCCGGATACCATGGTTCTCCATGGACTGCACGTTTCCATTCGCGCGAAGGCAACAGTCCCTTACCCTCACCCGGCACATCAATGCCGGTCGCTGACCCGAAACCGAACTGCGCCAGGTAATCGTGCATCCGGTCGATACCCAGATCCATCGCCAGTTGGTAGAAATAGGTATTCACCGATTGTTCCAGTGCGGCACCCATATCCACCCAGCCGTGCCC